>JBBDNU010000121.1:0-50000 GCA_040877365.1 Planctomycetales bacterium
CGACGCCTGCGGACAGCCCCGACCACAATTCTCAACCTGATTCGCGGAGAGCCATATTGATGAGGCATTTGCAGCTCGCTTGCGGTCGGCACTTCCTGGCTGTGAGATTCTGTATTAGGGGGAGAAAAGCGGGGCGGAATGGCTTCGGGGACTGCCTCCTGGATGCGCTTTCGCTCCTTGAAGCACCCATTCGGCGCAGCCCGCAAATACCTCATCTGGAGAAAAGGGACGCGCTCGCTGCCCCAGCTGCGGAACTTCCTTGACTTGATTCGAGTCGAGGTTGAAGTCGTCGTGCAGGGACGCATGGTCGTCACAAGCCGGCATCTCTCCATTTCCCCAGCGCGGCGGTCAGCGACTCGAGCTGCGATTTGACGACCCCGACCTCGGCCCCCGCCGGGTCGACCACCCGCGGGAAGTTCTTCTCCGCCATCGTCGAGGCTTCTTTCGCCCGCGTCTGCGCACGACGAAGGAGCTCCGCCTGCGGTCCGCGTTCCGCGTTCCCCGCGAACCTCCCCCGCAGGAACTCGTGGAAGTCGACCAACGCCTCGGCCACAGGGACCGCGGTCCGCGTGCTCTCGAGCAAGAACTCGAGGTCGTCTCGGGAGGGCTCGCTCGGCGTCGACCGCAGCGCTGCTTCCAGGTATTCCTCCCCCTTGCGAAGCGCCTCGAGCTTCAGCTCCCACTGCCGCTTCAGCCGCCCGTGAAGCTCCCCGCGATCGAGACGCAGCCGCTTCACGTGCTCGAGATACGTCTCGTTCGTGATCTCCTTCCCCCAGGTGGCGGCATCGACGAGGAGGTATCGCCAGAGCGCCGGCGTGGCGTACACCTTGTCCCAGGCCATCGGAAGATATCCGCCGCGCCGCGCCGGCGGGACCACGCGATGCTCGCGGAAGTACTTCATCATGGGCGCGGCGGCGGCCGCGCCGTAGAGCCGCTCGCAGGCGCGCCTCAGAAATCCACGCTCTCCGTAAAGCTCTTCGAACGTCGCCTCGTCGTGGATCAGCCGCCGCCACAGGTCCTGCGCTTCCTGCGGCGATCGGGGCGCCGGAGAGAAGCCGGACGAGGCGACGTTCCACGTGTACTCCGCGTTGAGGAGAAACTGCGGCTCCCCGTAGTCGTCGCCGATCCAGAAGTAGCTGGCCCGGGCGCCGAGGAACAGGGAGTTCAGGACCGGCACCGGCACGAACGGGTAATCGTTGAGCCAGTTCTCCCCGCCCCCGGCGACGAGCATGATCAGCCCCAGGTCCAGCCCGGCGTCCTGCATCGCCTGGTTGAAACTTTCCGTCCAGGAGCCGCCCCCGGCGGCCAGGGGGAAGGCCTCCCGGAAGGCCACGAGCACGTTGGACGTCTTCGGCCCGAGCACGCGCCCCACGTTCTGCCAGTGCCGCAGCGCCCGCGACCATCCCTCCGAAGAGGATTCGGCCGTGTAGACCGGGGAGGTGAGGAGGATCAGGCAGTCCCGCGAGGCGTCGTAGCCGGTCCGGGGGTTCTTGACTTCGTTCACCGCGCGGACCAGGCACGAATATCCGTGGCCGATGCCCCCCGCGCCGCCGTCCGCCGCGGCGACGTCGTCGTTGGGCCAGCGCTCCCGGCAGTGTTCGCAGCGGACCTTCCAGGAGGCCTCGGTGGTGTTCACTCCCCCGAAATCCTCGTGATGGATGTAGAGCGCCCCCGGCTCCACCGCGCGCACGAACTCGCGCAGCTCCTCGGCCTTGATGCGGTTCAGCTCGTCGTTCGACCGGCAGCTCCCCAACAGGGCGGTGTCGACCCCCGCACGGATCGCCTTGGAGCGGCGCTCGGCGATGCAGGGATAGGTGGGACCGTCGGGATAACTCCGGCGGTTGAGGGGGACCTGCCCCAGGTAGGTCGTCGACTCGTAGAGCGGGCCCTTCTGGAAACTGATGCCGTAACCGGCCCCGTAGCCGCCGAAGATGAGGTGGATCCCGCGGGCCCGCGCGTGCGCGTTCAGACGCTGCATGAGGGCGGGGTACTCCGCGAAGCGCTCCTTGAGTCCCCAGCCGAAGCCGTCGAAGACGACCATGTTGATCTTGAATCGCAGGCACAGGTCGAGCTTGCGCTGGACGAGCGCCTCGTAGGCCTCCAGCCCCTGCCCTCGGTCGAGACACCAGCGGTTGACCTCACCGTTCATGATGTACCGGGCGGCGGTCCGGTATTCGAAGTCCGGAAAGTCGCGGATGGAGACGCCGGGGAGCCGGAGGCCCGCGCCTTCCTTCAGGAGTTCGAGGAGCGTCATCGCGCCGTACAGGATCCCCTGCGGGCGTCCGGCGATCCACGCCGTTTCCCCGTCGATTCGAAGGACGTAGCTCTGTCCGAAGTGCCGTGCCAGCACCTGCTCGTCGAGGACGTTCAGCCGCACTTCGGGCGGAAGGCCGCCCGACGCGTCCGCGAGGACGATCGCGACCGCGCCCGGCTGGGCCTGGGGGACGATCGTCACCCGGCCCCGGAGCCGCGCCTCCTTCGCTTCGAGCTCCGCTTTGACCAGTTCGGCCGCGAGTGAGATTTTCGGATCCGGCTTTTCCCCGACGGCGATCGCCACCGGACGCGAACCGTCCAGAAGGAGATCCCCCTTCAGCCGCTCGAAGTACTGGGGGGTCGGGATCAGCCCCGGATCCGAAATCGGGCCGGGGGCGGAAAGGGCGCCCGGAAGAAGCATCAAAGCGGCGGCGAGCGCGTGCATCATGACTCTCCGTATTTTTCCCGGCATCGGGCCGCGACGACAGCGGTCAGCTTAGTTGCTTCCCAGGGATCGCGGTAGCGTCGTGGCCGGATCGTCCGGACACGTCCGCGCCGCTCCGTCGCTCGCGCGTCGGGCGAATGGGATTCGTCGCGATTTCAGCCCGTCGAAAAACAGGTCGGCGATGGAGCCGCGACCGTGAGGGAGCGGTTTTCGCGGCGAGTGCAGCCGGATTCAACCGCTCCCTGACGGTCGCGGCTCGGTCTTCAACGGACGGCTCATGGGATTTCACGAGCAACCCATCGGCGCGGCGGTCGCGGTGCGGGTCCGCGAAGCGCTGCGGATCGCGGGCGACACCCCGGCTCGAAAGACCGGGCGGCGCGCGGTGGCGTACCGGATATCGTCGCGGGGGCGCTTGTCCGTGCGCCCCGGACGATTCCGTGTCCTCGCGTTCGTACGCGATCGCATCACGGCCCGGGGGCCGTTCACTCCCGGTTGGCGAAGTAGCCAAGGTCCAGGTAATAGCCCCAGCCGCCGGGGGGGATCCGGTTGGTGGGCGAGTCTCCGGTCGCCAACTCGAACGCGATGAGGATCGGGTTCCGGCCGGCCCGTTCGACCCCCATGCTCTTGCCATTGGCATCGCCCCAGCGGCCCCAGATGTCCCCCAGGGCGATCAGATCGAAGCGGGTGAACTCGTCCTTGGCGCGGTCGTACTCGAGGAGGCCGTGCAGCGGGGCCTCGTAGCCGTGGCCGAGGGGACCGTTTGGGGACGTCGCCGTCGCCACATCGTACGTGCTTCCCATGTGGGCGAAGCCTTCCGCCCGCAGGCGCACCCGGTCTTTCGTGACCTCGTCCACGATCAAGGTCAACTTCGCCTTGTTGACGTGCGCCTTGCTCCAGCCACCGCCCCCGCCGACCATTTTGTGGGGGACGAGATGGAAACGGACGAGCCGCTCGGTGACTGCCGGATCGACCTCCCGCCGCTCGCCCGTGACGGGCTCGGCCGGGAGCAGGGCGCGCCATTCGTCCTCGGTCAGCCACATGGAATCGACGTTCGGCCCGAAGTTGCCGAAGCTCTTCAGCCAGTCGAAATGCGCGACGTCCCCCTTCACGAGAGGATAGTCCTCGACCGTGACCGCGCGATAGCCCCCTTCCCCGTCCCGCGCCATGGCGCGCGTGTGGACGCGGAGGATCAGACCGTTCTCCGGCGGCGTCGGGACCGCGGACTCGCCGGGCTTCAGGTCCGCGATCTGGCCGCCGTTGGGGCGTCGGCTCTCTTCGGGCAGCTTCCGGAACTCGTCCAGAATCTTCTGCGACGGGAAACCGCCCAAGTGGGCCCCGCTGGCCGTGACGACGTCCATGTACCCCGCCGAGGTGACCCACTGGCATCCGCAGGCGCGGATGAACTCCGCCTCGGGAGACTTTCCGCCGCGAACCTGCGTCGGCACGGCGACGGCGACGAAGTGCTCGCGGATCAAAGCGATGTTTTCATCCGACCAGGTCTGGGCCGACCGGCCCAGGCGTCCGGCGTTTCAACAGCCGGCCGACGGAGCGCCTTCGCTGCCGGCCCAGATGAACAGCGGCTTGCCCTCCCGGGCCGCCTTCTGCCGGGCCTCCCAGATGCTCGGGTACCAGTCGATTTCCAGGTAGCGGGCCTCGCCGGATTGCCGCTTGATCGTCGCGTGCAACTTCGCGAACTGCTCCGGAGAGGAAGGAGCGGACCCATCCGCCCCGACCGCCGTCCCCGCGACCAGCACAACGCTCAGGCTCAAGGCCGTCATCAGGCGACGTTTCATCGAAGTCTCCCTTCTTGAAGAACAGGATTCACTGCGACGGGTTCACCGTGGACACCTTACCTCGGCCGACAGGCCGACGCAATCCGTTGAGGCCGGAACCCCTTGGGGGACATTGCACGGAGCCGGCCCGACTGAGATCAGAACGCATGCTCCCAACCGGCGCGCGGCAGCGCTCTCCGCTTTCCGTCCGTGTCGATCAACTCGCAGCCGCTGCCTGTGGTGATCTCGCCGATGTGCGCAAGCGGCAGCTCGATCGGCGGCGAGGCGAGGAGCCGGCGGGCGTCTTCTTCCGCGAGCGTGAACAGCAGCTCGAAGTCCTCGCCGTCCTCGAGCGCGTGCTCGAGCGGCGTGCGGCCGTCCGCGGCGGCGCGGGCGGCGTCGGAAACCGGGATCGCCTCCGCGCGGAGCACGGCCCCCACTTTGCTCTCGTCGAGCACGCGGTGCAGGTCGGTGGCGAGTCCGTCGCTCAGGTCGATCATCGCGTTGAGACCAGCCGCTTCATGCAGCCGCAGCGCCTCCCGGACGCGGGGGACGAACGACAGGTGCTTGCCCGCCAGGCTCCCGCCGAGCGCGCCGGTGACGAGGATCCAGTCCCCCGGCCGCGCGCCGCCGCGGAGGACCGGGCCGCGCGCGGTCGCTTCGCCGAAGACCGTCACGGCGACGACCAGCCCGCCGTCCCAGACGTTCGTGTCCCCCCCCGCCAGCGCCACGTCGAACTCGCGGGCGAGTTCGTGAAGTCCCCGGTGGAGTTCCTGAGCGAACTCGTAGCCGCGGGCGCGGGGCAACGCGACGGCGACCACCGCGAGCGTCGGGACGCCGGCCATCGCGGCGATGTCGCTCAGGTTGACCGCCAGCGCCTTCCGCCCGACGTCGCGTGGCGTCGCGGGGGGAAGCGTGAAATGGACCCCTTCCATGAGCATGTCCACCGCGACGAGCCCCGCCGCTCCGGCGGAGGGGGCGATCACGGCGGCGTCGTCGCCGATGCCGACCGGCACCCGCGGATCGCGTCCGACCCGCGCGCGGAGCCACTCGATCAACTGAAACTCGGAACCGGACATTTCAGTGGGTAGTGGGTAGTGGGTAGTGGGTGGACGCTTGCGGTTTCGCGGCGACCCCAACGGAATCTCCTCAACTGGTACCTCCAACTCTCTCAGAGATCCTTTCGCTCCAACCGTTTCGCTTCCTGGTAGAGCGATTCCATTTCCAGGAGGTTCGACTCGCGGATGCTCCCGCCTCGTTCCTTCAATGTTTTTTCGATGTGGCGGAAGCGGCGGGCGAACTTGGCGTTGCTCTTGCGGAGAGCTTCTTCCGGGTTCACTTTCCAGCGGCGGGCGATGTTGGCGATCACGAACAGGATATCGCCGATTTCGCTCTCCACGCGGGCCTGCCGGGCCGGGTCGTCGATCGGCTCGTCCGGGACGGGGGCCATGTCCACGGCGGCCGGGATGTCGGGCTGGTCGCCGGCGGGATACAGCTCGTGGACCAACTCCGCGATCTCCTCGCGGAGTTTGTCGAACAGCATCGCGCGGTGCGGAAAGTCGTACCCCACGCGGGCCGCCCTGTCCGTCAGCCGGGCGGCGCGGGCGAGCTGCGGCAAGCCGGCGGGCAGGCCATCGAGCGCCGACTCGCGCGGCTTCTCCTGTTGTTTGACGCGTTCCCAGTTGCGGACGACGTCGGCGGCGGTGCGGGCCTCGGCGTCGCCGAACACGTGCGGGTGGCGGTTGACGAGCTTCGCTTTCAGTCCCTCGACGACCGGCACGAGATCGAACCGCCCCTCGTCGGCGCCGATCTGCGCGTCGAGCAGGACTTGCAACAGGACGTCCCCCAGCTCTTCGACGATCGCCGCGTCGTCGCCGGAGTCGATCGCCTCGAGCAGCTCGTGGGTCTCTTCGAGCGTGTGCGGCTTGATCGTGTCGAGCGTCTGCACGCGGTCCCACGGGCAACCGTCCGGCCCGCGGAGCCGGGCGATCACCTCGCACAGCGCGCGAAATTCCGGCCCGAGGCGGGACCAGTCGGGAGGCGTGCCGGCGGCGGGGAGTGGAGAGGGAATCGATTGCGCCATGGAACGACTGTAGCGGGAACGGCGCGCGGAGTCCAAGCGAGCGCGGAGCGTCGAACACCGTGGCGATCTTGCGTTGCGTCGTCGCCGGAAGCAGAATGTCGCAAGGCGTTCGACTGAACCTCCGACTCGCGGACCGCCGCCATGCTCTGCGTCTCCGTGACTCCGCAATCGCGGAAGCTGGCCAAGATCGACCTCGTCAACGCCGCCCAGCGCGGCGGGCTCGTCGAGCTGTGCCTGGACCAGCTCATCAAGGAGCCGGACGTGGGCGAAATGCTGGCCGGCGTGTCGCGGCCGGTGATCGTCTCCTGCCGCCGGCCGCAGGAGGGCGGGCGCTATCGCGGGACCGAGGAGCAACGGCTCTCGCTGCTCCGTCAGGCGATCGTGGCGGGACCGGCCTATGTCGAATTGGAGCACGATATCGCCGGCAAGGTCCCCCGTTTCGGAAAGACGCAGCGCGTCGTCAGCTTCACTCAGCTCGAAGGCCGGCCCCCCGATCTCGACGCGCGGTATGCCCAGTGCGCGAAGCTGGATGCTGACGTCGTCAAGCTGGCTTGTCCCACCGAGACGCTCGAGGAGGCGTGGACGCTGTTGGCCGCGATCGCGAAGAAGCGCGACAAGCCGGTGGTCGGCGTCGGACTCGGGGCCTCGGGTCGGATGCTGACGATCCTCGGGCTCCGTTACGGCGCGCCGTGGGTGTATGCCGCGCTCGAGCCGGGGATGCGGCTGTTCGACGGTCAGGCGACGCTGTTCGACCTGCAGGAAGTCTACGACGCCGCGGCGATCGGGCCGCAGACGCGGTTCGTGGGGATCGTCGGCTTCGGCGATCGCGAGGAGCAGACGATCCGCACGCTCAACGCAGGATTTCAGCGGCACGACCTGCCGACCCGCTGCCTGCCGTTGCACCCCGGCCGGCCGGAGAACATGCCGCAGCCGCTGAAGAAGTTGGGGATCCACGCGCTATTCGTCGAGCCGCGGCAAGGTCCGGCGTTGCTTCCGCTGGCCGACCACGTCGACGAAATCGCGCGCCGCACGCACTCGGCCGATTTTCTGCTGGAGCGTGCGGACGGCTGGCACGCCTACGCCGTGCTGTGGAAGCACGCGGTCAAGGCGCTGGAAGCGACGGTCGGAACGGGCGATCCGACGGCGCACGCGCTCGAACGCCGCAACGTGCTGGTGCTCGGGACCGGCGGACTCGCGGAGAGTCTGTGCTACGGAATCCAGAAACGTAAAGGGACCCTCGCCGTCACCGCGCCGGATGAAGGAGAGGCGGCCAGGCTCGCGCACCAGTTCGACGGCCGGCACGTCTCGTGGAACAACCTGTACGACACGCTGGCCGACGTGGTCGTCATCGCCGATCCCGGTCTTGCCGCCGGACACCGCCGCGGGACCGTCAACCCCGCACTGATGCGGCCGCCGATGACGGTGATGGACCTCAACGCGATGCCTGGGGACACGGGCTTTCTGGAGGAGGCCCGCGCCAGAGGGTGCCGCATCGTCGAGCCGGCCGACGTGTACCGGTCCTATCTCGGCGAGCAGTTCCAGGCGGTGACGGGGCGGGCGCTCGCCTGACGGTCAGCGGTTGCGCATCGGCTGCTGGAACTGGTAGCCGGGCTGCGCCTGGAATTGCCGCTCGCGCTCGATGGCGTGCTGGAGCGCTTGCAATTGCTGCGCCTGGCGGCGGATCTCGTTCTGCAGGTCGTCGATGCGGCCCGGCTGTTGGTAGCCGGCCGGATCGACCTGCTGGGATCCGGCAAGCGGCGCGGATTGCCACGGCTCGTGGAGCCGCGCGGGGGCGTTGGGGTTCAGACTCTGCGGCTGCTGGGCGAGCTTCTGCTGGACGGCGAAGTCGTGCTGGGCGCGGATTCGGGCGAGTTCGGCGGTGTACTCCGATGCGCCGATCCGCGACAGGTGCTGTTTCATCGCCGCCTGATCGTGGTAGCGGTGCCAGAACTGCTGCGAGTAAGGCAGATTGGGGGCCATCCCCCAACCGCCGGCGGCCTGCGACTGCGACAGCACGTGCTTGTAGTTGTACGGGCGGAAGGCATTGAACCCGCCATAGGCGGGGATTTCCTGAAAGTAGCCGTGCTGCCAGGCGTCGGGCGAGTCGTACGGATATAGTTGCTCGCCGTAGCCGCCGCCGAACCCGCCGACCGGCGCCTCGCCATAGCTTTCCATCGCACCCATCTCGGCGGGATATTCGCCGTAGGTCTCGTAGGCGTACGGTCCCGCGCCGAGGGCCACCGCCATTGCCGCGGCCAGAACTCCGCTGGACATCGCTCGACCTCTCCGTAGAGACACTCATTCGTCCGCGCAGTCCGCATGCGCTCTCGTGAGAATGTATCGGCCGGCGGGAGGCGTCTCTGTGAATTCTCCGGCAGAAATCCCGGAATCGGCGCGACCGGCAGATTCGTCAGCCCGGGCGGCGGCAGCGCCGCGTTCTCCCGGCGACGGCGAATTCTCCTTCATTTGCGCCCGCCGTGAGGCATGTTCGTAGGATGCCCGCCGCGACGACGCGGATTCGCCGCCCCGAGCGCCGCGTCACGCCGGAGATTTCGGCATCGGAGATGGCAAACCAGCCCGACGCGCGAGCGAGGGAGAACCGCCGGACCGGCCGGCGACGTGCGGCGATGCGGCCGCGGGGCGATTCTCCCTTGCTTGCGCTGCGGGCTGAAATGCTTGGACTCGAAGCCAGTGACATGTGAGGCCACCATTTTTCGTCCCAGCCCGAGAGACTGAACATGACCAAGAGCATCTCTTCCATGTCCCGGTCGGCGCTCGCCGCCGCGTTCGCCTTCGCCCTGCCCGCGGTCGTTTGCGCAGAGTGCTGCTCGCGGGACGCCCCCCATGGGGCGGTGCCGCCGGTGGCGATCGGCGCCCCCGGCGCACACATCGTCGCCGACGGATACGGCGCCGGCGGTCCGGGATATTGGCAGCCGGGGGGATACGAGGGGCGGATCGGCTCTCCTTATTACTACAGCGCCCCGGGAGCCGGTCGGCAGTATTGGTACGGCGCGATGGCCGGCGCTCCGCACCATGCCGCCTACGTTCCCGGCTACGGCGGATGGGACTCAGGACCCGGCGGCGGCTACGGGGCGCCGGGAGACCCGTATGCGGCGCATTTCGGACCGGGCTTCCAGCGCCACTCGAACTACGGCCATTACCGGTTTCCGTATTACAGCTACCGGCGGCCGTGGTATTTCCCCGGCCCCGCGGTCTGGAACCGCGACACGAATTTCGCCTGGTGATGTGAAAACCGGGGGAACCCGCGGTTCCCGTTCAATTCCTGCAACCCGATCGACCGATACAACCACAACGCCGCAGGTGCGTGGAGGCTGGCACGGATGCGCCTCGCCGACCGCACCGCTGCGGCCGATGACGCCCGCCGAATGAATGGGCGGCCTCAGCGACTTGGCACCGTGCACGACGGAGCAGCTTCGGATGTCCAAGACCACGGTTTCTCGCTCTCCGGGCCCGGCCCGCCGGCTGGCAGCCGTGCGCCGGTTCGCGGCGCTGTGGGCGGCCCTGTTCGCGACTCCGGCCGGATTGCCGGCCCAGAGCTTCCCGTCCGACCGCTTCCCGCTCCAGGCCCCCCCCGCATCGAGCGCGCCCGCCGGGCGACTACTCGAGCGGTTCCAGCCGGGGGCCGTGCGGCCGGTTCAGAACACACTCGACAGGCCGCTCGACCACCGCATCGTGGCCTTGCCCGAGGCGACGGAAGACCTGGAGATCATCCACCGCCGCAGTCAGCTCGTCGTGACGCGGAGCAACGTGGTGCGGATGGCCATCGCCGATCCGTCGATCATCGACGTCGTGCAGTACAGCCCGACCGAGGTGGCGGTGATCGGCCTCGCGCTCGGCTCGACGACGCTCACGGTGTGGTTCGACGGGAGCGCACAGCCGTTGATCCACGACGTCACCGTCATTCGCGACCCGAGCATCGAAGACCAGAAGCGGGTCGATTACGGGCGCCTCGAGCGGAAGATCGCCGAGCTGTTTCCCAACAGCAAGGTCTACCTCATCCCGCTCTCGCAGAAGATCGTCGTCAAGGGTCAGGCCCGCGACGCCGAAGAGGCGGCGCACATCCTGCAGATCGTCCGCGGGGAGGTCATCAACCAGCTCGGCAGCCTGGCCGGACCTCAGCCGATCCTGCAAATCAATGATGCCGCCCTCGGCGCCGACACGAACGCCATCAACGCCTGGGACCTCGGATCCTCGCTGATCGTGAACATGCTCGAAGTGCCGGGCGAGTCGCAGATCATGGTCCGCGTCCGCATCGCCGAGCTGAACCGGTCGCAACTGCGGCAGATGGGGGTCGATTGGAGCGTGCTGTTCAACAGCGGCCGGCACCTCGTCTCGTCGTCGCTGGGGGGCGTCCCCGCCACCCTGACCGGCGTGTTCGAGAACGGCGAAATCAACGTGCTCGTCAACTGGCTGCAATCGAACGGCACCGCCAAAATCCTCGCCGAGCCGGTCCTCACCATCTTGAGCGGCCATTCCGGGAGCTTCCTCTCGGGGGGGGAGTTCGCCGTGCCGACCATCCTCGGGGTCAACGGCGCGCAGGGGCAGACGACGACGTTCCGGGGCTTCGGCACGTCGATCATCGTCACGCCGCAGCTCATCGATCGCGACCTGATCCGCATGGTGATCATTCCCGAGTTCAGCCAGCTCAACGCCGCCAATTCGGTGAACGGGATCCCCGGCGTCGATGCCCGCCGGGTGCAGACGACCGTGCAGCTTCGCGAAGGCCAGACGATCGTCATCGGCGGGCTGCTGTCGCGGCGGACCAACACCGAAGTCACGCGGATCCCGTTCCTCGGCGAAATCCCCTGGGTCGGCGGCGCGCTGTTCAATACGAAGCGGTCCACCGAAGACGAAACGGAACTGCTGATCCTCGTCTCGCCCGAGATCGTGCGGCCGATGGACGCCGATGAAGTGCCGCCGGTCCCCGGCTTCGAAGTCACCCATCCCGACGATCACAGTCTCTACTTCCGCGCGATGACGCAGGGGCCGCCCGACGTCGGCTACTACCAGCTCGCGCCCTACGGCAGCGGGAACGGCCGAGGGATCGACGTGGGTTACTCGCTGTTCAATCCCGCCCCCGCTTCGCCGCAGTACGCGCCGGTCCCCACGAATCCTTATGGTGCGGCGATGCCCGGTGGCGCCGGATACGGCCCGGCCCAGCAGTTCGGCCCCGCGCCCGGCGGTTCCACGCCCGGAGGGCCGGCATACGGCCAGCCGGCGCCCGGTTACGGTCCCGCAGCGCCGGGTTACGGGCAGCCGGTTCCGAACTACGGTCAGCCGGGTCCATTCCAGTCGCCGGGCAATCCGTCGCCCTATGACGGGATTCAGCCGGCGCCCGGGCGGATGTTCCCGGTGCCCGACGATGCCGGCGGACATTCGGCGCCGCCGCTCCCCGCGCCGCCGGTCGATGCCGGGCGGCGAAGAGTCACGCCGGTTGCGGGCCCCGCTTCGACTCGGACAGACCGGAACTTCGACAGGTTCCGCACAGACCGCAGCGCCGGCGGCCGATACTAAGTTCTGGCGCACCGCCGCCGACCAGCGCCCGTCGATGCGAACCCGCAACTCGCATCGCGTTGGACGCGCCGAGGACTTTCCGAGCGAGGATTCCGATGACCCTGCCCAGTATGCGATGGATCGTTCCGGCCGCGGTCGCCTTCGCCGCGACGGCCTTGTCCGGCTGCTGGAAGCCGAATCTGCAGTGCGAATGGCAGCGGGTCCATTGGCCGGCGTGCCGCTCGTTCGCCATCCCCGACCAGTATCCGCTCGGGAGCGTCAACCGGGCGCACTACCACACGATGGAGGCCAACGCCGAGGCCGCCGATTTCATCATGCACGACCACGAGTTCGTGGGATACACGGCGGAGCTGACCCCCTACGGCAAGGACCACGTGCTGGAGATCGCCGCCCGCATGCGGAGCGCTCCGTTTCCCGTCATCATCGAGCGCGTGGAGAACAACGCCGATCCCGAGCTGGACGCCCATCGCCGCCGGATCATCGCCCAAGTCCTGGCCGACATGGGCAACCCCGATGCCGACCAGCGGACGATCGTCGCCCCGGCCTACGGCAAGGGCCTGAATTCGCAGGAAGCCGAGGCGGACTACTACCGCTTCATCTACACCCGCGGGAACTTCGGGAACATCGGGACTTTCGGCAACAACGCCGGCACGTTCGGCGGGTTCGGCGGCGGAGGCGGAGGCGGAATCGGCTTCGGGCCATAGCAGCGCCGATCCGTCTCGACACGTTCCGGGCGAGTCTCTATAGTCCGGCCCCCATTGCCGGACTCACCTCGCTGGATCGGCCCCGCCGCATCTCTCTCGCGGGGCATCGAGCCAGCGCGCTCCTTTCGCCCAATCAGGAACGGTCGACTCATGAACGTGTCCCGGTTCGTGACAGCCGCCCTCCCCTTGTTGTTGCTTGCCGGGTGCCGCAACCCCGTCTTCGATTGGAGCGGCAAGCCGCAACCCGAAGACGCCAGCGCCTTCGCCAACTGGTCGTCCCGGCTGCACGGCGACGACGGCCGTCTGGAAGCAGCGCCGGACCGCCGCGGCTCCATGACTTCTCGCGAGGGGGAGGTCGCGCGGCTGCTCGACCAGGCCCACACCGCCGCGGCGCGGAAAGATCTGGCGGCCGCACGCACGCTCTACAGGCAGGTCTTGTTCCACGACGATCGCCATCCGGAGGCGCGACACCGGCTGGGAATCCTGGAGGACCAGCGCGGCGATTTCCGCGCGGCCGAAGAGCACTACCTCGTCGCGCTGGCGGGGAAGCCGCGCGACCCGGATCTGTTGAGCGACGTCGGCTATTCATATCTGCTCCAGGCTCGGCCCGTCGAGAGCGAGCATTACCTGATGCAGGCGCTCGACGTCGCACCGGGGCACGCCCGGGCGACGAACAACCTCGGCATGTTGTATGCTCGGATGGGAGACGCGGAAGGCGCCTACGCGATGTTCCGCCGCACGACTTCGGATTCGGATGCTCGAAACCGCGTGGCACAACTGTTATCGTCCGCCGCGACGCCCGGTGCCGCGCCGAGCGGGCCGTTCGCCCGCGAGCAAACCCGGTCCTCTTCCGATCGCCCGCATCCGCACGGGTGGGGCGGCCCGACCGAGACCCGTCCCTCCCCGCCGCTGTTGCCCGCGAACGCGACGACGGAGGCCGTCGCCGCGGCGATGCGCGAGCAGCGCCTCCGCGACGAGGCCGGCCGCCAGCAGCGGCGGTTCGCCGACGACCAATGGGGCGAGACGCGGCTGGCCGCGGCGCAGCGGCCAGAATTCGGCGCTCCCCCCCCGTCCCGGAACGGCGCCCCGCAATACGTGCAGCCGTGGCCTCGGGAACAGATGGGATACGGTCCCGGCGAAATCCATCATGCGGCAGCCTATTCGCCGAACGGCTATCCCCCCGGCGCCGGTCCTGCAGACGTCTGGACCGCCGACGAGTCTTCGCCGACTGGGCATCCGCCTCGAATGCCGATCATCTCTCCCCGCCGCCGCGGCGAGCCTTACGGCCCCGGATCGTTCGCTTCGGCAAGTGGAATCGCTCCTTCGGACCATCGCGATTCGCAATCGGACGTCTGGCCCCGCGAGGATTCCGCTCATCCATCTCCTGCGGTCGATGAGGGCCGCGGCGTGGCGCACGCCGGCTACCAGACGGCGGAGGGCGCCGCGCCGCCGTGGCCGCGCGGCGACGGCGCGGGTTTCGCAGCGCCGGCTTCGAGCAATCGGGATCCGCGGGCAGTGGGCGGTCCGCACGCCC
The DNA here is from genome assembly GCA_040877365.1 of Planctomycetales bacterium. Classification (GTDB taxonomy): domain Bacteria; phylum Planctomycetota; class Planctomycetia; order Planctomycetales; family Planctomycetaceae; genus JBBDNT01. The sequence goes on from JBBDNU010000121.1 coordinate 14,327, forward strand.
CGGGAGGCGGCGAGATCGACGTCGCGCGGCGGGCGGCGGCCCGCATGGGGCTCGGCGCCGGGCCGGGCGCGGTGCTGCCCGTGATCGAGAGCGACGCGGCGGCCTATCGACCCGCTCCCTCCGCGTTCTCGGGAACGGACGGCCGGCTGAGCGGAATGCACGTTGCACGAACCGAATCGTACGATCCATCGCGGACGCCGCCCCCCTGGCCGGGCCTTGCGCCCGCGAACGGTCCGCCGCCTGCAGGAGGCGCGTCGCCGCACTCCGCGCAGCCCCCCGCGCTCGACGGCGAACATCGCGTGCAGGAGTATCAGGCGGAGATTTCGCGAATCAACCAGCGGATGAACGAATTGCAGCAGCGGGTCGCCACGGAGCGGGCGCGGCTGGCGCCGGGCGGAGGCCCGGCCCGGCCGCAGTTCCCGGAGCAGTTCGCCCCGCCGATGTATTCGCCGGCGGCCTACGGCCCGGTGAACCAGCCAGCCAATGTGCGCTGGGAATGAACCTCAGCACGCTTGCAACTGCTGCTCCAGCATTTCGAGCACGTCGCCGAGTCCCCAGGCGTGGCCCCCCACACGGACCGTGGTCCGCTCGTCGATCCACTTCCGGACGTTGCGCTCCGCCGACATGACCGTGCTGTGATTGCGTCCTCCGAAGTAGTTCCCGATCTCGCTGTACGCCGACTGCGTGTGCTTGCGGGCGAGGTACATCGCCAACATCCGCGGGCGGCTGACCGAGCGATGCCGCCGCGCCGAACGCAGGTCCTGCGGCGCGACGTCGAAAAACGCGCAGACCGCGCTTTCGATGTCACACATGCGGACGACGCGGGCGCAGTCCCGCTCGAGATCGGCGAGCACCTGCCGCGCGGTCGAGAGCGTGACGCGGCGGCGGCTGATGGCGTGCCACGTGGCGAGGCAGTTCAGCGCCCCCTCCAATTCGCGGACGTTGTTGCGGAACCGCTGGGCGATGAAATCGAGCGCCTCGGGGGCGATCTCCGCTTCCAGCCGGGCCGCTTTCACTTGCACGATCCGCCGCCGCGTTTCCGGATCGGGCGGCTCCAGCCGGCACACGAGGCCCGATTGAAACCGGGTCGTCAGTTCGTCGCTGAGCCGCGACAACAGCCGCGGATGCCGATCGGCCGCGACCAGAATCTGCCGCCCCTGGCTTTCCAGTTGCTTGACGGTGTGCAGGAACTCTTCCTGGATCGCCCGCTTCCCGTCGAGGAAATCGACGTCGTCCACGAGCAGCACGTCGACCGTGCGGAACTTGTGGCGGAAGCCGGGCAGGCTGCGATCGCGGAGCGCCTCGGTGAAATAGTTGGCGAACGCCTCCGACGTGAGAAACGTGACCTGCAGCGCCGGGAAGCTGCGGCGGACGCGGCGATAGACCCCCTCCAGCAGGTGCGTCTTTCCGCTCCCCACCGCCCCGTACAGATACAGCGGACTATAGCTCGCGCCGGGCGCTTCGGCGACTTTCCCGGCGGCGGTCCAAGCCAGCTCGTTGCACGCGCCGACGACGAAGTCGTCGAGATCGGCGAACCGCCGGCCCGTTCGCGCGCCGCTCGGGGCGGCGGCCGATCGTTCGTTTTGCGCCGGCCGCTCGGGATGCTGCGCCCGGACCCCGCGCCCCGAGCGATCGCCGCTCGAGTCGCGCTCCTCGGCCCGCGGGCGGGCGGGCGATGCGATCGCGATCTGCTGCGCCGCGAGCGGCGCGTCGGAGGCGGTCCCCCGACGAGCCATCGTGATCGAAGACGACGTGTCGCGGAGAGGAGTCGCGCGGGAATCGACGCGGAACACCACCCGCGCCGCGTGGCCGAGCAACGCCTGCGCGGCGCGCCCTACCGGCTCGCGGAAGTGCCGCTGCATCCAGGTCGAGAGGAACGGGCTGGCGACCCCCACGATCAGCTCGTCCCCGCGGATTTCGAGTGTCGTCTTGTCGCGGAACCAGTGCTCGAAGTTGCGGGGTCCGACGCCATCGGCGATCGCGCGTCGAACCTCGGGTTCGGAGAGAGAGAACGGCTGCACCATCGCCGTGGGACCGGGCTGCATCTTGCCACCCCCCCAGCGCGCACCGCGTCTGCACCGTGTCTGCGAGGGAACGTCCCCGCGTGGAAACGGACAGGCCTCCGTTGCCACGTCCTCGCGGAGTGGTTCGGCGTGGAACCGCTGCTGGTTTCGTCGAAGGAGAGAAAGCGGAATGCCCGGCCGGCCGGAACCGGCTGACCGGAGAGCGGGCAGAAGCGACTCACTCGTTTCGTTCGACGCTCACTCGTCGAACACTCACTCGGAGGCCGATCCTACCCGCCGCCCGCCGCGTGTCAAACGTAAAGATTTCTTTTTCACGACGCGAAAAAATCGACGGGGCGCGGATCCCCGGAATTCCCCGACGATCCCATCGGGGAACGCGCAGAAATTTTTTTTCCGCCCCGCGCCGCCGCTGCGCACTGCCTGTGGATTACGCGCGAAGCCCGCCGCCGGCGCGCGGCCGGCCATGCACGCACCGCACGCCCGTCGCGACGAAACCCATCCCGTCGTATAGCTTTCGGGCCGGAACGTTCGCCGCGTCGACAGCCAGGCGGATCGTCGCACAGCCGGAATCACGGGCCGCGCGCAGCGCATCGATCAGCATCGCCCGGCCATGACCTCGGCCGCGCGCCTCGGGGACCACGCCCATGTAGACAATCTCCCGCGCGGATTCGGCCGGATGCGCGGTGGCGAGCAACAACCCCACGTCGATTCCCGCGAGGCTGTGGATCCGCCACAGGTGCGGATCGAACTCCCCCGCCAGCCGATGACTCGCCAGCGCCTCCTCCGGCGTCCGCCAGCGGTCCAACCCCGGGCAGTCGAGCGTCCCCACGTACGTCCGCCGCAACAAGCCCGCGAAGCGGTCATCGTTGCGGCCCGGCTCGTAGCAGGTCGCGTCGAGTCGCGCGCGATCGATATCCGGAAGCGGCGACGCCAGCGGCCGTTCCATCAGCACGAGATCCGCCAGATGGCCGAAACCGGCGCGCTGGAGATGCTCGCGATCGGCCGTGCGGTCCGGCTCGAGGACCGTCTGTCCGAGCCAGGCGTCTTCCGCGTCGAGCCGTCGGGCGACTTCCGCAAGGAGCGCGTCCGCCACGTCGGCGGACGAAGTTCCGCCGGGATCGGAGACGACCACGGGGGGCCACACGTGCCCCGTGCGGTCGCTCTGCAACACGAAGAGCGCCGCCCCGATCAACCGGCTGCCGGACAGGGCCGCGAGCAGTCCGCCCAATTCCAGTTCGTCGAGTTCCGCGGGATCGACGGTCTCCCGCACGCTCCGGGGCTGCCCGGAGGTCAGCATCCGCATCGCCGGGTCCCGCCAGCGGCCGCTCCCGGCCGAGATGATCTGCATATCCGTCGGCTCGCTACAGACGGCAACAGCCGGGACCGCACGGTGGAGCGTCCGTCGAGGGACAGCCTCCGGCCACGGAGAGTGCGCTCGTGCCGGAGACGCGCGCCGCCGCGGCGCTCAGCAACTTCTCGGGATCCTGCGCCCCGCAGTCGGGGCAGGCGGGGCGCTCGCCGTTGCGGACGAGCAACTCGAATCGGGAGTCGCACCGCGGACAGCGAAATTCGAAAAGCGGCATCGTTCGGTCCTTCAGCGCTGTGGGAACTGCAACTGCCACTCGCCGCCATCGCTTGTTCGCGATGTCGGGAATTCGATGCGCGCCGGCGGACCAAGGGGCGCCCGGGGGACCGACGGCGACTCCTCGTCGTGAAAATCACGAATTCCCGCTGCGCGCCTGGCCGGCCCCGGAAACAGTTGCCAGTCGACGTTCTGCACTGGAATCGCGTACGGCGAGCCATACATCTCGCCGTACGTCGCCGGACGCCGCGCCGTGTTGGCGAGCGTGACCATCGCGAGAAAGATCGCGGCGACGGCGATCGCCGGGACCCAGCCGTTGAATCGCCCGGCGGGGCCTCGAAAGTCGGGGGCCGCCAGACGGACCGCGACGGCCGGCCAGACGCTTTCCGGCCGCGCGCCCTCTCCCGCGGTTTCGACCAACGTGTCGCTCGATTCGTGCAGCGCCCGCAGGCTGGACTTCATGTCCCGCCAGTGATCGCGGCAGCAGGGACACGTCGCGAGATGCCGTTGCAGCCGTCCGATGGAGACGGCGTCCAGATCGTTTCCCGCCCACAACGCGATTTCGACTCTTGCCCGCTTGCAGTGCATTGCTCGTTCCCGCTCGTGATGGATCAGGCTTCGGCCTCGAAGGCGGACGCGGATTCGCCGGGAGGCGTCCGCTCCTGCCGTTTCAGCCAGAGGCCCTTGAATCTTTGCCGCGCCTCGGCCAGCCTCCAGCGAATCGTCGCTTCCTTCCGGTCGAGAATAGCGGCAATCTCCGAAGTCGAAAAGTTCTCCAGGTCCCGCAGGACCAGCACGGTGCGGTATTTCTCGGGGACCCGTTCGAGGACCGCCCGCACTTCCTGGTTCAATTCCCGTCGCTCGCGCGGGTCCGCGATCCCCGGGTCGGGGGGCGGGCCGCTCGTCTTTTCGCTGAACAACGCGAACCGCCCGCGGCGCTTTCGCTTGCGGAGATGGTCCAACGTCAGATTCACGCCGATCCGGAACAGCCACGGCCCGAACCGCCGGGAGGGATCGAACTGATCGAGTTTTTCATAGGCCCGCAGAAACGTCTCCTGCGCCAAGTCGTCGGCCAAGTCGCGGTCGCGGACGAACCGCCGGATCACCCGCACTACGCGGCGCTCGTAGCGGCGGACCAACTCCCCGAACGCCTGCTGGTCGCCACGGCGCGCATCTTCCACCAGACGGGCGTCGCTCAGCGCGGCCCCCGCCGGAACGCTCTCCGCGGAGCGGGTTTCCCGTTCGGTCATCAGAATCATCGGTCGGACGTCCCCGCCGGCGTCGGCAGTCATTCCTACGCCGTGGAAACGCCGTTCGTTGGGGTCGGGCCGGATGATTCGCCCGGCGATTCGCCATTCCGGCAACCAGCCGGAGCACGCAAAGCCTGTGCCCCGGCCACACAGGGAACTCCACCGACTTTCCGAAACGCACCACCTACGCGGCCCCGTCATCGGCATCCGCCGCCGGGTCGGCGGGGACCGCCTGCGGGGGCGCGGGAGGCGCTGGCGCCGTGCCGCGTCCCTTGTCGCTCACCAGCACGAACAGCACTTGCAGGTTGTGCGGGACTGTCTTCCACCCCGCTCGCCCCGGCGCGACCGGGGCCCGCGCAACAGGGGCCGCGGACGGGGCGGCGTCGGCATCGGTCGCCACTGCGGCCGCTTCCCGCGCCATCGAAGCCTTGTCGCGGCCGAGATCGCGGCCCTGCAACAACTGGCGCGAGAGAGAGGGAGAGACCTGGCGCGCGACTGCGGCGGAGTCCTCCGTCGCCTGCGTGACCCCTCGGGCCGCTTCCTGTTCATCCTTTGACGACGGGACCTTGTCATCCCGCGACGATTTGGCGGCTGTGGCGGAAGGCGAATCATCGGCGGCGGATCGCGAACCGGGGCGGACCGGCAAAGGCGCGTTCGCCGCGGGTTTCGGGACCGCAGCGCCGAAACCTTCTTCCGGGCCCCCGTTCGTAGCGCGCTCCGCCGCGGCAGCCGCTGCCGGCGAGAACGATTCGCGTCGACCGCGGCCGTCCTGCACTTTCAGTTCCGAGACGACGCGACGCCGCGCAGCGAGGTCGAGTCCGGCGAGCGCGATCGGCGCCTCGACCGACAGGTCGCGGACGCTGGCGACTTCGTGCAACTCGTCGAGCACCGCGCTCAACTGCGCGGTGCTGGCCTGCACGAACACGGCCTCGAGCATCTCCGTTTCGCCGCGCAGGGCGTCCGCCTCGCCGGCGACAAGGCCATCGCGGCGTCCATCGTTCGCAGCCGACGCCTCGAGCGGCGCGTGGGCCACTTCCTGCAATGGGATGCGGTGCCGGGCGAGCAACAGCCGGACCGCATCGAGCCCCGCTTCGCGGTCGACGACCGTCAGCCGCACCACGAAGATCTGCTCGCCGTTCATGTCGAGCGCCTCGACCACCTGGCCGACAAGCGCCTCCGCGAGTTCCTTGTTCTGAAATTCGAGGCTGGGCGCAACGGTTGTGGAGCGCGGGAGCGCCTCGTTCGCCGGCCCGCCCGCGACACCGGCCGCACGCTCGGCCGTCCGGTCGACGCGACGCGCGTCGGCGACCGGGCCGGGTTCTGCGACGGCGGGCGCCCCCTCGGCGTCGAACGCATCGACGGCGTCGCGGCCGCGATCGGCCATGCGCTCCTCGCGCGATTCGAATTCCTTCCGAGCGACGACGGCGTCGGCTGGCAGATCGGATGCGTCGCGATCGCCGTCGCTCGACTCCGCTTCCGGTCCGCGGGTCGCGAATTGCTCGTCCGCGGGCGGTCGCTCCAGCAGCACGACGGCGAGGACCACCGCCGCGGCCGCCGCCAACAGTCCGCCGAGTCCGGCCCATGCCGCGCCCCGCGGACCGCGCCGCGGCGCCGCCGCTTCGTCCCGCGGCAGCAGCATCGACCGCTCGGCGGCGTGCAGCACCTGCGCGCGGAATTCCGGCGGCAACGATTCGGCGGGCAACTCCCGCAGCAGCCGGCCGATCGCGGCGAAGTCGTCGAGCTCTTCTCGCGCTGCGCCGGATTCCTCGAGCATCCGTTCGACCGCGGCGCGTTCGGCGTCGGTCGCCTCGCTGTCGTGCCAGGCCGAGAGCAGCTCGGAGAAAGGATTGGTGCGGTCGTTCATCGAAATCGCTCGCGCGAAATACTTCGGGGCGTCGAACCCCGCCCCACCCGCGGGCGGGGCAGCCCGTCCGAAGGACCGCTCGTCGCGGTCCTCTCGAATGATCCATCCCATATCAGACGGCTGCGGCGGGCTGAAAGTTCCAGCCGCGTGCCGGACTCCGTTCGAAAAGTGTAGAAAAAGCGGCCCGTTGCGGGGATGCCGGAATCGGCGGATTTCGCCGGTCCGGCGTCTGGAATCGAGGCCGGGGCACGGTTAGGATGGCCGTTTCGCGGCACGGAACCCGGCGTCTCCCGAGTTCGTATCGACAGCACCTCGAATAGGACTGATTCGATGAGTCCGATGATGGGCGTAGGCTTCTTCGAACTGTTGGTGTTGCTCTCGATGGGCGGGTCGCTGGGCGGCGTCCTGGGGATGCCACCGGGCGAGCGGGACGAAGCGCTGGCGCGGACTGCTCCTGCGAACAGCGTGCTGTACGTCGAGTGGTCCGAACGGACCGCGGGCCAGGCGGGGGCGCTCGGCGTGGAGGGACTGGCGGCCGATCCGGAAGTCCGCGAGTTCCTGGCCGATCTCGAACGGGCGATTCGCGATGTAATCCAGCGGGAGACGCAGGATTCCTCTTCGCCCGAAGAGCGGATCGCGGGCAAGACGGTGCCGGTCCTGTTTCGGTCCGCCCTGACTCACGCCGGTTGCCTGTGGCTGCGGTTCGACGCCGCGGCCGGGGCCAAGGCGGTCGAGGCGCATCAGGGCGGAGGCCCTCCGACGTCGTGGGCGGCGCTCGCGCTCGGGGCGCGCGCGGCCCTCGTCATCAACGCGGGGGACGAGGCGGACGCTTTCGCCAAGGAGTTGACGGAGCTGCTCGAAGTGTTGCCGATCGCGCTCCGGGAGGAAGGGCTGGCGCGACGCAAGCTGCTCCCCCCCGAAGCGTGGGTCGAGCTCGTTCTGCACCGCGAGGGAAAGCACTTCGTGCTGGCGCTGGGGGAAGGGACGCTCGACGCCGTTCTCGCCGGGCTGGAGGGGAAGGCCCAGGGGCTCGCCGGCGAAAAGCGGTTCCAGGAGGACTTCGCGCGGATCGCGATGGATCGCGTCGCCAGCGTCTCCTGGCTCGACGTGAAAGCGGCCCTCGAAGCGGCCCGGGCGGCGCTCGGCGATGACGGGGCGATCGTCCCGGCGATGGCCGAGACGCTCGGCCTCGACCAGGTGGGGACCGTCACGTCCTGCACCGCGCTCGTCGAAGGCCGCATCCGCACGCGGACGTTCATCGAAACGAACGGCGGCGAGAAGGGGCTGCTCGCGCTCGCCGCGGGAAAGCCCATCGAGCCGCGGCACTTCGAGCTGATTCCCGCCGATGCGGATTTCGTGACCGTCGGCAGTCTGGATGCGCAGAAGGCGCTCGCCGCGGTGCGGGAGATGGTCGGCTCGACCGCTCCCGACGCGCTCCAGACCCTGAACGCGATCATCGCCCAGCTCGAGACGGAGCTCGGCGTGAAGGAGAAGGACCTGTTCGCCGCCTTCGGCGACGTCTGGACCATCTACGACTGTCCGAGCGGCGGCGGGCTGTTCCTCACCGGGGCGGTGGCGAGCCTCGAGGTTCGCGATCCGCAGCAGGCCTACGCGACGTTCTCGCAGGTGATGAAAGTCCTCGCCGCCGCCATGCCGGGCGAAACGGGGGAGCGGTACCGGCGGCGGGCCGTGTTCCTCGCCGAGCGGAAGTTCCTGGACCGGACCATCTACTACGTGAACACGGTCGGGGACGACGTGCCCTTCGCCCCGGCGTTCTGCGTCACGGACAAGCAACTGCTCGTCGCCCTGCACCCGCAGGGGATCAAGGCGCATCTGCGGTTTCTCGCCGGAGAAGGCAAGGAAGGGGAGCGGAGGGCGAGCTGGCGCCCTTCCGCGATTCCCGAAGGAGAATTGATCGGCGTCTCCTATCTCGATTCGCCGGCGATCGTTCGCGCGCTGTACGCGCTCGCTCCCTGGTTCGGGCAGTTGATCGCGTCGGAGATGCAGAGAGACCGCTTCGAGCTGGATGTGTTCTCGCTCCCATCCGCGCGGGCGGTGCTGCCGTACATTCAGCCGAGCAATTCGTTCGCCGTGCGGCGGAAGGATGGTCTGCTGTTCCAGCGCGACGACGGGATCCCATTCCAGCAGGGGGTCGGCTGGATGGCGAAGGTCTCGGTGCTGATGGGGGCGGTGCGGTACAACATGATGCTGCGGGAGTTCGGCCCCCCTGGTGGAGCGCCCGTCCCCTTGCGCGCGATTCCGGCAGCCAAGCCCCTCCCGGTCGATCCCGACGACGCCGCGGTGCCGGAGATCGACGATGACGAAACGGCCCTCAAGCCGTTCCTGCTCCCGATCTTTTGATGACTGGAGATTCACACAAGCCCGACGCGCCAGCGAGAGAGGTTCGCGGATGCGGCGCGATGTTTTTCGAATGGACACCGCTGGAGTCGATTCTCCCATCGTTGCGCTTTTTGATGTTGCGCTGTTTTCGACTTTCAACCATTGCGGGAAGACGTGCCGGCGATGGGCAGCCGGGCCGCCTATGCGCGTCATGCCCGCGAAGGCGGGCATCCAGCAGATGCGCCGAGGGCGAAGGAACTGGATTCCCGCCTTCGCGGGAATGACGGTATCGCCACGAAATAGCGCAACATCAAAACTTCCGCTGCGGGCTGCAACGAACCGGGAAATCACCTGAATCGATCCCGAAATGAAAGCTGAGACGTCTCAACGGTTCGACGCTCGACGGAGGACGACCGTGGCGGTCGTCCTCCTCGCGGCGCTTCCATTCGCCCCCGCGCGCGGCGCCGACGACTCGCCCCGCCGGCCGAACATCCTGTGGATCACCTGCGAGGACGTCGGCCCGCACCTGGGCTGTTACGGCGACGAGGCGGCGACGACGCCGCACCTCGACCGGCTCGCCGAGCAGGGGGCGAGGTATCGGCGCGCGTTCGCCACCGCGGGGGTCTGCGCGCCGAGCCGGTCGTGCCTCATCACCGGCATGTATCAGTGCGCGCTCGGCTCGCAGCACATGCGCTCCAACGCGAAGCTGCCGGAGTTCGTCCGCTGCTTTCCGGAATATCTCCGCCAGGCCGGCTACTACTGCACCAACAACGTCAAGACCGACTATAACTTCCAGCATCGCCGGCAGACGTGGGACGAGAGCAGCGGCCGGGCGCACTGGAAGAACCGCGGGGGCGGCCAGCCGTTCTTCGCCGTGTTCAACCTCACCGGCACGCACGAGTCGCAAATCTGGGGAGGCGATCCGCCCGCGGAACTGCGGGCGCGGGTCGCCGCCCCGCCTTATTATCCCGACACGCCCGCCGTCCGCCGGGACCTGGCCCGCGTCCATCAAGTCGTCGCGGCGATGGACCGGCGGGCGGGCGAGTTGTTGCAGGAACTGGACGACGCCGGGCTCGCGGACGATACGGTGGTGTTCTTCTTCTCGGACCACGGGGACGGGTTGCCGCGGGCGAAGCGGTGGGTGTACGACTCCGGTCTGCACGTGCCGTTCCTCGTCCGCTGGCCGGGCCGCGTGAAGCCGGGGACGGTGGAGGACCGGCTGGTGAGCTTCGTCGATCTCGCGCCGACGGCGCTGTCGCTCGCGGGAGTGCCGGTCTCCGGGCATTTGCAGGGGACCGCCTTCCTCGGCGAGAACGCGGGGAAGCCGCGCGAGTACGTGTTCGCCGCCCGCGACCGAATGGACGAGCGGACCGACTTCGTGCGGGCGGTCCGCGACCGGCGGTTCAAGTACATCCGCAACTACGACCATCATTTGCCGTACGCGATGCACCTCGAATACGCGGAACGCAACGCGACGATGAAGGAGCTCCGCCGGCTGCACGCGGCCGGCATGCTCGACGTGGCGCAGGGCCGCTTCATGGCCCCGTCGCGTCCGCCCGAGGAATTGTACGACCTCGAACGCGACCCGCACGAGCTCGACAACCTCGCCGGTTCTCCAGACCGCGCGGAGACACTCGCCCGCATGCGCGGGGCGCTGCGGACGTGGCAGAAGGAGATCCGCGACACCGGCTTCCTGCCCGAGCCGGAACTCGTCGCGCACGCGGGGGACGACGGCATCTACGCCGCGGTCCGCGACGACGAAACGCTGCTGCCGATCGAGCGGCTCCAGGAAGTTTGCGATCTCGGCCTCCGCGGAAAGGAGGGCGTGGCGGAACTCGTTCGCGCGCTGTCCGACGAGAGCGTCGCGGTGCGGCATCGCGCGGCGCTCGGGTTGCTCGGATTGGGACAGGACGCGGCGACCGCGAAACCCGCGCTCGAGCGGGCGCTCGCGGACGGGTCTCCCAGCGTGCGGGTCGCCGCGGCGCACGCGCTGTGCGGTCTGAGGGATCCGGATCGCGCGGTGAAGACGCTGACCGAGGCGCTCGGGCATTCGCAGGGGGAAGTACGGCTCTTGGCGATGAACGCCCTCGACGCGCTCCCCGTCGAACAAGCCCGCACGGCGCGCGCGGCCGTCGAATCGGTCAAGCCGGACAGCGGCGGCTACGTCGCGCGCGTCGCGGAGCACCTGTTGCCGAAACTCCGCGCCGCGGATCACTGATATCACGTTGAACCACGAAAGGCACGAAAAACCCAGCGCGGGGAAAGCGGCAACCGAAGTTCGATTGTCGACGCAAAGCCGCAAAGAGCGCAAAGGATCGCAAAGAAGAAGAAAACTTTTGGCGTTATCAGCACGAACTGAAATGCAATGACTCGATCGACGTGCACAAGTCTTCGCGGTGCGATGTCATTCCTTTCGTGCCGTTCGTGTCTTTCGTGGTTGAGATCAGAGCGATGACTCGACCGTTCCGTGAGGATTTCCAAGGGATTTCGCGATGAATCGAATCCGGCCGCTGACGTGCCTGGCATTGTTCGCGCTGCTCTGGCAATCCGGCTTTTGTCCGCGGTTTGCGCACGCGGCAGAACCTTCCGAGGGAGATCCGAAGCCGCACCGCAACGTCGTCCTGTGGGTCGTCGACGATCAGGGGTTCGAGGCGGGTTGTTATGGGAACAAGGTGATCAAGACGCCGGCGCTCGATCGGCTGGCGCGCGAGGGGACGCGGTTCACCCGCGCGCACTGCACGACCGCGAGCTGCAGCACGAGCCGCTCGGTGTTGATGACCGGACTGTACAACCACGCCACCGGGCACTACGGACACGCCCACCGCTACAACCATTTCAGCACCTACGAGAGCGTCCGCTCGCTGCCGGTGCTGCTGGCCGAAGCCGGCTATCGCACCTGCTCGATCGGCAAGTACCACCTCGCTCCCGAGTACGTGTACCGGTTCGACGATTACCTCAACGAGGGAACGCAGGGGGCCCGCAACGCCGTCCGCATGGCGCGGAACGCGGAAGCATGGATCGAGAAGAACGGCGACAAGCCGTTCTTCATCTACTTCGGCACCGCCGACCCACACCGCAGCGGACCGGGCGAGTTCGGGAACCAGGACGACAAGCCGGACTTCTATCCCGGGGTCAAGCCGGTGCGGTACAAGCCGGAGGACGTGGTCGTTCCCGACTGGCTCCCGGACAAGCCGGAGGTCCGCGAGGAGCTGGCGGAGTATTACCAGTCGATCTCGCGGGCCGATCAGGGATTGGGCGCGCTGCTCGATGCGCTCGAGGCGACCGGCCACGCGGACGACACGCTGGTGATCTTCTTGAGCGACAACGGCCCCGCCTTCCCCGGCGCGAAGACGACGCTCTACCAGGCGGGGATGAACGTGCCGCTCGTCGTCCGCGACCCGGACCGGAAGAAGAAGGGGATCGCCTGCGACGCGCTCGTGACGTGGGCCGACATCACGCCCACGGTCCTCGAGTGGTGCGGGGTGAAGGCGCTCGGTCCGCCGGTCGTGCCGGACGAGAACCGGGGGAAGCTCGTCGAGGCGGCGAAACCGCAAGCGATCGAGTTTCACGGGAAGTCGTTCCTGTCCGTTCTCGAAGAGGAGCATCCCAAGGGCTTCGACGAGCACTTCGCCTCGCACACGTTTCACGAGATCACGATGTACTATCCCATGCGGGTGATCATCAGCGGGAAATACAAGTACATCCTGAACCTCGCCAGCGAACTGGAGTATCCGTTCGCGTCGGACCTGCACGCCTCGCGGACCTGGCAGGCGGTCCTTCGCGACGGCGACAAGATGTACGGCAAGAAGACGGTGTACGACTTCCTGCACCGCCCGCGGCACGAGTTATACGACCTCGAAACGGACCCATTCGAAGGAACGAACCTCGCCTACGAGGAGCGGCACGCCGCGAAGCTCGCCGAGTTGCAGAAGAAGCTCAAGGCGTGGCAAACACGGACCGGCGACCCGTGGGTCGTGAAATGGGAGCACGAGTAGGACGGATCGACGCCCCGTCCCCACGGCGCCAGGGGGTATCAAGTCGCGATTTCTTCGCTTGTTCCGTGGGGCAACCTGCCAGCTTGCCGAGTTTGCCCAAGCTGGCAGCTCGTGCCAGGGACGGGGCCGTGGTATCAAATCGCGATTTCTTCGCTTTGCGCGCACGCCAATTCGACTGGAAGCTTTCTATTGCCAAAGGGTTACGCTCGATTTTCCAGGGCGCGCAGCGGGGACCTGAAAATCGCGCCGGGCGACGATCAAGGAGGCGCGCCGTCGTCGAGCGCGCCCTCCATATAACCGGGGCAGGTTGCGCGAATTCCGCGCTGCGGTCTCAACCACGGATCGCGAAAGAAGATGCGTCCGCGCATCCCCGCCGATGGCGACCCGGTCCGCGAGCCGGCGACAGTTTCCGTGGGCCGGCAGCGACCGCAGGACGCGGATCCAGCCGCTGGAGCGGCACCCCCGACCCGGCTCACCCCGGCCGCTCGCCTCAGAGGAACAGCCAGTTCATCGCGAGCGACATCGGCAGCAGCACGGCCACGCTATAGGCCATGTAGCCGAAGAAGCTCGGCATGCGGACGTTGTTCGCCTCGGCGATCGCTTTGACCATGAAGTTCGGCCCGTTGCCGATGTAGGTCATCGCCCCCATGAACACCGATCCGAGGGCGATCGCCTTGAGGAACGGGACCCATACGCCGGCGACGGCGGGGCCGTCGCCCCCCATCGAGCGGGCGGTCTCGAAGAACACGACGTAGGTCGGGGCGTTGTCGAGGAAGCTCGACAGGATGCCGGTCCCCCAGAAGAACTTGGTCGGCGTATCGACCCCCAGCGACGCGCCGCAGGCGTTGAGGATCTGCACCGGCGCCTGCATGCAGACGAAGATGCCGGCGAACAGGGCGGCCACCTCGACGATCGCCACGTAGTTGAAGGCGTTGCGGCGGCGGAGGTCGGCGGAGGTGCTCCACAGCGACAGCCCGGCCAGAACGAGCATCATCGTCTCGCGGAAGTACAGCGGGGCGCGCCAGTGCGTGCCCGGCACGGGACGCGACGGATCGAGGACCGCCACGCAAACGATCACGCCGGCCAGCCACAGGACGTTGATCCCGCCGCGAATCGCGACCCGCGCCGGCCCTGCGCCGCCCCCCTCCCTCTCAGGGAGGGGTCGGGGGAGGGTCTCCGTGTGCCGAATCAGTCCGCCCACCCTCCCCCCGCCCCTCCCGGAAAGGGAGGGGAGTCGATCGTCCTCGCGCCGAAAGCGCAGAGTGTCCCACGCGAAATAGACCGCGAGGAGCGCCAAGTTCATGAACAGCCACATCGGCCACAACTCGAGCGTCCACGTGAAGGGCACGCCGCGGAGAAAGCCCAGGAACAGCGGGGGATCCCCGATCGGCAACAGGCAGCCCCCCGTGTTGCACGCCACGAAAATGAAGAAGACCACCGTGTGCGCCACGTAGCGGCGATTCGCGTTCGCGTTGAGCAGCGGGCGGATGAGAAGCATCGCGGCCCCCGTCGTGCCGATGAAGCTCGCCAGCAGGCCGCCGATGCCGATCAGGGCGACATTCAGCCGCGGCGTCCCCGCCAGCCGCCCTTCGACGACGATCCCGCCGCTGATCACGTACAGGCTGAACAGCAGCGAAATGAACGGCACGTATTCGACGAGGATCGCGTTCCGCAACACCGCGACGGCGGCGTCCCAGCCGGGCGCGGAGACGGCGTGCGTGGTGTGATCGACGACCCCGTGTCCATAGCCGAACGCATAGTACAGCAGCGTGAGCGTCCCCAGTCCCGCCGCGACGTGGAACCGGTTGCGGTTGCTTTCCCACCACCGCTCGGTGCGGTGCAGGAGCGGCAGGATCGCGATGCACAGCAGCAGCGCCGCGAACGGCAACACGCTCCAGGCGGCCGGCGGCGGCGTGGTCTCAGCGGCGTGGCCGTGGAGCGCCGCCGCCTCCGCGCCCGGTGCGGCGCGATGAGCCGCGGCGGACGACGCGGCGGCGTTCAGCACGTCCAGGTTCTGCCAGCCGGCGTACATCACGACGACGGCGGCGATGCCGGCGAGGACGACGCGGCGGGACCATTCCTGGTGTTCGCGCGAGGCGACGGACAGCTGCATCGGAGAATCTCCGCGAATTCGGCGCCGGTAGGGAACATGTCGGGCGGATCGGCACTCCGTCCGACTGCCTTAGCGATCTTCGATGGACGGGTCGTCGTAGCCCGCAGCGCAAGCAAGGGAGAATCGCACTCGCGGCCTCATCGCAGGACCATGGTCAGCCGATCTGGCGGTTCTCCCTCGCTCGCGCGTCGGGCTATCATGCCTCGTCGATCCTGAAATGACGGATCGGCAATCCGTCCTTCGTCGAGGCGCGTCACGCGGGCTGCGGTTGGGGGGCGGAAGTGAGGATCTCGATCTCGGCGGAGTAGGCGTCGAGCAGGGCGTGCGCCTCTCCCTCGTCGAGCATCCCGAGCTGGACCAGCGTCCGACCGAGCGACGTCGGGTCTTCCTGCTGCACCGCGAGCAGCCGCGCCAGCCGCTCCTCGCACAACAGCCCCAGCGCGATCCCCGCCTCTCCGAAGCGAGCGCCGCTGCGGGCCTGCTCGGCGAGGACGTCGTCCACCTGCGCCATCGAGAGCATTTGCTGCCGCTGGGCCAGCTCGCCCACGCACATCCGCCGCGTCTCGGTCGCGTGCAGCGCCTTCGACAGCGTCGGGACGTCGAACACGCGGCGGTTGACGAGCCAACGGCTGAACTTGAGGGAGTTCGTGAGCTGCAACAACCGCCGCTCGCTGTCGTTCAGCAGCGAATGCGAGTTGACCTGGTTGCGGCCGTTGCGCTTCGAGGCGTACATCGCCTCGTCGGCGGCGGCGATGAGCCGCTCGGCGAGCCCCTCGTCGCGGCGGCGGGGGACGGCGATCGCGGCGCCGACGCTGATCGTGACCGGCACGCGCCTCCCGCCGTCCTCGAACGTCTCGGCTTCCACCTGGGCGCGGAGCCGCTCGGCCACCTTCTCCAGCCCCTTCTCGGTCGGCTCGACGACGAGCACGACGAACTCTTCGCCGCCGTAACGGGCGAGAATGTCCGACTTCCGCAGCGCGGTCCCGAGCGCCTCGGCCACGCGGACCAGCACCTGGTCGCCGAAAGGATGCCCGTGCGTGTCGTTGAGCTGCTTGAACCGATCGATATCGAGGAAGATCATGCCGACCGGCGCGGCGTTCCGCGCGCAGCGGCCGAGCTCCTTGTCGAGCGACTCATTGAAGAACTGGCGGTTGTAGAGCTGCGTGAGCGAGTCGCGACAGGCCTGTCGTTCGAGCACGCGGGCCTTGTCTTCGAGGACGGCCTTCTCGCGCTCGGCCGCCTCCTGGCGGGCCCGCGCCTGGGCGCTGGCCGCGTGCTCGCGCATCGCGAGTTGAGCGAGCTGTTCGTTGGCCGTCGCCATCAGGTCGGCGGGGTCTCCCACGAGGTCGAGGTCGATCGAGAACAGGTCGGCCCCTTCGTCGACGCGGGCCTTCACCTGCTCGAGAAACCGCATGAGTTCCGCATGGTCCATTCCGAACAGGCCGTTCGCCGCCTCGCGGAGCCGCGTCAGGGCTGGCCCCTTCGACTTGCCGCAAAAATACTCGCCGACGTCGGCGGCGACCGCCGTCGCGTGGACGAGCGCGACATCGGCCCCCGCGCCGAGGTTCCGCAGTTCGTCGAGCGGAGCATGGTGCAGGCGGACCGAGTTCGAGATCGCCGCCGGCAGGTTCCACGTCTCCATCAGCTTCACGCCGATCTGCATGTGGTCGACGCCGAGTTGCTCGAGTTCCAACTCATGCGCGGGCCGTCCGGCGGCGGCGGCGGCCTCCAACACGGCGGCCGCGTCCCTGGGGACCGTCTTGAGCATGGCCAGACGGCCCAGGTCGAGCAGCAGGCCCGCCAGGAAATACTCGCAAGGCACTCCGGAATTCTTCTGCTTGCACAGCAGCTCGGCCACGGTCGCCTGCACGACTGATTGCGCCCAATAGTCGCGGTAGTGGGCCGCCACGGGACCGCCCGTCACCGCGTTCTGCACGACCGAAAAGCTGAGCGCGAGCGACGTGACCATCGTCGTCCCCAGCAAGGGGACCGCCCGCTCGATCGAAGTCACCTGCGAGGCCAGCCCGAAGTACGACGAGTTCGTCGCCTTGAGGATTTTCGCCGAGATCGCCGGATCGGTCCGGATCGCCTCGACCACGTCCCGGATTTCGAGGTCCGGCTGCTTCGAGATCTCGAGCAGCCGCACGGCGACGGTGGGCAGGCTCGGCAGATGCGACGAAGACCAGATGCGCTGGGGATCGATCATATTCGGACACCGCGAAATGTCGGATGTGTTCGGGGGCGCGGACGGGAAGCGCGGGCCCGGCGGGGTTCGGCGGGCCGGAATGGACCGCCATCCTCAATATAGGACACGGAGCGACGGACGCCCGCCGGCCGTCCGTTTTTCGGAAAGCCCGCCGCGGAATGCGGCGCGAGACATCGGAAGCGGCGGCATTCGCGGCGTCGTCGTTACGACCGGTCCGGTGATGCCAGCCCGCAGCGCAAGCCAGGGAGGGAGAAGCTCGCCGGACGGCCTGGTGCGCAAGATCGTCGGCCGTTCGGCTGTTCTCCGTCACTGGCGCGTTTTGATGTTGCGCTGTTTCGTGAGTGGCGATGCCGTCATTCCCGCGAATTGCCTGCCCCCAGCGAAGGCGGGGGCGGGAATCCAGTGCCTTCACGCTCCGCGCATCTGCTGGATGCCCGCCTTCGCGGGCATGACGCGCAAAGGCGTCAACGGTCGGGATCGGCCAGGTGGCGAAGATAGACCGCGAGATCCATCTGCAACGCGTGCAGCTTCTGCCACGCGGTCCAGTCGATGCGGACCGCCGGCACGTCGTCCGATTCCGCCGGCGGGGGATCCGCGAGCGATGTCGCCAGCAGCACGCCGAGCCGCTCGTGGACGAACGCCAGCAGGTCGGCGAGCTGCGCCCGCTGGAGCGCCCGCAGAGCGTGGGGCAGCTCGGGGGGGCCGTCCGGGAACAGGTCGAGCACTTCGTCCGCAAGCAGCGGAACATAGGACCGAGGAGGCGTTTGCGCCACGCCCGCCGGCACGGCGAACTCCGAGAGGGTCTGGCCGGCCGACCGCCCTTCCCCCTCCGCGTCCCCGCCGAGAAGCGCCGCCCGGGACGCGATCTCCCGCCGGCTGCCGTAGAGCAGCACCGAGCGGCCGATCGTGAGCCGGTCTCCCGGCCGCAGCACGTGCATCTGCACGGGGTGCCCGTTGATCCGCGTGCCGTTGGTGCTTTCGAGGTCGGTGAGGATCATCCGCCCGCCGTCCTCCTGGATCTTGGCGTGAAAGCGGCTGACGCGCTCGTCGTTGAGACGGATCGCGTTGTCCTCTTCGCGGCCGATCGTCACCGGGGGCGGCAGGTCGGCATAGACCCGGCCGCGCTCCAGACCTTCGAGCACTTGCAGCGTCACCAGGGCCATGCAGTGGGGATCCTCCGGTCGATGGCAGCGCCCGCGATCGCAGCCCGCCGGCCAATGCCGGCCGGCGGCGCGTCGTCCCCCTCACGGTAGCAGGCCGATTCGGCGAACGTCAAGAACGGGTCTCGTCAGCGACCCGGGCCCTTGAAGCGCCCGAGTCGCTTCGACCGCCCGCGAAAAATCGGTGAAGGCGAACCTTCCCATGCGCCAAGGTCTCCGTTCCGGCGTGACTTTGCCCGGTCCCTGCATATAATCGGTATGACCTGCGGAATGGTGCGCCCGTACCCGGCGCCGGGTGAGCGTGTCGGCCGCGGCGGTTTCGCGACACGAACCCGGAGATTTCGTATGACGGCTGCCGTCCTCGAGCGACCGACGCTGGTTCTCAACCGGAACTGGCAGGCGGTGGGCGTGGCCTCCGTGGCCCGCGCGCTGGTCAAGGTCTGGAACGACACCGCCCACGTCGTCGATCCCGACGACTACCGCCAGTACTCCTGGGCCGACTGGGCGCGGCTCATCCCGAAGGACGACGAGCCGTTCATCCGCACGGCCCGGCTGCGGCTCCGCGTGCCCGAAGTCGTCACGCTCACCACCTACGATCGCGTGCCGACGAATACGGTGACCTTCAGCCGCCGGAACGTGTTCAAGCGGGACCGCTACACGTGCCAGTTCTGCGGCCGGCAGCCGGGCAGCGAAGAGCTGACGATCGACCACGTGCGGCCGCGCTCGCAGGGGGGCTTGACGAACTGGCAGAACTGCGTGCTGGCCTGCGTGGAGTGCAACGCCCGCAAAGCGGACCGCACGCCGGACCAGGCGCACATGCCGCTCCGCCACCCGCCGCAGCGCCCTAAGTGGCGGCCGCTGTACGCGACGCGGGGCGTGCGGATCGAGAGCTGGTCCAAGTTCCTCAGCGAGGCGTACTGGAACGTCGAGCTGGAGACCGACGTCGAGCAGGGCTGACCGGCGTAGCAGGTTCCGCCCGCCGGCGGGAGCCCTTCGTCGAACCAGGCTGATGAGGACTCGATTTTCGCGGAACACGTCCGGAGATGCCATGAATTCCAACGCCCCGCTCGCCGGGATCTTCACGCCGAACATCGTCCCGCTCGACGAGCGCGGCGAGATTCACGAGGCGGAGTTGCGGCGGTACGTGAGCTGGCTCATCGAGCGCGGGGTGCACGGGCTGTACCCGAACGGCTCGACCGGCGAGTTCACGCGGTTCACCCCCGAGGAGCGGGTGCGGACGATCGAGATCATCGCCGACGAGGTGCGCGGCCGCGTGCCGATCCTCGCCGGGGCCGCCGAGGCGAACGTCCGCGAGACGCTCCGCGCCTGCGAGCGGTACGCGGAACTGGGCGTGCGGGCGGTGGCGGTCGTCTCGCCGTTCTATTTCCGGCTCAGCCCCGGCGGCGTGTTCGCCTACTTCGACGAGATCGGGAAGCACGCCCCGCTGGACGTCACGCTGTACAACATCCCGATGTTCGCCTCGCCGATCGACGTGCCGACGGTGCAGCGTCTCAGCGAGAGGCACGCGCGGATCGTGGGGATCAAGGACTCGAGCGGCGACATCTCGCACATGCTGCGGATGATCCGTGCCGTGCGCCCCAACCGCCCCGAGTTCGCGTTCTTCACCGGCTGGGACGCGGCGTTGTGGCCGATGCTGATGATCGGCTGCGACGGGGCCACGTTGGGATCCTCCGGCGCGGCCCCGGAGGTCACGCGGAAGATCTTCGATCTGACGAAAGCGGGGCGGCTCGACGAAGCGGGCGAAGTGCAGCGGGATTTGATTCCGCTGTTCGACACGATGCTCGGCACGCCGGAGTTCCCCGCCGGCATCCGCGCCGCGGTCGAATCCCGCGGCTTCCGGATGGGAAACAGCCGCCAGCCGCAACCGGCCGAACCGAAAGTCGATGCGGCGGAGATCAAGAGGCTGCTGGAAGATTTGCTGGCGAAGCACGCGGCGGGGTGACACGTCTTCCCGCGCGAGGAAGCTATCCGCGTGAGCGGGGGCCGTCCATCTGGCACTGGGACAGCGTGCGCACGAAGTGGCGAGGCATCATTTGCTCCGCCTCCTGAGTCGCGATTCCTTCGCATTCATCGTCCCTCCGCGCGAGCCGTGCAGCCGTCAGCGGTCCGCCGAGGAGATCCTCGTTGGGCGCCGCTTGAGCGCGTGCTTGAACATATAGACGAGCCAGCCGATCCCTCCGGTGAGAAGGATCAACAAGAGCCAAGTGAGCTTGTCGTTCTCGCCGGGAAAGCTCCGGAGGTACAGATCGCGGATGGTCAGCGCGAGCGCGACGAAGTTCAGGAGCATGCCTAGCAGATGAAAGGGCATGATCAGCAGGAACCGATCTCCGATCAGTCCGCTCCCGACGATGTACAGCGAGATCGGCACATAGATCGCCATGTAAAGCAATGCGCCCAGCACGAAGTAGCGTTCGATGCGTTGCATGGCGGTTCACCGGAGATACCACGATGCGCTGGCCGGGAGATTCAACGCGGAAAGCGGCTGGCAAAAAAACGGGGACACGGTCGTCCGACGCGGCGATTGAGCTTTCGAGCCTCCGTCCGATGATGCTACGATGACGATGAACGCGGAGCAAGAGGGCGTCCGTGGTTGCTCACCCAAACAAGCACATCCGGGAGGCGCTTCGGTACGCACAACAGGCGGGCTGGACAGTCAAAAGGGCCGGCCCGCGCGCACATGCGTGGGGCGTGATCCATTGCCCCTGCGGGCATCGCGAGTGCTGGATGTCGATCTATTCGACCCCCAGGAACTCGGAAGCGCACGCGCGAGACATTCGTCGGACCGTGGACCGCTGCCCCGGCGATGAGGATCGGTGATGAAATGACCGACTACCGTTTTTCTCTGGTCGTTCCGGCTCCGGCGATGACGGAAGTCGTCATTCTCGACGCCACCGACGCGCTCGGCGACGCGGGGTGCTTCGACGCCTCGATTCGGGGGCACGTCGAGGGGATGGAGTTGCTGTTCCAGCGGTCGGCGCGGTCGCTTCAGGACGCGATCTCTTCCGCGATCGCGGACGTCGAGAGCGCCGGATATCGCGTCGCCCGCGTCGAGATGGAGCGCGATGCCGTCGCGCTGCGGTGATGGGGTGCGCTTCCGGACGTTCGAATGGGAAAAGAAGATGAAGCCATCGACGCTCGCGCTGACGGTGTTCCTCGTCCTGGTTACGTCATGCGTTCCGGCGGCCGCCGCTACGGAGCGTGCGGTGAAGCAACCCAACATCGTGCTCGTCTTCGCCGACGATCTGGGCTGGAAGGACACCGGCTACACCGGGTCCGACTTCTACGAGACGCCGCACATCGACCGCCTGGCGAAGGATGGCATGGTGTTCACGAGCGCCTACGCGGGCGGGGCGAACTGCGTTCCGAGCCGCGCGTGCCTGCTCTCCGGCCAGTACACGCCGCGGCACGGCGTGTACGCGGTCGGCGGCACGCGCCGCGGGCCGGTCGATCGAATGCGGCTGGTGCCGATTCCCAACGGGGAATTTCTGCCCCGCAACGTCACGCTGGCCGAGGCGCTGAAGGCGGCCGGCTATGCCACTGGCTGCTTCGGCAAGTGGCACCTCGGCGCGGATGCCGGCCCGACCGGCCCGCGGAACCAGGGGTTCGACTTCGCGATGGGTTCGCGCGGCAAAGGCCCCGCCGATCCCAAGGGGATCTTCACGATCACCCAGGCGGCGTGCGAGTTCATCGAGACGAACAAGGACGGCCCCTTCCTCGCCTACGTATCGCACAACGCCATTCATTCTCCGCTGCAGGCGCGGCCGGAATCGCTGGCGCGGTTCAAGGCGAAGCAGTCGGGCCGCCAGCACGACGACGCGCTGTATGCGGCATGCACCTACGATCTCGACGAGGGGGTTCGCATCCTGCTGAAGAAGCTCGCGGACCTCGATCTCGAGAAGAACACGCTGGTCGTGTTCACTTCGGACAACGGCGGCACGCCGCAATCGTCGCAGGAGCCGCTCCGCGGGGCGAAGGGCTGCTACTACGAAGGGGGGATCCGCGAGCCGTTCATCGTCCGCTGGCCGGGCGTCGTCGAGCCGGGGACCACGTGCGACGTGCCGGTCATCAATCAGGATCTCTATCCGACCTTCCTCGCGGCGGCGAGCGCGGCTGCGCCCGCTAACCATCCCCTCGATGGCGAGAACCTTCTGCCGCTGCTCAAGGGCGGGGGAGCATTGCAGCGCGAGGCGATCTTCTGGCACTTCCCCGGTTACCTCGACACGCCGGTCCCGCGCGGCCGCGATCCGGTATTCCGCACCCGGCCGGTCAGCGTGATCCGCAAGGGGGACTGGAAGCTGCACCTGTACCACGAGGAATGGCAGCTCGACGGCGGCCGCGAGAAGATCGACAGCAATCGCGCGGTCGAACTTTACAACATCGCGGAGGACATCGGCGAACGGAAGGACCTCGCCCGCGACAACACCGCCCGCCGCGACGAGTTGCTCGACGACTTGCTCGACTGGTTCGAGGCCGTCGACGCATCGCTGCCGACGGAGAAGAACGCGGCCTATCGACTGCAACCGCAGGATTCCAAGTAGGGAATCGAGAGCCATGAAAGCACCGCTGGCGCTGGCCGCGTTGGTTGCCGTTTCGTCCGCGTCGATTTCCGCCGAGGCGTCCGAGCGGCCGAACGTCCTCATCCTCTACGCCGACGACTGGCGGCACGACACGCTCGGCTGCGCCGGCCATCCGGTCGTGCAGACGCCGAACCTCGACCGGCTCGCCCGCGACGGGTTCCGCTTCACGCGGGCCTGCGTCACCACCTCGATCTGCGGCGTGAGCCGGGCGACGCTCCTCACGGGGCAGTGGATGTCGCGGCACGGCTGCACGTCCTTCGGGATGTTCCGCACGCCGTGGGAGGAGACGTATCCGGGCCTGTTGCGGGCGAACGGCTACTGGGCGGGGCACGTCGGGAAGTGGCACAACGGGCGGTTCCCCGCCGAGCGGTTCGACTTCGCCCGCGCCTACGGGGGCCGGCACTTCATGAAACAATCCGACGGTTCGACGATCCACGTCACGCGGAAGAACGAGGAGGACGCGCTGGAGTTCCTCCGCACGCGCCCGAAGGACAAGCCGTTCTGCCTCACGGTCGCGTTCTTCGCCACGCACGCGGAGGATTCGAACCCGAAGCAGTTTCTCCCGCAGCCGGAGAGCGCAGCCCTATACCGCGACGCGACGGTCCCCGTGCCGAAGACGGCCACCGAGGAGCACTTCCGCCGCTTGCCGCCGTTCCTCGCCAACGAGAAGAACGAAGGCCGCAACCGCTGGCGGTGGCGGTTCGATACGCCGGAGAAGTACCAGTCCTATATGAAGAACTACTACCGGCTGGCGACCGAGGTCGACGCGACGTGCGGCCGGCTCGTCGAGGAATTGCGCTCGCAGGAGATCCTCGACGAGACGCTGGTGATCTTCACGACGGACAACGGCTACTTCCACGGCGAGCACGGGCTGGCGGACAAGTGGTATCCTTATGAAGAGTCGATCCGCGTGCCGTTGATCGTCCGCGACCCGCGGCTGCCTGAGGCGCGGCGCGGGAAGACGAACGACGAGTTCGTGCTGAGCGTCGATCTCGCGCCGACGATCCTCTCCTTCGCCGGGATCGCGGCGCCGACGACGATGCAAGGGCGGGATTTCGCGCCGCTGTATCTGGACGCGAAACCGCAAGCGGACGCGAAACCGCCAGCGTGGCGGGAGGAGTTCTTCTACGAGCATGCCACGATCCGCGACGTCGATTTCATTCCCGCCTCGCAAGCGCTCGTGCGGAAGGACTGGAAGTACATCCGCTGGCCGGACTTCGACCACGAGGAGCTGTTCGACCTCCGCCGCGACCCGCACGAAGAGCGGGATCTCGCCGGCGACGCGGCGCACGCCGGGACGCTCGAACGCCTGCGGGAAGCGTTCCGCCAGGCGCAAGCGGCCGCGCGATAGCCGGCGGGAAACTTCCCACCGGCGGGCCCCGCCCCGGCGGTCGCCGACCGCCGGCTATCGAGTCAGCCGGATGCGGTACAGGCTTTTTCCGGCGGTGACGTAGAGCGTCGTCGCGTCGTCGCCGCGGCCGAGGACGCAGTTCGTGGCGACTTCCGGCGTGGGGATGAAGGCGATTTCCTTCCCGGACGGGTCGAACACCGCGACCCCGGACTTCGCACCTGGGCGACAGGCGGCATAGACGTTCCCCTTCACGTCGACCGTCATCCCGTCGGTGCCGCGCTCGCGGCCGAAGTCGGCGAACATCCGCTTGTCGCGCAGGTCGCCGGCGGCGTCGACCGTATAGGCGTCGATCGTGGCCCGCTGTCCCGAGCCGTCCGCGGCGGCGTTCGTGTCGGCGACGTAGAGGGTCTTGCCGTCGGGGGAGAGGACCACGCCGTTGGGCTTCGTCACGTCGCCGACGCGGCGGAGCTTGCCGTCGGGATCGTAGCGGTAGAGGCTCATGTGATCGAGTTCGAGCGGCTCGTCGCCGCCGTAGCGGGGGTCGGTGAAATAGACGCGGCCCTTGGCGTCGACGACGAGGTCGTTGGGCGAGTTGAGCCGCTTCCCCTCGAAGCGATCGATGAGCGCCTTGACCTCTCCCCGCGGAGTGACTTCGCACAGGGCGCGAGCGCCGCCGAGCGCGCCGCAGACGGCGAGCAGCCGACCGTCGGGGGCGAACATGAGACCGTTGCTCTGCCGGCTGTCGGCGCAGAACACGGCGAGCTTGCCGGCGGCCGGGTCGAACTTCATGATCCGCCCCGTTCCCTCGCGCACCGGAAAGGCGATGTCGCTGAAGAAGATCGTGCCGTCGGGCGCCGCGGCCGGTCCCTCCGTGAAGCGCCCCTCGCTCCACAACAGCTCGAGCTGCGCCCCCGCCGGCACGATCGCGGGATCGCCGGCCGGTTCGCGCACGGGAACGGCGGCGGCGGCGGCGGAGACTGCGCCGGCGAGCATCGCGGCAGCAATGGCAAGGAGGCGGGGCATGAAGTTGCTCCGGGGGATGAAGGATGGAGGATGGAGGATTGGGAAGCAGAGAGTCGGAGCATTCGACGCGACCTGGCAGCGCTCGGTACTGAGTACCCAGTTCCCAGTACCGAAGTCTCCACTACACACTGACAACTGACAACTGACAAACGCCTCACTCCCACCCGGCATGATTCCGCAGGAACGCCGCCGTCATCTCCGCCCGCATCCGCTCGAGCAGCTCGCGCGACAGGACGTCCGAGTGGTCCTTGCCGGGGACGATCTCGATCACGGCGTCGCTCCCGAGGTCGGCGAGCGACTTCTTCAACAGCCGGACGGCCCCTTCGAGATAGAACGTGTCTTCGCCGCCGGTGATGACGTGCAGCTTGCCCGCGAGCTGCGGGCCGAGCGTCTTCCAGTGCTCCTCGACGACGAGGCGGATGTCGTACTTCCGCCAGGCGCGGGCGACGGCGGGATCGACGGCGCCGGTTTCTCGGCTCCAGAGGGGGATGGGCCGCCCGTCCGCGCCGCGCGGACTGAACACCGCCTCGAAACTGTGAAGCTGCCCGCCGTGGCCGAGCACGCGTTCCATCTGATCGAAGTCGCGATACCACAGCACGACGCGGCCGCCGACGCGCGCCAGCGGGCGCGGGTTTCCAGCCGGATCGACGTACATGTTCGCGTTCGGCGCATAGAGATCGATCCGCTGAAAGTCGCGGAAATCGACGGGGTCGGGCGAGGTGCTCCATACGCCGCCGAACGTATCGGGGTGCGCAATCTGGATCCACAGGCTGCTCCAACCTCCGGACGAATGGCCAGTGAGACACCGAGCGGTCGGCGCGGCGATGCTGCGGAACCGCGCGTCGAAGGCGGGGAGCAGTTCTTCCACGAGCGCCCGGCCGACCGGGCCGTTGTTCTCCGAGTCGGCGAACGCGTGGTGCCCGCGGGGACAGCTCGGATCGAGCGTCACCCGGAGGAACTCGACCCCCTGCGCGTTCCGCTCGGCGACGGGCCGGTCGGTGATCGCCGCGAAGTGCGTTCCGCCGAAGCCTGGGACTTCGAAAATCGTCGGATAGCGGCGGGCCGGGCGATCGTAGTAGCTCGCGGGCAGCACGACCGCCGCGCGGAGCTTGACCGGCCGGGAATGAAAGCCGCTCAACAGCTTCGATTCGACTTCGAGCAGCTTCGACCACCGCGTCTCGCGGAACACCGGCTCGGCGGCGATCGCATCGACCGTGAAGGGGATCGCGGCGCCGTCGTTCGGCGGCGCGGCGAGCGTGCGGACGGCACTGTAGCCGTTGCCCGGCCCCGTTCCGACCCGCCGCTCATACGGTTCGAACCGCACCACGGCCTGCGCGCGGCGCCCGGCGAGGTCCATCCGTGCGAGCGGCTCGGGAAAGGCCAGCAGGTCCTCCGGACGGGCGGCATCCAAGAGGAGAGGTTCGCCCGGCTTCCAGTCTTCCACGTCGCGTGCGATGAATTGCTCGGGGCGGAACCAGTTCGGCCCCAGCCGGGGTTCCTGGCGGCTGCTGTTCGTGAAGAAGAGATAGACGCGGCCGGAGTAAGACTCGGCGCGAACTTCCTTTGGAAAGCGGACCTCGAACCGCCAGTCGGCGGCAATGGCGGCGTCCGTCCACGCGAGCAGCAGAATGAGTGCGGCGTGAAAGATGGAGCGGAATGTGCGGCGCGCACGCTCGGGCATCGGTGGATCCTGGCGGTATTCATCAGCACGGCGACCGAAGGGGATTCATCGTAAGCCGCCACGACCGGCCATGCAATTTCGCGGAAGGCGTGCGGGATGGTCCGCCTCGCGCAGCTCGGAGTACAACCGCGCGCGCTCGATGAAATCCACCGCCTGCCGGGCGCAGAGATCGATGAGGTGCGATTCGCGATCGTTGGGCCAGTTACTCCGTGTACGCGTTCGGCGCGCGCGGCGCGGTGGCGTTTTCCCCTCAGTGCGATACGGGACTTTCCCGATGGACCGCCCGCCGGGCCCTTCCCTAATGTATGCGAAACCCGGAGACGGTTCGCCATTCCGTTCGTGAACAGGGTCGATGCGCCTTCTCATCGCCGACGATCACTCCCTGGTTCGACACGCGCTGTCGCGCATGCTCGCCGTGGAGGAGGACATCGAGATCGTGGGCGAGGCCGACGACGGGCAAGCGGCCGTCGAGATGCTGGGGCGCTGCGCTCCCGACGTCGTGCTGATGGACTACCAGATGCCGCGGATGAACGGCGCCGATGCGACCCGGCGGATCAAGGCGCTGGCGCCGGAGGTGCAGGTCATCTGCTTTTCGATGCACGAGGCCGCCGCCCTCGAACGGATGCTCGAAGCGGGCGCCGCCGCGTTCGTCAGCAAGACGGCCGATCGCGGAGAGCTGGTGGCGGCGCTCCGCCTCGCCGCGGCGCGCCGGACCTCACTCGGCGATCCCAAGGGAGAGTACGCCGCATCGAGCCGGCGGCGGGCCGTTTCTTAGTGGTCCTTGGTGGTTCGTTTCGGAACGGGCCACTTCGTCGCATTGGTTTGATGCCGCGGCGTCCGGTCCCTAAACTTCGGTCGTTCGCTTGCGCGTCGCCAGTCAACGACGACGACATCGTCGGCGAACGCGATGCCCGCCGAAGTCCACGACCGGAGGTCCGATGTCCGATTCCGCGCCCGCAGCCCGATCGTGGCATGCCCGGTCCGTCCAGCGCGTGTGCGAGGATCTGCGAACCGGCGAAACGGGCCTGACGAACAAGGAAGCCGAGGCGAGGCTGCGGGAGTTCGGGCCGAACCGGTTGCCGCACAAGCCGCCCCCCGCCTGGTGGAGAATTTTGCTCCGCCAATTCCAGAACCCGCTGATCTACATTCTGGCGATCGCGGCGATCGTCTCGCTGGCGATCGGGAAGGCGACCGATGCCGGGTTCATCATCGCGGTGATCGCCCTGAACGGGTTGATCGGCGGATACCAGGAGTGGCGGGCGGAGCAAAGCGCTTCCGCCTTGCAGAAGCTGCTGCAAATCCGCGCCTCGGTGCAGCGCGACGGCGAAGTGATCGAGACCGACGCGGAGCAGGTCGTCCCGGGGGACCTCGTGTGGCTGGAATCGGGCAACCGCGTTCCCGCCGACCTGCGGCTGACGATGGCCCAGGGACTGGAAGTCGACGAGTCGCTGCTCACGGGCGAGTCGCTGACGGTCGTGAAGGACACCGGCTGGACGGGGGAGGAGTCCGCCCCGCTCGGCGACCGGCTCAACATGGCCTTCGCCGGTTCGATCGTGGCGCGGGGGCGGGGGCGGGGCATCGTCGTCGCCACCGGGGGCGGCACGCACGTGGGGGAATTGGCGCTCGACGTGGTCGGCACGGAGGCGGGCAAGCCGCCGCTGGTGATCCGCATGGAGCGCTTCACCAAAGCGATCGCGGTCGCGGTGCTGATCGCGTCGATCGCGGTGGGGACCATCGGCGTGGCCGTCCATCACCGCGGGGCGTTCGAGATGTTCCTGTTCGCCGTGGCCCTGGCGGTCTCGGCGATTCCGGAAGGGCTGCCGGTGTCGATGACCGTGGCGCTGTCGATCGCCACCTTTCGCATGTCGCGGCGAGGGGTGATCATTCGCAAGTTGACTGCGGTGGAAGGCCTGGGAAGCTGCACGCTGATCGCCACCGACAAGACCGGCACGCTCACGGTCAACGCGCTCACGGTGCGGCGAATCGAGTTGGCCGACGGCGCCTCGTACGAGGTCACGGGAGAGGGGTTCGCCCCCGCGGGAGACGTCTTTCGCGACGGACGACCGATCGGCCCGGACGACCGGTCGGCCCTCCGCGACCTGGTCCGCGCCGCCGTCTTGTGCAATGAGGCCGACTTGCATCATCGCGACGGCGAATGGGTGTGGCGGGGCGACGCGGTCGATATCGCATTCCTCAGCATGGCGCGCAAGGCGGGATGGATCCCCGAGCAGGTCGTCGAGTCGGATTCGCCGGTCAACCAGATCCCGTTCGAGCCGGAGCGGCAGTACGCGGCGTCCTTCAACGAGGTGGACGGCCGCGTGACGGCGTTCGTCAAGGGGGCGCCCGAGCGGTTGCTGGCGATGTGCGCCGAGGAGAACTCCGCCGCCCGACTGCGGGTGGCGGAAGCGATGGCCGCCGAGGGCTTCCGCGTGCTGGCGCTCGCCGCCGGTCCCGCGGATGCCGACGTTGCTCCCGGTTCGACCCCCGCGGAGCCGTCGGGATTGAGGCTGTTGGGCTTCGTGGGCATGATCGACCCGTTGCGGCCGGGCGTCCGCGAGGCGGTGCGAGTCTGCCACGCAGCGGGCGTGGACGTGGCGATGGTCACGGGAGACCACCGGGTGACGGCGCTGGCGATCGCACGGGAACTGGGTCTGGCGACCGACGAATCGGATGTGGTCTCGGGAACCGAGTTGGAGAGCTTGTCGCCTTCGGAATTGCGGGACGCGGTCTCCAGAAAGCGGGTCTTCGCCCGCGTGTCCCCCAACCAGAAGCTTCAGATCGTCTCGGCGGCGCGCGAGGCGGGAGAGTTCGTGGCCGTCACCGGGGACGGCGTGAACGACGCGCCCGCCCTCCGCACCGCGAACATCGGGATCGCGATGGGAAAGGCGGGGACCGACGTGGCCCGCGAGGCGGCGGAGATGGTCATCAGCGACGACGACTTCAGCACGATCGTCGCCGGCATCGAGGAAGGGCGGATCGCCTACGACAATATCCGCAAAGTGATTTTCCTCCTGGTCTCGACCGGCGCCGCGGAGATCGTCGTGGTCACGCTGGCGGTGATCGCGGGGATGCCCTTGCCGCTGTTGCCCGTGCAGCTTCTTTGGCTGAACCTGGTGACGAACGGGATCCAGGACAAGGCGCTGGCCTTCGAGCCGGGGGAAGGAGACACGCTGCGCCGTCCGCCGCGACCGCCGCACGAACCGATCTTCAACCGCTTGATGATCGAGCGGACGTTGATCTCGGCGGCGGTCATGGGGGTCGTCGGGTTCGCGGCTTTCATGTGGCTGCTGCCGGAAAACCACGACGAGGCGCAGCTCGCCTCGGCCCGCAACAGCCTGCTGTTGCTGATGGTCCTGTTCGAGAACGTGCACGTCGGGAACTGCCGCTCGGAGACGAAGTCGGCGCTCGTGATGTCGCCGTTCCGGCGACCGATTTTGCTGATCGGGGTGCTGACCGCCTTCCTCGTTCATATCGCGGCGATGTATGTTCCGCTGGGCCGCGACGTCCTCGGGACGGCGCCGGTCGATGAGATGCGATTCGCGACGCTGCTCGGCCTGGCGTTGACGGTGTTCGTGGCGATCGAGATCCATAAGCTGCTGTGGGCATGGCGTTATGGAACACGCCTGTATTCCCCGTTTTCGGCCGACGAGCGATGAGCGAACGAAAGGCGGCATAGCGGGATGGATGCGGGACTGTTCCTGGCTGTCCTCTCCGGGTTCGTCCTGGCGGGACTCAGCCCGTGGATCGTGCGGGCGACCGGACGCGCTCACGGCGTGATTCTGGCGCTGTTGCCGATCGCATTGACGGGTTGGTTCGCCGTGCAGCTCGCCGCCATGCGCGCGTCGGGGGCCGCGATTTCCGAAGGGGTCGCGTGGATGCCGGGGCTCGATCTCCGGCTCTCGTTCTTCGCCGACGGCCTCGGGTTGCTGTTCTGCCTGCTGATCTGCGGGATCGGGGCGCTGGTGCTGATCTATTCCGCGAGCTATCTTCGCGGGCACCCCGACCTGCCGCGGTTCCACGTCTCGTTGCTGGCGTTCATGGCGTCGATGCTGGGGGTCGTTCTGGCAGACAACGTCCTCGTGTTGTTCGTGTTCTGGGAACTGACGAGCCTCGCGTCGTACTTTCTGATCGGGTTCGATCACGAGCGGCCGGCGGCCCGCGCGGCGGCGCTGCAGGCGCTGCTGGTGACCGGGGGGGGCGGGCTCGCGCTGCTCGCCGGCCTGCTCCTGCTGGGGCACGTCGCCGGCAGCTACGAACTGTCGGTGATCTCGGGTGGAAATTTCGACCTCGCGGGACATCCCCTGGCGCTGCCGATCCTCGCGCTGATTCTGCTCGGCGCGTTCACCAAGTCGGCGCAGTTTCCATTCCACGTCTGGCTGCCGAATGCGATGGAAGCGCCGACCCCCGTCAGCGCCTATCTGCACTCGTCGACGATGGTGAAGGCGGGGGTATACCTGCTGGCGCGGCTGAGTCCCGCGCTGCGCGAAATCGACGGCTGGTATCCGCTGGTGACCGGCTTCGGGGCCGCGACGGCCGTCGTCGGCGCCTGGCTGGCGTTCCGTGAAACGTACCTCAAGCGGGTCCTCGCCTACTCGACCGTCAGCAGCCTGGGGATCCTGGTGATGCTGCTGGGCGTGGCGACGGAGGCCGCGGTGATCGCCGCCATCGTCTACCTCCTTGCGCACGCTCTGTTCAAGGCGACGCTGTTCCTGGCGGCGGGGATCATCGACCACGAGAGCGGAGAGCGCGACGCGGAGAAACTGGGCGGCCTCGCGCCGGCGATGCCGATCACCGCGGCCGTCTCGATCTTGGCGGCGTTGTCGATGGCCGGCTTTCCGCCGTTGTTCGGTTTCCTGGGAAAGGAGCAGTTGCTCGACGCGGCGCACCACGCGCCGGCTCATGCCGTGCCGTCGCTCGTGGCGCTGGCGTTCGCGGCGACGCTGACGGTCGCGGTGGCGATTCGGGCCGGGATCAAACCTTTCGCGGGGAGTCGCGTGCCGACGCCGCGCGCCCCCCACGAGCCGCCGGGCGGATTGCTGCTGGGGCCGGCGCTGCTCTCGGCCGCCGGCGTGGCGCTGGGACTGGCGCCCTGGCTCGTGGCAGAGGCCGTTCTGGCGCCTGCGGCGGGCGCGGTCCTCGGAAAATCGGTGGCGGTCGAGCTGCATCCGTGGCATGGCTTCACGCTGGTGTTTGGAATCAGCCTTGCGATTCTGGCCGCGGGGACCTGCTGCTACTTCGCCCGCGCTCCGCTGGGCCGGATGGCGCGGCCGATCGATGCCCTCGCCGCCTGGGGCCCTGCCCGCTGGTACGACGGCGGGCTGGCGGCACTCGACATCGTGGCCTCTGGTCAAACGCGGTTTCTGCAGAGCGGCTATTTGCGCCGCTACCTGGTGATCAGCGTGGCGGTCGCGGCCGGTCTCGCCGCCACAACCTATCTGACAGGCGGCGATAGCCCCCTCATGCCGACCGGCTGGTGGAACGAAGTCCAGCTTCATGAAGCATTGATTGCCGGGACGACTTTGGCGGCGTTGGCCGCGGCGGTGCGGTCGCGGTCGCGGCTGGGGGCGATCGCCGCGATGGGAGCGGTAGGTTACGGCGTAGCGCTGCTGTTCGTGCTGTTCGGCGCGCCGGACCTGGCGATGACCCAGTTGGTGGTCGAAACGTTGACCGTGATCCTGTTCGTGCTGGCATTTC
Organism: Planctomycetales bacterium; assembly: GCA_040877365.1. Taxonomy (GTDB): domain Bacteria; phylum Planctomycetota; class Planctomycetia; order Planctomycetales; family Planctomycetaceae; genus JBBDNT01. The sequence continues at coordinate 47,208 of JBBDNU010000121.1, forward strand.
ATCACCTGCCGGACTTTGCGCGCTACTCGAGCCGCCGAACGCTGATCCGTGACGGGGCGATCGCCGTCGCCGTCGGCGGGCTGATGACGACGCTGGTCCTGATCGCGAATCAGGTGCAGGTGGCCGAGAGCATCTCGTGGTACTATGCCGAACACGCCCTTTCCGCAGCCCACGGCCGAAACATCGTCAACGTGATTCTCGTCGACTTCCGCGGGATCGACACGCTGGGTGAAATCACGGTCCTGGCGGTCGCGGGGATCGGCGTGTATGCCCTGTTGAAACTCCGGCTGCGCGATTGACAATCGGGCACATCCCGCCGGGCGCTGTCCGTGGGTTCGATGAACGATCCAATCACTGCCTTCCGACCTCTGACTTCTCCACCATGTCCTCCGTGATCCTCAAGACCGCCGCCCGGTTCTTGCAGCCGTTGCTGCTGCTGTTGTCGATCTTTCTCCTCGTGCGGGGGCACGACGAGCCGGGGGGCGGGTTCGTAGGCGGATTGATGGCGGCCGCCGCCTTCGCCCTGCATGCGATCGCCGAGTCGCCGGCGGCTGCCCGGCGGGCGCTGCGGATCGACCCGCATGTCCTCATGGGGACGGGGTTGTTGCTGGCCGTCGCCAGCGGGATGATGGGCCTCGCGGCGGGGGGGCCGTTCCTCACCGGCCGGTGGAGCGCGGCGCCGCTGGCGGTCCTGGGGACCATGCCCCTCGGCACTCCCGTGCTGTTCGATGTCGGCGTGTATCTCGTGGTCGTGGGGACGACGCTGCTGATGATCTTTTCGATGGCGGAGCAGGAGTGATCCGGTGGAGACGATCCTCGCCATTCTGGTCGGCGCACTGTACGCGGGGGGAGTGTACCTCGTGCTGCGGCGGAGCGTGGTCAAGCTGCTGATCGGGCTGGCGATCCTCAGCCATGCGGCGAACCTGCTGATCTTCACCGCGGGCGGATTGACCCCCCGCGCCAAGCCGCCGCTCGTCGCCGAGGAACACCCTCCGGATGCGGCGGGGCCGGCCCCGGCGATCAAGCCTCCCTCCGGCGCCGCGATTGATCCCGCAGACCCTGTCGAGCCGCACCCGGAGCCGGCCGGCGTCGCCCGCCCCGCTGACGAAGCCTCGCCTCGCGCGCCGCCCGCGACCGCCGATCCGTTGCCGCAGGCGCTGATCCTGACCGCGATCGTGATCTCGTTCGCCGTGCTGGCGTTCTCGCTCGCGCTGATGCAGCGGGCGTACCAGGCGGTGGGGACCGATGATCTCGACCGATTGAACACGACCGACCGATAACCGCCCCCTTCTCAAGCCTCAGGCTGCGCCACCCGATGACGAATCCATGAACCTCCTGCTGGTCCTGCCCATCCTGATTCCGCTTATCGCGGCAGCCGCGATGATCGTCGCCTGGCGCTGGCCGCGGCTGCACCGCCCGCTCGGAGTGGTGGGAGCGGCGGGCGTGCTGCTCTCGGGGTCGGCCCTGTTGTGGTCCGCGTGGAACGGCGGAGCGCCCGCGGTGCTCGTCACGCAGATGGGAGACTGGCCCGCCCCCTTCGGGGTCAGCCTCGTGGCCGATCTGTTGAGCGCCATCATGGTCGTGCTGACGGGCACGGTGGGGCTCGCGGTCGCCGTTTATTCGCTGGGCAGCATCGACGGCCCCCGCGAGGCCTACGGTTATCACCCCCTGTTGCAGGTGCTGTTGATGGGGGTCTGCGGGGCATTCCTCACCGGAGACATCTTCAATCTCTATGTGTGGTTCGAGGTGATGCTGATGGCCTCGTTCGTGCTGTTGGCGCTGGGCGGCGAGCGCTCGCAACTCGAAGGGGCCGTCAAGTACGTCACGCTCAACCTGATCGCCTCGGCGATCTTTCTGGCTGCGATCGGGATCCTCTACGGGATCGCCGGCACGCTGAACCTGGCCGACCTGGCCCAAAAGCTCGACCCGGCACGGCTCGAGCGTCCCGGCCTGGTGCTCACGGTGAGCATGCTGTTCCTCACCGCGTTCGGGATCAAGGCGGCGGTGTTTCCCCTGTTCTTCTGGCTGCCCGCCTCCTATCACACTCCGCCGGTGGCGGTCTCGGCCGTCTTCGCGGGACTGCTGACGAAGGTCGGCGTGTACGCCATCATCCGCGTGTTCACACTGGTGTTCGTCCAGGATTCCGGCTACACGGGCACGCTGATCCTGGCCGGCGCGGCGCTGACGATGGTCACCGGCGTGCTCGGCGCCGCGGCCCAGCACGAGTTCCGGCGGATCCTTTCGTTTCACATCGTGAGCCAGATCGGCTACATGATCATGGGGCTGGGGCTGGTCGGGAGGACGAAATCCCCCGAGCTGCAGACGCTCGCGCTCGCCGGCTCGATCTTCTACATCGTGCATCACATCATCGTGAAGACGAACTTGTTCCTCGTGAGCGGCGTCGCGCAGCGGCTTGGAGGAAGCTTCGAGCTGAAGAAGCTCGGCGGACTGTACCGCGACCACCCCGGGCTGGCGATGCTGTTCCTCATCCCGGCTCTATCGCTCGCTGGGGTCCCGCCGCTGTCCGGCTTCTTCGCCAAGCTGATCCTCATCCAAGCCGGACTCCGGGCGGGCGAATACCTCATCGTGGGCGTGGCGCTCGCCGTCGGACTGCTGACGCTGTTCTCGATGATGAAAATCTGGGCGGAGGCGTTCTGGAAGGCCCGGCCCGGCGCGGGCGACGGTGAAGAGGGCGCCGCGCCGCCAGCCGGTCCCTCCGCTGTCCATCGTCCACTGACCAGTCCTGCCCTGCTCGGGCCGATCGCCGTGTTCGCGGCGATCACCGTGGCGATC
>JBBDNU010000121.1:55691-96656 GCA_040877365.1 Planctomycetales bacterium
ATCCGGGGGGATCGAGCGCGACTTGGAGTCCCTACTCGGTCGCCGTGCTCTCGAGTTGCTCGCGGGCCTCGGCGTTCCGGCCGAGTTGGTGCAGCAGGGCGGCGAAGTCGTGACGAATCGACAAGTTTTCCGGGTCCAGGCGGACCGCCTCGCGGAAATGGTCGACCGCCTCCCGAATCAGCGGCGCGCTTTCTGGACTCGGCCGCCCCTCGGCCAATCGAAAGCTGGCGATCGCCAGTTGCGTGTGAGCGACCACCAGTTCCGGGTCGTACCGCAGCGCGACGCGAAACTCCTCGATCGACTCGGCATATCTCCCTTCCGATGCCAAGGCGTATCCCAGACGGAAATGCACGTCCGCCGCCGACTGCATCAGCAATGTCGCCTTCATCGGCCCCGTGATGCTCGTCACGCGCTCGCGGTAGCGCTCGATCCCCTCCGGCGACTCGTCGGTCTTCAGCCGGCGCATTCGAGCCCGGTGCGCGGCGACGGCTTCGCGATACGCCGACTCGGCCAGCTCCGGGTCGCTCGCCAGCGCCAGGTCGCCGACCAACCGGGCCGTGTCCCAGTCGTAAGTCGTGTCGGAATATCCGGGGGGTGGGGCGAACGCGGCGACGGAAACGGCGACCGCCAGCGCCGTGGCGGCGACGGCCCATCTCCTCTGCCCCGACGCGCGCCAGGCTGAGACCAGCCACACCAGGCCGGCGGCCGAAAACATCATCCAGATCGGCATCAGTCCCAGGCGGAATCGGCCGAAGTTGTAAGTCAGCAACACGCCCGCCGCGTGGGCGGCGAGGAACCCCAGCGGGAGCAGGCACCGCCGCCAATCGCGGCACGCGCGGAACAGTCCCACGAACCCCAGCCCGGCGACCCATCCGAAAGTCGGCAACCACTCCAGCAGGGGAATGAATCGCCGGGAGACCCGATAATTCTCGCTGTCGGGCACTTCGAAATCATTGAACAGGATCGCGGTCTTCACGGCCGTGAGCTTCACGGTCCGCCAGGGATCCGCGGCGATGGAGGCGGCCGCCTCGCGGAACCAGTAGCGGTCGGCCTCGGCGCGGGTCAGGTCGCGGCCGGTGCGGCGGCGGGCTTCGGCGCGAAAGTGCTCGTGCTCCAGCCCGGCTGTCGCGTAGACGAAATCGGGCGGGCGATAATAACCGGTTGCATACGGGCCGTGCGCCATGTAGAGCACTTCGCCGCCGCCGGACGTGACGAGCACGAACTCGCGGGCGACGGCGTAGTTGCGAATCGTGGCGGGCGCGACGGCCAGGCCGCAGCCCAGAGCGAGAAGGGCGACGTGCTGGAGTCGGCGAACGGCCGGAATGGGCGCGAACTTCCCTCCCTTCCAGGGAGGGGGCGGGGGAGGGTCCGAACTCGGCACGGCTTGCCGCCGACCGTCCCCTCGAGCCTTCTCGAGAGAAAGTGGGATCAGCAGCCATGCCGCGGCCGGAACCAGCAGCAGGAGATGATTCTCGGCGACGAGACCGGCCAATCCGATCAGAAAGCCCGCAGCGATTGTCCCGCGCGCCGACTGGCGTTCCCCGGCATGGAGCAGACAGCACAGCGCCCCCATCGTCAGCAGCGGCGACAGGAACGATTTCATCAGCATGCCTTCATAGAACACCAGCGGCCCATAAACGGCCGCCAGCAGTCCCGCGACGAATCCGGCCGGCCGGCCGAAGAGCTTCTGCGCCGCCTGGTACGCGAGAACGCACGTGCCGACGCCGCCCAGTAGCTGCAACGCGACGACGATTCCGTCCTGCTCGCCGATGATCGAATACAACGTTCCCAACAGATACGGGTATAGCGGCCCCTGCTCGAAGATTTCAGCTCCGATCCAATCGCCGGCGGCGATCCGCTGCGCCCATTCGCGATAGTACGCCTGATCGACTCGATAATCGCCGTGCAGCGGCGAGAGCAGGTACTGCAAGAGGTAGTCCGCCCGCACGAGGGCCGCCAGCCCGATCACCCACCACAACGGCCGGCGAAACCACGCGGCCACCAGCGACTCCGGGACCGGCCCCGACTCGGGACGCGACTCGTCCGGCGGGGCGACCTCGGCGGCGCGGCGCCGGGGCTGCGGTGAGGTGGACGGGCCACCGGGGCCGCCACGAGCAGACGCCGAATTTCGCTTCCGCCGGTTGGTCATGCTGCCGTCTTCTACTTCACCGCGGCAGGCTTCACCGCAATGCCGCGTCCAATTTCGACGCGCAGGCTTCGACGATGGACCTCTGCGCCTGGTCCGCTTCGTCCGCCGTGAGCGTGCGTCCCGCCCCGCGGTAGGCGAGCGACAGCACGTACGATTTCTTGCCGGCGGGAACCTGCTTGCCTCGGTACTGTCCCCCGAAGGACAGTCCCTCGAGCAGTTCTCCCGCCGCGGCCCGCACCGTCTCTTCGATTTCCCGCCACGTCGTCCTCTCGTCCAGGAGGAAGTTCAGGTCGCGGGAGATTCCGGGGAACTGGGGCAGCGGGCGGAACGGCGGCGCCAAGTCCGCCGATTCCTCCAGCACGGCCAGATCCAGCTCCGCCGCCGAGACCGCGTCCCGCAGGTCGAGCTCATCCGTCACCGCCCGGTCCAGCTCCCCGAGCCATCCCCAGCGAACGCCATCGAGCAGCACCTCGGCCCCGCGGCCAGGGGCGAACTGCGGCACGTCGGCCGGCCGCGTCGTCACGGTCGCCGCCGGGTTCGCCCGCCGCGCGAGCGTCTCGACCACCCCCTTCAGCTCGCGGAACTCCTGTCCGGAAACGAACGCGATCCGCGCCGGCTCGACCTCGCGCTCCGGCCGGCGGGGATCGGCGGCGAGGTACGCGCGGGCGATTTCGAACAGCCGCGCGTCCGCCGTGCCGTGCCGCTCGTTCGCCCGCCGGGCTTCGAGCAGACTCGGGACGAGGCTCGGCCGCAGCACGTTCTCTTCCCGCCGCGACGAGTGCTCGACCGCCACCGCGGGCCGCACCCCGGGGGGGGTGAAGCGGCCCGCCTGCGCCGCCGACACGAACGACAGCGTGACCGCCTCGAAGAAGCCGAGCGCGGCAAGCGTCTCTCGCACGCGGTCCGTCACGCAGTCGCGGTGCGTCCGCGCGCTGAGCTGGAGCGGCACGGGGACATCGTCCGGAATGCGATCGTACCCGTGGATCCGGGCCACTTCTTCGATCAGGTCCGCCTCGCGAGTCAAATCCCGCCGCCAGGTCGGGACGATGAACGTCGCCGCCTGTTCCGCGGCGGGGCCGGTCAGCCGCAGTCCCAGCCGCTCGAGAATTTCGACCGCGACGCCCGTCGGCACGTCGATCCCCAGAATCCGCTGGAGCTGCGCGAAGCGGAGCGTGATTTTCGCTCCCGCCGCGGGGGGAGGTTCGCCCGCGAATATCGACTCGGCGAGCAGTTCGCCCCCGGCGAGATCGAGAATCAGCTCGCAGCAGCGGCGGCTCGCCCAATCGAGCTGCGCCGCGTCGATTCCCCGCTCGAAACGGTACGACGACGGGCTGTGCAGGTTGAGCTTCCGCGCGGTGTTCCGCACGGAGAGCGGCGCGAACTGGGCCGCTTCGAGCAGCACGTTCGCCGTCCGCGCGCCGATCTCGGTGTCGAGCCCTCCCATCACCCCGCCGATCGCGACGGGGCGCTCCGCGTCGGCGATCACGCACGCCTCCGGGGGAAGCGGATACTCCCGCTGGTCGATGGCGACGATCTTCTCCCCCGGCCGCGCGCGGCGGACGACGATCCGCCGGCCGGCGAGCCTGTCGAAATCGAAGGCGTGCAGCGGCTGCCCGCACTCCATGAGGACGTAGTTCGTCGCATCGACGATGTTGTTGATCGACGCCACGCCGATCGCTTCCAGCCGCGACCGCAGCCATTCCGGACTGGGACCGACCTTCACGCCGCGAATGACGCGGGCGATGTACCGCGGGCACAAGTCGGGGCACTCGATCGCCACGGAGGCGACATGGGCGGTCTTCTCGGCGGCGGTCGCCGGCGCGGCGGCGGGCCGCTTCAGCTCGCGGAGGAACAGCACGCCCAGCTCGCGGGCGACGCCGATGTGCCCCAGGCAATCGGGGCGATTGCTGGTCACTTCGAGGTCGATGACCGGCCCGCCGGGCGTATCAAGGAGCTCCTCGAGGTTCAGCCCGGCCATCGTGAGCCGATCGGCCGCCTCGGCGACGCCGATGTCCCGCAGATCGAGATGATCCGCCAACCAGTTCCAGCCGACTTTCATCGTGCGCGCGATCCTGCTGACTTCGATGATCGACCGCGGCGAAACGCTTCCGCCGAAGCGTCTACTCTACGGAGCGGACCGCACCGGCGGAAGGTCCGCCGCTCGTCGAGGCCGAAAGTCGCGGCTCGGCTTCGGCAACTGCCGCGTCAATACCGGTCGGCATCGCCAGTCGCAAGCATCTGCCCCGGGGGAGAAACGACCCCGGCCCCCCTTCGCCGGGCATCGTTCCTGATGTCCGTCAAGGTGTCGTTGATCGAGAACATCACGATCAGCATCTCGCAATAGACCCGCCAGCCGATGGGACCGAAGACGATCATCAACAGGCCCTGCAGCGCCTGCTCGTTCATCAGGAAGAACACTCCCGCCAGCACCACCAAGACCACACCGATCCAGAAAATGACCTGCACGATGAGGGGGGTGATCATCTTCTTGAAGGCCAGATAGTCGGACATCGCTGCTTCTCCCGTTGACGATGAAGGATGCGTGCCGAAACGCCGACCGCTCCGACAACTCGCGCGCGTGCGACGCCGCCGCGCTGATCCGGCCATTGGAACCCGGAACATCGGGCGAAGCAAGTTTTTTATTCGAAGAATTCGCCCCGGAGGAGACAAGGCACGAAACCGCACGCGCGACCAAGCCGCCTGGCAATGAGCCGCGGGGTTTATCCCCGCGGTCGTCTCACGCGTTCCGTGACCAGAAGCACTCCGCCCGCGAATCAGGCTCCGCGGACCTGCCCACGAAACGGCTCCCATACCGAGCATCGACACCGCAAGTCCACCGAGGGGATAAACCCCTCGGCTCAATGTTCGGCCGCGGCGGGCCATTCGTCGACGATCTCCGTCTCCGCGATGCGCACCAGGATCGCCGCCTGATTCTCGACGTAGCCCATTGCCGCGGCGACGGCGGCCGCGCCGCGCTTTCGACGATCGCTCCCACCGCGAGTCCACCAGCGGCGGTTCGATCCGGCATGGTCGCTGAGCCGCGCCTGACTCACGCCCTTGAGAACCCGCCGCACCGGCGGACCGTCCGCGGCACAATCTTGGATGACGAAATGCACGTGATTGGCCATGAGAAACGCGAAGGCGTCGTCGATGATCGTCGGCATGCGGCGCTCCTCGATCAATGAGCCGCGGGGTGGGCACCGCCCGAAGGGTGGTCCCCCGCGGTAGTCTCACGCGTTCCTTGACCAGAAGCACTCCGCCCGCGAATCAGGCTCCGCGGACTTGCCCACGAAGTGGCTCTCCCTCCAAGTATCGACACGACAACACCACCGAGGGGATAAACCCCTCGGCTCATCGCCCCGTTGCCGTGTCCTCCCGGTGACCGCGCTGTTGCCAGGCCCAGCGGTAGAGGTTGCGGCTATCGACGTATCGCCCTCCCCCCGACGCGCTGCCGAGGACCACGATCAGCAGGTGATCCTCGCCGCGCCGTCCACTCGACACGAGGCACTCGCCCGCCGACCCCGTCGTCCCGGTCTTCACGCCGTCGAAGCCCTCGATGCCGAGGAGCTGGTTCGTGTTCTTCCAGGTGATCGTCCGCTCGCCCCCGTCCGGCCGCTGCGCCGTGCCGGAGTGGCTCCGCGTGCCGACGTACTCGCAGAACAGCGGGTTCCGCCGGGCGGTCCACGCCAGTTTGAGCAGGTCGCGGGCGCTCGACTCGTTCCGGCTGTTGCCGTGCGGGTCGAGGTACTTCGTCTCCTTCATCTCGAGCGTCCTGGCCCGGCGATTCATCTCGGCGACGAAGCGGGCCAGCGAATCGGCCGAGGGGGCGTCCGGCGGCGGACCGAAGCGGTCGCCGAAGTGCTCGGCGAGGGCCGTCGCGGCGTCGTTCCCCGACGGGAGCATCAGCCCGTAGAGGAGGTCGCGGACCGCGATCTTCTCGCCGTCGCGCACGTCGGCGGTCGAGCCGCCGGTCTTGTCGGCCCGCTCGGAGATGGTCGCGACCTGATCGAGGACGGCGGCGTTCTCGCGGGCCAGCTCGAGCACGATCCAGCAGGTCATCATCTTGGTCGTGCTCGCCATGCTGCGGGCGGCGTTGGAGTCGTGCTCCCACAGCGGCTCGCCCGTCTTCCCGTCGCCGATGATCCACGCCTTCGCGGTGGTCAGCGGCGGGCCGGCCAAGGCATCGGCGGAAGCGAGAGCGGCGGCCGGAGTCTGCCCGAACGCGCTCGCCGCGCAGAACAGAACGCACGACAACGACAGGCAGAACAGCGTGGATTTCCGCGTGGACATCGGGTTTCTCCGCGATTACGGCCGGCGACCGGACGACGATGGCCCACGGCGGGAGCGGCCGGTCCGAACGGCGCATGAAGAAAGCGAGGGCCAGCATCGCCGACTTTCGCTTCCTCTGCAAGCGATCCTTCGCGCACTACCGGAGAAGAGCTTCATCTTGCTCTCGCAGCCGGCGAGAGTGGCGAGAGACGCCCTCGATTTGTATAAGCCACTTCCACACCGCACTGGCGGCGATACCGGCGCCCGTTCCCGGGCCAGGCTGAAGGAGGCCCGCATCGACCATCAACTCGTCACCACTCCCCAGCGCTCGGCCCTGATGGGCCGCGTTCGCGCGCGCGACACGCAGCCGGAGCTGCGCGTCCGCCGGCTCCTGCACGGCTTGGGATTTCGCTATCGCCTGCACGCAGCCGACCTCCCCGGCCGGCCGGACCTCGTCCTCCCGCGATACGAGACGGTGATCTTCGTCCACGGCTGCTACTGGCACCGCCACCGCGGCTGCAAGCGGACGACGACGCCCAAAGCCAATCGCGAGTTTTGGCAAGCGAAATTCGCCGCGAACAAGAACCGGGATCGCCGCAACGTCCAACGCCTCGTCCGCGCCGGCTGGAACGCGATCGTCGTCTGGGAATGCGAGACGCGCGACCCGGAGATGCTCGCCGACCGGCTTCAATCGCTCCTTGGGGAGATCTGCGTTGGAAGCGGTTCATCGTGACGGTCCCGGCGCCGAACGAACCGACTCGGGTCGATCCGTGGAGACCGTCGAGCTGTTCGCCGGCATCGGCGGGTTTCGCCTCGCGGCGGACCGGCTCGGGTTCGTCACGCGCTGGGCCAACGACCTCTGCCCCATTGCGTCCGCCGTCTATCGCGCGCGGTTCGGCGACTGCGGGCTGCGCGAGGGAGACGTTCGCGCGCTGCTGGACGAAGTCCCGCCGCACGATCTGCTCACCGCCGGATTTCCCTGTCAGCCGTTCAGCAGCGCCGGGAAGAAGCGCGGCGTCCGCGACCCCCGCGGATCGCTGTTCGAGGCCATCGTCCACGTCCTCCGCGCCCTTCGGCCGCGGTGGTTCGTCCTCGAAAACGTCAAGCGGCTGCTCTCGATGGAGCGCGGCGATCACTTCGCGACGATCCTCGCGGCGCTCGCCGAACTCGACTACCGCATCGAATGGCGGCTGTTGAACGCCGTCGACTTCGGCCTGCCGCAGAACCGCCAGCGCGTCTTTCTGGCGGGGACGCGGGTCGATCTGGTCGGGCGGACCGGCGCAGCGGCGGGCCTGGTTCTGGCCGGCGAGGACGAGAGCGCGGAGACCAGAGATCAGAGGTCGGAGGTCGGAGGTCAGAGGCCATCGCGGCGGAAGCATTCCCGTTCGGAGTTCGTCGAGCGGGGCATCGAATGGCGGGCGATCCGCGATCATGCCGCCCGCTTTCCAACGTGGGGCGTCGCCGAGGCGGGGCGCTTCGTCGCGTGCGATCTCGACGGCTCGCCGCCCGCGAGCCGAATGGCTGCACCGCGTTTGCAGGACCTGCTCGAGCGCGAGGTCGATCCGATGTTCGATTTCACTGCGGCGACGCAGGACCGGCTTCGCGACAACCGGCTCGTCGAGCGGTTCGTCGGCGGCGTGCAGATCGTGAGCAACCAGAACGGCGGAGCGCGGATGGGCTATACGATCTTCGGCATCGACGGCGTCGCCCCCACGCTCACCGCCACTCCCAGCCGCCATTACGAGCGGTATCGCATCGGGGACCGCTATCGCCGGCTCACGAACATCGAATACGCCCGCCTTCAGGGGTTCCCCGACGACCACTGCGCGACCGCCTCGATCTACGACCAGTACGCGCTCTACGGCAACGCCGTCCCCCCGCCCGTCGCGGAGTGGGTGCTGGGGAGAGTGACCCGCGGGTCACTTCTCGCTCCCCCGGTTAATCCGTGAATTGCTTTCCGGTCAGACGGCCGGAGGTGCGTTGAAATGACGGCCACGGCGACCGACCGCGAGATCGTTGTCCATCGGCCGTGGCCCGTCCCCGCCGCGCCGTGGGCCGTCGCCATGAACTGGCACGACCTGCTGTTCCTGCACTGGCCGGTGCGGCCCGAAACGCTGCGGCCGCTCGTCCCATCGGCGCTCGCGATCGACACCTTCGACAGCTGGGCGTGGATTGGCGTCATTCCATTTCGGATGACGGGAGTGCGGCACCGCCTGCTGCCGGCGATCCGGCCATTCTCGGCGTTCCCGGAGATCAACGTCCGCACGTACGTGACCAGTCCGGGGCGATCGGGCGTGTGGTTCCTGAGCCTCGACGCGACGAGTTGGCTCTCGGTCCGCGTCGCGCGGAGCTGGTATGGATTGCCGTACCACGACGCGCGGATTCGCCTCGAACGCGAGGGGCATTCGATTCACTATCGCAGCGAGCGCCGCGCGCGAAACGGTCGAGCCGCGCCCATGGCGCGGTTCGACGCGACCTACACTCCGACCGGCGATCCCTTCCGTGCCGAGCGGGGGACGCTGGAGCACTGGCTCGTCGAGCGGTACTGCCTGTATTCCGCGGACCGTCGCGGCCGCGTGTTCATCGGCGACGTGGACCACGCGCCGTGGCCGTTGCAACCGGCGGAGGCGGAGGTCCGCGTCAACATGATGACCGCGCCGCTGGGGATCGGGCTGCCGCGGATGGCGCCGGTGTGTCATTTCGCCCGCCGCCTCGACGCGGTGGCGTGGAGCGTGAGGCCGGTCGATGCGGCAGATCCGAGCGCGCGAGCGGCGGCCGGGTGGTGAGGGATCGAGTGCAGAGTACCCAGTACTCGGTACGATGCCGCCGCCGAGGGGGCCGTGCCGATCGTGGCGAAACTGCTTCACGGAGATACCCGCAGAATCGGGGCGCTCTCGCGTCGCATACTAGCCCGCGACGCAAGCAAAGGAGATTCAGCGTGGGGCCTCGTCGCTCCTGCTCGTCGGCCGGATTGGCGATTCTCCCTCGCTGGCGCGTCGGGCTATGATGAATCTCTCACGCGACCTCGCCGAGCACCGAATCGTCCACGTAGATCGGCAGCGGCGGGTCGTAGTGGACCGAGAGGGCGATCGCGTCGCTGGGGCGACTGTCCACTTCGACCAGCTCCCCCTCGCGGCGGATGCGGATCACCGCGTAATAGGTGTGGTCCAGCAGGTTGTTGATCACCACGTCCTGCACCTCGCCCCCCAATTCCTCGATCGCGTTTTTGAGCAGGTCGTGCGTGAGAGGGCGGGGCGGCGGTCGGTCGGTGAAGCGGCGGTTGATGCTCGTCGCCTCGAACAGTCCGATCAGGATCGGGAACATCCGCTCGCCGTCCACTTCCCGCAGGTAGATCACCTGCTGGTCGTTGATGTCGCTGATGATGATCCGGGACAACTCCATCTGGACGAGCACGTTGGCATCTCTCCGCAATTCGCCGATGCGAGGGGAACTCGGCCGCCGGGCCGAGGCGGCGTCCGGCCGGCGATGGTCGAAGGACCGCCGGCGACGCCTGCCGCGATTATACGCCCGGCGGAATTCCCGCTGCAACGACGCCTGCGGGCGCCGGGTGTCTGATCGCGGCTCATGCGGCAATCGGCAATCCCGCCACTCGATCAGCCCCCCTCACCCTGACCCTCTCCCCGCAGGGTCGGGGGAGAGGGGACAATGTGCGCCGCGCATTCGATACGAGCGGCGTCCGCCGCGGCGGCCCGATCCGCGCGACCGTCATCTTCCCGCGCCATGTTGCCGGAAAGCGACGCCCGGTGTTGCCGCTTTCCGACACGTCCCCCCGCCGCGTGCTAGCTTCTCTCTGGGCGGAGAAGGCGTCTCCGCGCCAAGTCGCAGCCCTCCCGCGGACGGGATGTGGGGATGGATTACGCGCGCATCAGAACCGATCTGCTCGCCCTGGGGCTGCTGGCCCTGGGCGTGTTCGTCGGGCTGAGCCTGATCGGCTACGATCCGGCCGACCCGCCGGCGCAGATCGTCTATCCGCCGCGCGACGCCCCCGCGAACCCCTGCGGCGCGGTCGGCGCCGTCCTCGCGCACGCGCTGCGTTCGGCGTTCGGCGTCGGCGCGTGGTTCGTGTTCCTGTGCCTGGTGTCGCTCGACGTGCGGCTGTTCTCTCATCGCGAACCCGAAAACCGCGCGCTCCGCGGCGCCGGCTGGCTGCTCTCCGCGAGCGCCCTGTGCGTCGGGCTGCGCTTGCTCGCGGGGAACATCGGCTCCGGCCCGGTCGTCGGATCGGGCGGTTATCTCGGCGCGCTCGGCCTCGCGATGCTCGAGCCGCATCTCTCGCTGGCCGGGACGTTGATCCTCGTCGGCTGCGCGTTCGCGGCCGGGTTGATGCTCTCGGGAGACCTGTCGTTTTTTCAGCGGATGCTGTGGTGGACGCTTTGGCCGGTGCGGCTGGTCGCGCGGCCGCTTCGGACCCCGGCTTCCGCCCGGGAAGCCGAAACGGCGGGCCCGTCGAACGTAATTCGGCAACCGGGCATTCGAGGCAGCAGCCGAACGGCGCACTCCGACGAGCCGTGGCAGGCAGCGGTCGCGGACTGGGAGGAAGCCGTCAACGAAGAGGCCGAGCCGATCGAGCAAGATGAAACCGCCGCTGCCGCCGATGACGCCGCCGCCGGTGACGACGACGATCCGGAGGCGGACGAGCCGCCCAGCCGCGCGCACCGCCCGCTGAAGATCAATCCCCCGGCGGCGACCGGCGGCGGCGGCTCGGACCGCGACGAGATCATGGCCCGGCTCGAAGCGGGCAGCCGCGACGCCGCCGACGAGGAATTCGAGCTTCCCGCCTTCGATCTTCTCGAAGAGGCCGAGGATTTTCCGTACGAACTGCTCGCCAGGAAGGCGCAGGTCGCGGCGGAAGTGCTCGAGCGGACCTTCCAGGAGTTCGGCTTGAACGTTCGCGTGAGCGAAGTCGATACCGGTCCCGTGATCACCCAATTCGAACTCGAATTGGAAAAGGGACTGCGGCTCTCCAAGGTCACGGCCCTCGCCGACGACCTCGCGATCGCCCTGCGGGTGCCGAGCGTCCGCGTCGTCGCGCCGATCCCCGGCAAGAACACCGTGGGCGTCGAGGTGCCCAACGAAAAGCAGGTGATGGTCCGGCTCCGCGAGCTGCTCGAGAGCTGCGCGGCGGAAATCGACCGCATGCGGATCCCGATCTTCCTCGGCAAGGACGTCAGCGGTCGGCCGCTCGCGGTCGATCTGACGAAGATGCCGCACCTGTTGATCGCGGGCCGCACCGGCACGGGGAAAAGCGTGTGCCTGAACGCGCTGATCCTCTCGATTCTGATGAGCCGCAGTCCCGAGGAAGTGCGGATGCTGATGATCGACCCCAAGATGGTCGAGCTCAGCCCCTACAAGCGCGTCCCGCACCTGATGCACCCCGTCATCACCGACATGAAGAAGGCCGAGGCGGTCCTCGCCTGGGCGGTCGACAAGATGGAGGAGCGGTACGATCTGCTGGCCCGCGTCGGCGTGCGGCACCTCGACGGGTACAACAAGCTCGGCAAGGAAGAGGTGCTCGACCGGCTGGGCGTCGGTCCCGACTCCGACGAGGCGGATGAGATCCCCGAGCGAATGCCCTACATCGTGATCGTCGCCGACGAGATGGCCGACATGATGATGACCTCCGGCAAGGACGTGGAGGGGCACATCATCCGGCTGGCGCAGAAGTCGCGGGCGGTGGGGATCCACCTGGTGCTCGCCACGCAGAAGCCGACGGTGGACGTCATCACCGGACTCATCAAGTCGAACCTGCCGGCCCGGATCGCGTTTCAGGTGTCGAGCAAGAGCGACAGCCGGGTGGTCCTCGACGAAGGGGGGGCCGACAAGCTGCTGGGCAACGGCGACATGCTGTACCTCGCGCCGGGGACGAGCAACCTGACCCGCGCTCAGGGGACCTACGTCTCCGACGAGGAGATCGAGAACGTCATCGAGTTCTTCGGCGACCACGAGCCGCAGTATAGCGAGGAACTGGCGCGGGTCAGCGCCTCCGCCTCCGGCCGCAGCGGCGGGCCGGAGACCGAGCGCGAGCGGGACGACCTCTACGAGCAGGCGGTGGAAGTGGTCATCCGCGAAAACCTGGGGAGCGTATCGCGGTTGCAGCGGTTCCTGGGGATCGGCTACGGCCGGGCCGCGCGGCTGATCGACTGGATGGCCGAGGACGGCATCGTCGGCGACTACAACGGCTCGAAGGCCCGCGAAGTGCTCTACACCTGGGACGAATGGCAGACGGTGCAATCGCAGCGGGAGCGGGAGACGGTCGGGGTGTGAGCGACACGAATAGCCGGCGGTCAACGACCGCCGCGGAATCTCCATTTCGCAACGTCGATCGAAACGCCAGCCACCTCCTCATTGACAACCCACGTCGGAAAACTACGATGAACCGTCGTCTCGCCGAACCGGCCGCCGCGCGGCCGGCGGACGTTCTCCATCACTTGCGAACCACGGGTTCTCCCATGCCCAGCGACCGCTCCGTCGAGATCACGCGCGCGGGCTACGTGACGGTGATCGGCCTCGGGCCGGGATACGAAACCGTGGACGAGTCGGCCGTCGAAGAACTGTCCGACCCGATCCTCGACGCGGCCCGCTCGGCTTCGCCCCCGTGGATCGTGCTCGACCTGTCGCACACCAAGTTCTTCGGCTCGTCCTTCATCGAGGTGCTGTTCCGCGCGTACAACCGCCTGCGGGAGAAAGGGGACGGTCGGTTCGCGATCTGCGGGTTGACCCCGTACTGCCGCGAGGTCGTCGAAATCACCCACCTCGACCGCCTGTGGAAAGTCCACTCGAAACGGGCCGAGGCCGTGGCGGCCGTGCAGAACGCCGAATGAGGACCGGCAGCGACCCGTCGTTCACCGCGGCGGCAGCGCGGCCTCCGCGTGGCCCGCGAGGACGACCTCGCCGCACTCGTCGTCCAAGGAGTCGATCCGAAAGCCCACTTCCGCTCCTTCGATGTCGACGATCGTCACCGTGTATTCGCCGATCTGCAGAACCTCACCGATCGAGAGCTCGAGCTCGTGCTCTTTCACGAGATGTCTCCGTGCGACGTGTGGTCGAGAAGGGAATGGCGCGAACGGCGCTTGCGGCGTCGAACAAGGTGCGGAATATACCAACTGCGCGCCCCGCTGACAAGACGATGGATCCGCTCGAATTCGAACCACTTCTCAAACGCATCCGCTGGGGCGGACGGCGGCTCGGGACCGCGCTCGGCAAGCCGCTCGGCGACGGCGACGACTACGCCGAAAGCTGGGAACTCGCCGACCACGGCCACGACCAGAGCGTCGTCGCGCGCGGGGCGTTCGCCGGTTGGACGTTGTCGCGGCTCGTGCGCGAACGCAGCGAAGAACTGCTCGGCCGGCATGCGCGCGCGGGTGTCGAGCAGTTCCCCCTGCTCGTCAAGTTTCTCGACGCGCAGGACCGCCTCTCGGTGCAGGTCCATCCGAACGACGAACAGGCCAAGCGCTATGCTCCCGACGAGAACGGCAAGACCGAAGCGTGGGTCATCCTCGAAGCCGCGCCGCACAGCCGGATCTACGCGGGACTGAAACCCGGCGTGAATGCGGAATCGCTCCGCGCGCACCTCGCGGCGGGGACGGTCGTCGAATGCCTGCATTCGTTCCATCCGCGACCGGGAGACTGCGTGTTCATTCCCGCGGGGACGGTGCACGCGCTGGGCGAGGGAATCCTGCTGGCGGAAGTGCAGCAGTCGAGCGACGTCACCTTCCGCCTGTTCGACTGGGACCGCCTCGATCGCGACGGACATCCGCGGCCGCTGCACATCGAGGAATCGCTCGCGGTCATCGACTTCGCCCGCGGCCCGGTCGATCCGGCGCAACCGGAAATCCTGGTCGAAGAACCGGGCCGCCGTTGCGAACGCCTCGCCCGCTGCGAGCATTTCGAGCTGCGCCGCCACACGATCAGCCGGCCGCTTGCGGTTTCGCGGCGCAACGACTTTTCCATCCTGATCGCCCTCGCCGGGCACGCCGACTGGTGCTGGAACGACGAGCGCCACCCGTTTCCGCGCGGCCAGACAATGCTGATCCCCGCGAGTTCGCCCGACGTGCGCATCGAGCCGCGAGGCGAAGTCACGCTGCTGGAAGCGTTATTACCCTGAGAAAGGCGAGCGGCCGGCGTCAGCCGGCCGGTGCGTTCCCCACCGTGTGCTTCTTGTGCGCTTCTGGAGTCGGTCCATGCGCCATTGGATCTCATGGGTCTGCGTGTTCGTCGGGCTGGCCACGATCTTCGGCGGCTGCTTCATGTCGATCGCGCTTCGGAATCCGGGCGGAGAGCAAAGCGAAGAAATCGCGAGTTGATACCCCCCGTGCTGTCCTCGAGCGAAGAAATCGACCTCCGATACCACGCGTCCGCTCCAAACGAAAAAATCGCGTTTTGATACTACGCCGCTCTGGGTTCCCGCCTGCGCGGGGATGCCGAGCAGCGGCGGGCCGCATGGACGATCCGGGCTACCTTCGTCCCACCGGGATCGACTTGTAGGACCGCAGCAGGCCAAGCAGGAGCACCAGCGCCACGAGCGAAATCCCTCCCAGGATGCCGAGCAGCGCCGGGTCGCCGAAGAGTTCGCGGAGCATCAGCTTTTCGCGCGGGCCGGTCTCCAACTCGAACATCCAGATCCACCGCCAACCGCCGATGACGATCAGCGTCGCCAGGCAAAGCCACGGTCCGTAGGGGAGCATCGTGCGGTGGGACGTGAGGCGGACGGCCGTCGCCGCGACGATTCCCGTCAGCGGGGCGAGCATCGCGATCAGGACCGCCGCCTGCCAGCCGACGAAGCTGCCGATCATCCCCATCAGCGTCACGTCGCCGAAGCCGAGCGCCTCGCGCCCCAGCAACAATCGGGAGATCGCGCGCACGAGCCACACCAGTCCCGCTCCCGCGATCAGGCCCGCGAGCGAGGCCGCGAATCCGTGCCAGTGGGGATGCGCTGCGATCCACTCGGGGAGCTCCGCGTAGCGCAGTTGAGGCAGCCCCGCCGGCGACCGCCATTCCATCCAGACCGGAGTCAACTGTTGACTGCCGAAAGCCGCCGACATGGCCATCGCGAAGAGGGCGCCGGGAAGCGTGATCTGGTCCGGGACCACGTACCGCCGCAGGTCGGTCCCGGTCGCCGCCACGAGCAGAGCGATCAACACGAGATAGTGGACGAGCCGCGCGAGGCTCTCCGATGGTTCGTTCTCCCCATGGGGTTCGATGTCGTGACACCATGCGACGAGCAGCAGCCAGGCGAACGCGGCGAACAGGATGCCGTTTCCGATTTCCACCGCCAGCATCCACCGCGCGACCGGTCCCCCGCAGCCACGGCAGCGGCCCCGCAGGAACCAGCCGGCCAACGGAATTCGCCGCATTCGCGAACACTGCAGGCCGCATCTCGGGCACGCGAGCCCTCCGGCAACCGGCTGTTCCTCGGTGAGCCGCACGATCCATTCGGCCAGCCAATTGCCGATCACGAGTCCCGCGACGGCGGAGA
Organism: Planctomycetales bacterium; assembly: GCA_040877365.1. Lineage (GTDB taxonomy): Bacteria > Planctomycetota > Planctomycetia > Planctomycetales > Planctomycetaceae > JBBDNT01. The sequence goes on from JBBDNU010000121.1 coordinate 71,606, forward strand.
AGACGATGGGCAGATCGGTGGGAAGGGTCTGCATGCGCGATGCCGCCGGGCGCGGTGACCGGCACGGAAGTTGCCTCGTTCCGGGACACGGTCGATTATCGGCCCTGCATCGACCCGCAGCAACCGCGCCGTCACGGATGAATCTTCGGGAGACACGCATGTCCGCCCTCCGCTCCGCCATTCCTCCGATGGCCCTCGTTCTCGCGATTTTCGTGGGAAATGCGCTGGCTGCCGAGACCGCGCCCGAGCCGGGCGACGCGTCCGCAGCCCCGGCGGCCGGAGGGGTGATCGCCGAGGGGCTTTCGCCCGCCGACACCGCCTGGATGCTGGTTTGCTCGGCACTCGTGCTGATGATGACGGCACCCGGGCTGGCCCTGTTCTACGGCGGGCTGGTCCGCAAGAAGAACATTCTCGGCGTGATGATGCAGTGCGTGTTCCTGATGGGGTTGATGTCGGTGGTGTGGGTGCTGTGGGGCTACAGCCTCGCCTTCGGCGAGGACGCCCTCGGCGGGTTCGTCGGCGGGCTGGACAAGGTCGGCCTGCGCGGCGTGCTGCCCTACTGGGACGACGCGCGGCAGGCGGCGGTCGTGCCGATGGCCGGCAGCATTCCCGAATCGGTGTTCATGCTGTTCCAGATGATGTTCTTCATCATCACGCCGGCCCTGATTTGCGGGGCGTTCGCCGAGCGGATGAAGTTCGGCTCGATGGCGCTCTTCTCGCTGTTGTGGGGGACCTGCATCTACTGCCCGATCTGCCACTGGGTGTGGTCGGCGAACGGCTGGCTCGGCCCGAACGGCAGCGTCCCGGCCCTCGACTTCGCCGGCGGGACCGTCGTGCACGTCAGCTCCGGCGTGTCGGCCCTCGTCTGCTCGATCGTGCTGGGAAAGCGGCTCGGCTTCGGCGAACAGCCGCTGCCCCCGCACAACCTCACGCTCACCTTCATCGGCGGCGCGATGCTGTGGATCGGCTGGTTCGGGTTCAACGCGGGCAGCGCGCTCGCCGCGAACGCCTCGGCCGTCAACGCCTTCGTCGCCACGCACATGGCGGCGGCGTGCGGCGTGCTGAGCTGGTCGGGGGCGGAATGGATGATCCGCGGCAAGCCGAGCCTGCTCGGCGCGGTCTCCGGGGCGGTGGCCGGGCTGGTGGGGGTGACTCCGGCGTGCGGCAGCGTGACCCCCCTGGGCGGAATGGCGATCGGCGCCATCGCGGGACTGGCCTGCTACCACGCCTGCACGACGATCAAGCGCCGCTTCGGCTACGACGACTCGCTCGACGCCTTCGGCGTGCACGGCGTCGGCGGAGCGCTCGGGGCGCTGCTCACCGGCGTGTTCGCCACGCGGGCCGTCCTCGGCACGCCGCGCGCCGCCGGCGTGCTCGAAGGGAACTTCGAGCAGTTCGGCAACCAGGCCGTGAGCGTCGCGGCGGCCGCGGGCCTGGCGATCGTCGGCACGATCGCGCTGCTCAAGCTCGTCGATGCGCTCGCGGGGCTGCGGGTCAAGCCGGACGAGGAAGAGCGCGGCCTCGACATCAGCCTGCACGGCGAGGAAGGCTATCTGTTCGTGTGATTGACGGGAGGACGCCCTCGGGTCTCTCGCCCGCTTGAGCAACACGCAGTGGCCAGCTCGATTCGAGGACGTGCAGAGCGGAGCGCGGTCGCGACGGCGTGATCGCGACCCGAAGCGCGGAGATTCTCCTTGTTTGCGCGCCGCGAGATCGGTAGGCTGGCCGATCGATCAGGCAGTGCGGACCGCGTTCCGGCCGAGCTGATGTCCTTCGACGGCTCTGGAAGATTCAGGGGGTGACGATGATCGTCGGCAAGTTATGGCGGGCACTGATGGCCCAGTTCAACAAGTTGGCCAACCTGTTCTGGCAGGCCGACCCGATCGCGCAAATCCAATACGAGTACGACCTCGCGGTCGAGCAGCTCAAGGAAGGCCGCGAGGGCCTGGCCCAATACCGGGCGCTCGTCGAGCGCGTCAGCCGGCAGGTCGCGGGGGACAAGTCGCACGTCGGCAACCTCGAGGCCAAGGTCAAAGCCTACCTGCAGGCCGGCGACCGCGAGACGGCCGCCCGCTTCGCTCTCGAGCTCAAGAAAGCCAAGGACGAGCTGGCCGAGAACGAGACCCAGCTCCAGATGCACGAACAGGCCTACGACAACAACCTCACCAAGATCAAGCACGCTGGCGGCAAGCTGTCGAAGATCAAGGACAAGATCTCGCGTTACGACGCCGAGTTGAAGATGAGCCGCGCCGAGGCCGAAATGGCCAAGCTCGCCGAGAGCTTCAACCTCGATGTGACGACCGATTTCGGCCAGATCGAACAGGTGATTCAGGACCGCATCAGCCTCAATCGCGGGCGGGCGCGGGTCGCCGCCGATCTTTCCAGCGAAGGGCTGGCCGATATCGAACGCGAGCGGGCGATGGACCAGACGCTCGCGGAAGACGCGCTCCGCCAGTTCGAGATCGATTGGGGACTCGTCACCCCCCAGACCGCCGGAGTCGCCCAGCAGCAAAAGGAAATCGGTCCCGTCCGCACGAAGTCGGCCCAAACGGAACAGTAGGCGTATTCCCGGAGGTTTGCGCGTGACCGGCGAGAAGCCAGGCCAGACGGCGACCGAGAAACTGCTCGCCGACGGTGCGCAACGCGCAGCAGACGTGCCGGATGGGCTGCCCGGCTGGGCGCGCGAATTGGCCGAGGCCTACGTCTCCGGCTCGAATTGCCTGTTCATCCTCCACGGAAACGTGCACGATCTGCTTCGCCCTTCCCACCCGGCGGCCGAGCCGCCGGAAGACGGCGGCCGGTATCGCACGCTCGTCGAGGTGCTGGGCGAAAGCCTGTTCGGATCATGGGACGTCGTGCTGCGGCACGACTTGGGAAGCGGGTTCCGCCCGCTCTCCGGGAACGATCCGCAGCGTCTTCAGGGAATGATGCAGTTTCTTGCGCCGCATCTCGGTCCGCCCGCCGCGTGGCCGAGAAGCCCCGACGATGTTCTCCACGCGCTCGACCGGCTCATCGAGCGGAACTTGCTCGAACAGGGGGCGGGGAAACTCAAGAGCATCGCGGTCGTCTTCGAATACGCGCAGTTCCTGCTGCCGGCCGCGGATCTCGAAAGCCTCGCGGCCCGCAACGCCGGACGGCTCGTCCGGTTCCTCCAGTGGGCGCAGAACCCATACATCAAACGGGTGAACATCGCCTTCTGCCTGATCGCCGACAAGCTCGCGGAATTGAATGCGCGGCTCGTGGAAAGTCCGCACTCGGCGACGATCGAAATACCGATGCCCCACCGGGACGACCGCCGGGAGTTCGTCGCGTCGGCAGTTCCGGCGGCGGAGCTCGCCCAGCTCACCGACTTTTCCGCCGAGCAATTGGCGGATCTGTCGAATGGCCTCAACCTCGTGGACTTGGACCTGCTGCTCACGCAGGCGCGGCGTTCGAGCCTGCGGATCACCGCGGGCCGCTTCAAGTCGCTGAAGAAGGAGATGCTCGAAAGGCAATGCCAGGGGCTGCTCGAGTTCATCGAGCCGGCACATTCGCTCGACCTCGTCGTCGGGCACGAGGCGGCCAAGAAGCGCCTTCGGGAAGACGCGGCGCTGATTGCCCGCGGCCGGCTCGCCGCCGCCCCCATGGGATACCTGCTGTGCGGGGCGGTCGGCACCGGCAAGACGTTTCTGGCGGAGTGCTACGCCGGCTCGATCGGCATCCCCTGCGTCAAGCTCCGCAACTTCCGCTCGAAGTACGTCGGCGAGACGGAGGGGAACCTCGAGCGGGTGCTCGAAGTGCTCCGCGCGCTCGGCCCGGTCGTGGTGATGATCGACGAGGCCGACGCGGCGCTCGGCACGCGCGAGGCGGAAGGGGACTCGGGCACGTCGAGCCGCGTCTTCTCGATGGTCGCCGCCCAAATGGGAGACACCCAATACCGCGGGCGGATCATCTGGATGCTGATGACCTCCCGGCCGGACCGATTGCCGATCGACCTCAAGCGGCAGGGTCGGGCGGAAGTGCACATCCCGCTGTTCTATCCCGAGGACGAGAACGAGGTCCGCGAGATGTTCGTCGCGATGGGGCGGAAGAACCGCATCCGGCTGTCGCCGGAGGACATCCCGCCGACGAATGTCGGCGGCGAGCTGAGCGGGGCAGACATCGAAAGCGTCGTGCTCTCGGCATGGCGGAAGGCGATGGCCGCGGAGCGGACCGAGCCCACGGGAGACGACCTGGCCAGCGCGCTCGCCGGGTTCATCCCTTCGGCACAGGGGTTGGAGAAGACTTCCCAGGAGATCGCGGCGGTGCTCGAATGCACTGACTTCGAGTTCCTTCCGCCGCGTTGGCGGGAGATCGTTGCCCAGCCGGACGGACGGGCCAAGCTGCAAAGCCGGCTGGCGTCGATCCGGGAGTTGATCGATTGACCGCTGCAGCGCAGAATCCAGGACGAAGTTTTGATCCGTTGGAAGAATCCCGGCGTTCATCCCGCCGACGTTCCGCGGATGAGCACTGCGATGAGTGACCCGGCCGCTCGAAGCGTCCGGGTCGCTTCGCCGAAAACATCGACACTGCGTCCCGGAAGTTGCCAGCTCCGGAGCGCTCCCACGACTCTTCCAAAGGTATGCAATCATGGCGGGTCAACCCAAACCGGCGTTTTACGCGGCTGTCTTGGTCGTGATCGCGGGGCTGATCGGCTTCGCGGCGTATCGGTCCGACATCTTCGCTCCCAAGGGAGAGGAGGGAAAGACCGATGAGATCGATCCCGGTCAGCTTCCCGGCGGCGCGTTCTCCGCGGAAGCGGCCGATGCCGAAGGCGTGACCACCACCAAGGAGTACGCCTTCCGTCCGAGCGAGCGGCTGCCTGCAGTGACCGGTATCGCGGCGTACAAACCGCTCCAGGAGAACACCGTCCGGTTTGCCCTCAACGTGTGGGCCGGCTGGGCCCCCGTCGTGTATGCCAACGAGGGGTTCGCGGCGGGCAAGGTCTGGAAGACGCCCGAGGGCGAAGAGTTCCAGCTCGAGCTCGTGCTCATCGACGATCCCGTCGCGATGCGCAACGCCTACGCCACCGGGGATCTACACATCGGCTGGGCGACCCTCGACATGCTCCCCCTGTTCATGGAGAGCTTCGTCGATCAATCGGGCAAGCCCCGCGACAGCCGGATCATGCCGCGCGTCTACCAGCAGGTGGACTGGTCGAACGGCGGGGACGGAATCGTCGCCCGGCAGAACATCAAGACGGTCGCCGACCTCCGCGGCAAAAAGGTGGTGCTCGCGCAGAACTCCCCGTCGCATTACTTCCTGTTGAACATGCTCGTCTCGGGCGGCGTGCAGCCCTCGGAGGTCGAGATGGTGTTCACCGGCGACGCCTTCCAGGCCGCCGCCGCCTTCAACGCCCAGCGCGACATTTCCGCCTGCGTCTCGTGGGCGCCCGACATCTACAACCTGGAGAAGGTGCCGGGCAACCGGATGTTGGTGAACACGCAGACGGCGAACAAACTGATCGCCGACGTGTGGTTCGCCCGGGCTGACTTCGCCAAGGACCATCCCGGGAAGATCGAGGCGCTTGTCCGCGGGATCTTCGATGCCATGCTCGCGCTCAAGGAGGATGCGAACAGGCAGACGGTCTCCGAATTGCTCGCCGCCGGATACAGTCTGCCCGCCTCCGAAGCGCTCGGCATGCTGGGAGACGCGCACAGCACCAACTGGGCCGAGAACTACCAGTTCTTCATGAACAAGAACAACCCGGCCAACTTCGAGCGGATCTGGAACTCCGCCTACTATCTCTACGGCCGGATCCGCGCCGTCACGCACCAGCGCGTCCCCTTCGACCAGGTGATCGACTTCTCGATCATCGAGAAACTGGGGAAGGAACCGAAATACTCGTCGCAGAAGGACGAGTACACGGTGCAGTTCGTCCCCAAAACCACCAGCCAGGTGAAGGTCGAGTCGGACGAGATCCTCACGAACACCGTCATCATCCACTTCTTCCCCAACGATTGGGACCTGCACAAAAAAGTCACGCGCGAGGTGGATGGCAAGCCGGTCGAGTCGCTGTACGACCCCAACGTGGACAATGTGCTCGAAGAGATCGCCCAATTGGCCGGCAGATTCGGCGCAGCCCGGATCATCATCGAGGGGCATACCGACGGCTCGATGAAGGGGACGGTCCCCGACAGCCTCGTCAAGGAGCTGTCGCTCAAGCGGGCCAATGCGGTGAAGGAGGCGCTCGTCAACAAGTTCGAGCTCGATCCCAACAAGTTCGCCGTCGAAGGAATCGGCTGGGACCGCCCCGCCAATCCCAGCGAGCCGCTCGACCACGCCCGCAATCGCCGCGTCGAAGTGCGGGTCTATTCCGCCGAGCGCGGCTGATGACGGACCGCTGTCGACGCGACGGCGCGAAGACGCACGACATGGTCCCATGCCCGACACCGCCGCCTCGCCGCCGCCGATCGAGCCGCCCCTCCCGCGGGAAGGGCGGCTGCGCCGCGCCGCCCGCCGCTGGCTGGCGATCCGCGGGCCGATTCCGCAGTGGCAGGCGGTCCTGTTCGGTATCGCCTGCGTCGCGGTCTGCCTGGGGGCCTGGTGGCTCGTGACCCGCGGCGCGGGGGAGGAGCGGATCCTCAGCCCGGTCCTGCTTCCCAGCCCGGAGGAGACGTTCGCCAGCTTCCGCTCCCTGTGGTTCGATCGGGCGCTGATGCGGAACCTGCTGATCACGCTCCAGCGGGTGACGCTCGGCTTCCTGCTCGCGGTCGCCGTGGGCGTGCCGTTCGGCGTGCTCGCCGGTTGCTTCACCCGGCTCCAGGCGTTTCTCGCCCCCGTGATCATGTTCGGGAGGAACATCCCCATTGCGGCGCTGATTCCGATCACCTTCTTCGCGTTCGGCATCGGCGAGACGCAGAAGGTGATGTTCATCTTCTTCGCGAGCGTGGCGTTCGTGACGGCCGACGCGGCCCGCGCGGTGATGAACGTCGGCCAGGAATTCATCGACACCGCCTACACGCTCGGCGCGAACCGCCGGCAGGTGATCCTCCAGGTCCTTGTGCCGAGCGCCCTGCCGCATGTGTTCAACTCGCTGCGGCTGCTGTTCGGCCTGGCGTTCGGGTACATCATGCTGGCGGAGTTGGTGAAGTTCGGCAGCGAGGCGGGGGGGCTTGGGCATTTGATCAACACCTCGCAGCACCGCGGACCGCGGGAGCACATCTATCTCGTCGTGCTCATCATTCCGCTGGTGGCGTTGGTGATCGACCGGTTCCTATTCTGGATCCAGCGGGAGCTGTTCCCGCACCGGTACGGGGGGGCGGGAGTGTTGAACATGGGAGTCCGCGGCGCGCTGCACTTGTGGGACGATTTCAAGGGGCTGATCTGGAGCGCGCCGGTCCCGGTCGATACCGTGGCCCCCGCGCCCGTCGGCGACGCCGCCACTCCGCCCGACGACCCGGTCCCTCCCCGTCCCGACGAGGCCGCTCCGACCGAAACCGATCGCGACCCGACATGACTTCTTCCCCGTCTACCGCCGCCGATTCCCCGGCGATCGCCCGCGACGTCGGCATCGGGCACGTGCTCGAGCACGTCCGCGAGCCCGCCGAGGTCCGGCTGCCGCAGATCGTCTCCTTTCGGAACGTCACCAAGACCTACAATGCGGACCGGCCCGGCGCGTTCACCGCCGTCCGCGACGTGAGCTTCGTCGTCCCCGACCTGCCGGGGAAGGGGGAGATGGTCTGCGTGCTCGGCCCGAGCGGCTGCGGGAAGAGCACGATCCTGCGGCTGATCGCCGGGCTGGAGCCGCAGCATCCCGCGACCTCGGGCGAAGTGCGGGTGTATGGCCGGCCGGTGATCGGTCCGGGGGCGGACCGCGGGATGGTCTTTCAGGACTACACGAGTTTCGAGCACCGCACCGTGCTGGACAACGTGACGTTCGGCCTCGAGTGCCGGGGGGTCCGCCGCCGGCCCCGCTACGAGCTGGGGCGGGAGTGGATCCGCAAGGTGGGCCTCGACGTCCACCGCGACCAGCACAAGTACCCGCACGAGCTGTCGGGCGGCATGAAGCAGCGGGTGGCGATCGCCCGCACGCTGGCGCTGCGGCCGCGGATCATCCTCATGGACGAGCCGTTCGGCGCGCTCGACCCGCAGACGCGGATGAACATGCAGGACCTGCTGGTGTCGCTGTGGCGGGAAGTGCAGGCGACGGTGTTCTTCGTCACGCACTCGATCGAGGAGGCGGTGTACCTGGGGGACCGCGTGTATATCCTCAGCCGGTCGCCGGGAACGCTGGTGCGGGAACTGCAAGTCGAGCCGCCGGACCGTCCCGCGATCGAGATGCAGCGCGAGCCGGCCTTCCAGGAGACGGTCTACTACGTGCGGGACCTCATCCGCGAGCTCGAATCGGGAGGGGGCGACGCCGAAGTGCACGCGGAGGGTCGCGGGTGATATCATCGGTCCCGACCGCGGACCAAGTGAACGAGCGACAGCGTTGAGACTGGGAACGTACCTCAAGACGGCCTTCCTGCAGCCGTGGAACCTGCTGGCGTTCCTCGGGGGGCTGGGGTTCGCGCTGCTCAGTCCCGCGCCCGACGTGCTCGCCGCGCTGGTCCTGGCCGCCGAGGTCGGCTATCTCGGGCTGCTCGGCACGCACCCGAGGTTCCAGAAGTACGTCGATGCGCAACTCGCCGCCGCCGGCCGCGGCGATCGCAGCCAGCGCAACGAGGACATGCTCCGCACGATGCTGGCGAACCTGCCGCAGGAAGGGGTCCGTCGGTTCGAGACTTTGCGCGGACAGTGTCGCGAGCTCCGCGACATCGCCCGCGATCTGAAACGGCCCGCCCGCGCCGCCGTCGAGCTGCCGCTCGACAGCGTGCAGACGGCGGGACTGGATCGGCTGTTGTGGATCTATCTGCGTCTGTTGTTCACCGAGCATTCGCTGGCGCGGTTCTTCGAGAGCGCCCGCGATGAGGCGATCGAGCGGGAGCTCACCCGATTGCAGGAGCGGATCGACGAGACCACCGCTCGGGAACGCACGCCGCAGACCGAAAGGGTTCTCGAAGCGCTGGGCGACGACATGGAGACTTGCCGCATCCGGCTCGCCAACTACAGCAAGGCCCGCGACAACCACGAGTTGGTGCAGCTCGAAATCAACCGGCTGGAGAACAAAATCCGCTCCCTGAGCGAGCTGGCGGTGAACCGTCACGAGCCGGAGTTCATCTCCGGACAAGTCGACCAGGTCGCCGGCAGCATGCTCGACACGGAGCGGACGATGAATGAGCTGCAATTCCTCACCGGCCTCGAGCAGACGGACGACGCCGTTCCGGATCTCCTGCACCGCGGCGCCGTCTCCGTACGATGAATGACGGCCGACGCCTACGCCAGCAGCTTGTCGACCACGTTGCCCGCGACGTCGGTGAGGCGGAAGTCGCGCCCCTGGAAGCGGTGGGTGAGTTTCTGGTGGTCGATCCCGAGCAGGTGCAGCATCGTGGCGTGCAGGTCGTGGACGTGGACCGGGTCCTCCGTCGCGTAGAAGCCGAGCTCGTCGGACCGGCCGACCTGCGCGCCCCCCTTCACGCCGCCGCCGGCGAGGAACATCGTGTAGGCGTCGATGTGGTGGTCGCGGCCGGGGAGCTCCTTGCGGCGGGCCTCGCTCTGCGGGGTGCGGCCGAACTCGCCCCCCCACACGACCAGCGTGTCCTCCAGGAGCCCGCGCTGCTTGAGGTCGCGGATCAGGCCCGCGGTGGACTGGTCGATTTCGCGGCAGCGTTTTTCGAGGGGGCCGGCGAGGTTTTCGTTCGGGTTCCCGTGATCGTCCCAGTCGGTGTGATAGAGCTGGACGAAGCGGGCCCCCTGTTCGACGAGCCGCCGGGCGAGCAGGCAGTTGCGGGCGTAGGAATGCTGGCGGGGGTCGTCGATGCCGTACAGGTCGAGCGTGGACTTCGTTTCGCCGGCGAGGTCCATCAATTCCGGCGCGCTCGACTGCATGCGGTACGCCATTTCATAGGCGGCGATGCGGGTGCGGATTTCGGGATCGCGCGTGGCGTCGTACCGCGCCTGGTTGAGTCCCGCGACGGCGTTCACGAAGTCGCCTTGCCGCTCGCGGTCGATCCCGTCCGGGCTGGCGAGGTTGAGGATCGGATGGGCCCCGGGAAGGAACGGGACCCCCTGATACGTCGTCGGGAGAAAGCCGCTGGCCCAGTGGGCCGATCCGCCGCGAGGCCCACGCGGACCGGACTGAAGGACGACGAAGCCGGGGAGGTCGTTCGCCTCGCTGCCGATGCCGTAGGTGATCCACGAGCCCATGCTGGGCCGCCCCATGAACTGCGGCGAGCCGGTGTTGACGAACAGCTTGGCGGGGCCGTGGTTGAAGACCTCGGTGTGCATGCTGCGGACGATGGCGATGTCGTCGGCGACCGAGCCGATGTGCGGGAGCAGTTCCGAAATCTCGGCCCCGCACTCGCCGTAACGGCGGAACTTGCGAGCGGTCCCCATCAGCGGGGCGTCCTTGGAGAGGAACGCGAACCGCTTGTTCTCGACGAACGACTGGGGGATTTGCTCGCCGTCGAGCTCCTGGAGCTTCGGCTTGTAGTCGAACAGCTCGAGATGGCTCGGCCCCCCCGCCATGAACAGGAAGATCACGCTCTTGGCGCGGGCGGGATGATGCCCCCCGCGGGGAGCGATCGGCCCGCTCCGCCGGTCGCCGCCATCCGCCGCCAACGCGCCCGGCGCATTCCCCAGCAGCGACGCGAGGGCGATCGAGCCGAGACCGAGGCGGCAATCGTGAAAGAAGTGCCGGCGGGTAGTTTCGCGAAGGGCGAGCTGTTCGGGGTTCAATGGGCAAGTCATGCGTACCTCGTCGGGTGAGCGAAGTCAGCGAGAGGGAGTATTCGGGACCCGGGGCGACAATTCGGATGGAGTGGGATCCTCGAAGATCATGTTGGCGAACGATTTCTCCCTTTCCTCGGGAGTCAACATGATGAACTGGCTGATGTCCCCCACGTCGTCCTCCGGAACTTCGTCGAGGTATTTCCACACGATCCGGCTGCGTTCCGCCAAGTCGTGTCGCGCGAATTCGGGATCGACGATCCGCACGTGCACGGAGACGGGCCCGTACCGGTAGAGGTCGACCTCGGCACTGGGATGGTCGCGTCCGTATTTTTCAAAAGCGTCGACGAGTCGATCGATGCCTTCGTCGGATTCGCCACGAAAGATGTTGACCGCCATCATAATCTCCCGTTCGCCCACTCAACGATCGCCGATGCGGCGCGAAGGAACGACTTCGCGTCTCGAGGTTCGAAGAAACGTGGGTAGTACCGCAGATCGGTGGACCAGTGATCCACCAGCGTGAACGCGGCGACGATGTCCCGAGGGAGCCGCGCCCCACCGTGCTCCAGATAGTGGTCTTTCAGCCATCCGAACTCATGTGCGCGATTGCCTCGAAACGATCGAAGCACATTCGCCCTGTCGCCGAAAGGCACCGATTCGAGAATCAACGCCTTCAAAATGCACTCGACTCCGTAACCGCCGAGATAGACGGCCCCGGTCGTGTAACCGGACTCGCGCAGAACCTCCGCCTCCTCGAGGCGCTGTAGCGCGCACCTGTAGTATAACCGCGCGTCGCTGAAGCTCGGAACGGCCACGCGGGCTTCTCCCTCGATCACTCCCGCGTGATGAACTCGTCCAGGTTCAACAGCACGCGCGCCGTCGCGGTCCACGCGGCGGCCTCTTCCGGCGAGACCCCGGCGGGCCGCGCCGCCGGGGCGACGCGCTTCGCCTCTTCCGGTCGCTCTCCGAAGGCCGCCTTCTGTCGTTCATGAAAATCCACCAGCAGCGACAGCTCGCGCTCGGTCGGCGGCCGCGACACGCACAGCCGGAACGCCTCCTGCGCGCGGCTCGCCGGGTCGCTTTCCGGCAGCGCCATGATCCGCCCAGCCAGCCCTTGGGCGAACTCGACGAAGGCTTGATCGTTGGCGAGCGTGAGCGCTTGCAGCGGCGTGTTCGAGCGGACGCGGCGGGTGCAGGTCGTGTTGCCGTCCGGCGCGTCGAACGTCATCAGGAACGGGTGCGGGCTCGACCGCCAGAAGTAGGTGTAGAGGCCGCGGCGATAGCGGTCGGAGTCAGCGCTGGCCTTCCAGTTCTTGGGACTCTGGGTGAACTTGTCGAGGCCCCCGGGATGCGGCGGAAAGACGCTCGGCCCGCCGACCTTCGGTACGAGCAACCCGCTTGCCGCGAGCGCCGCGTCGCGGACGATCTCGGCTTCGATCCGCAACCGCTGTTGCCGCGCGAGCAGCTTGTTCCGCGGGTCCGTCGTCTCCAGATCGGACCGCACGCGGGAGGCTTGTCGATACGTGGCGGAGGTGACGATCAGCCGGTGCATCGCCTTCACGCTCCAGCCTTCCTCGCGGAACTCGGAGGCGAGCCAGTCGAGCAGCTCCGGGTGCGAGGGCTTCTCGCCCTGCGTGCCGAAGTCGTTCTCGGTTTCGACCAGTCCCGCGCCGAAGAACCGCTGCCAGAATCGGTTCACGGCGACGCGGGCGGTGAGCGGATTGTCGGGGGCGAACAGCCAGCGGGCCAGGTCGAGCCGCGTCGGCCGCTCGACCCCGGACGGGAACCCGGGAAGGACCGCAGGCACGCCCGGGCCGACCTGGTCTCCCTTCTTGAGGAAGTCGCCCCGAATGTGTACGAACGTCTGACGGGGCGCGTCTTCCCGTAGGATGAGCGCCGCCGTCACCGACCGCTTCTGATAGTTGTCGCGCTCCGTCTGCAGCCGCTTGACCTCGGCCGCCAGCTCGCGGCGCGCCGCGTCGCGCTCGAGGAACGCGGCGGCGAGCTCCTCCTGCTGCGGCTTGGTGCGTTTCTCCGGCGGAATGACGACGAGCTGGTGTACGTCGGCGGGGATTTCGGTTTCGGGAACCTCCTTCGCGGCGAGCGTGACGCGGAACCGGCCGACGGCGTACTTCTTATCGCCATTGCGCAGCACGACCCGCAGCCGCGCGCCCCCCGCGTGGCGGACCGGCGCCTTCGGAAAGAACGTGGCGACGCGGTCCGCGTGCAGACTGCCGCCGGTCACGTTGATCGCCCAGCCTTTCACCGGGTCGCCGTCGATGGCGCGGGCGATATCGTGCCCCTCCTGCGAGTGATCGGCGACCGCCCGCGCCAGCTCGACCGGGACGAAATCGGCCGGCTCGGCCGCGCCGTCATCCTTCACCAGCGGGGCGGCGGCGACCTCGAACTCACCCAGAATGAAGTTCCCGTTGGGCGCCAGCCCCGGCCCGGTGCCGGGGAGCGAGGCGTGCGTGAGGACTTCGAGCCGAACGGCGGCGACCTGTTCCAACTGCGTCTCGAACTCGAGCGTGTAGGTGTCCTGCTCGGGGATTTGCCCCTTGGCGAGGAGGGAGCGATCATCTTGCAGGGCCAGCCGCGTCCCGTTCTCGGATTTCGCACCGACCAGCGCCGGCGTCTCCCATTCGACCGGCCGCACGTCGACGACCAGCCGCTCCCACTCGGACAGCCCCTTCAGCAGCTCCGCGTCGTGCGCCGCCAGCTTCCGCGAGGCGGCGGCGATCTCGGCCTTGAACTCTTCCAGGCGGCGTTTCTGCGCCTCGTCGGGCATCGAGACCCGCGGCTCGCTGCAGTTGTTGAAGATCGCGTAAAGCTGGTAATACTCGCGCTGCGTGATCGGGTCGAACTTGTGGGAATGGCATTGGGCGCAGCCGACGGTGAGGCCCAGAAACACCGCCCCGGTCGTGTTCACGCGATCGACGATCGTCTCGACGCGGAACTGCTCGCGGTCGGTCCCCCCTTCTTCGTTGAACAGCGTGTTGCGGTGGAAGCCGGTCGCGATCAACTGGTCGTCCGTCGCATTCGGCAACATGTCCCCCGCGAGCTGCTCGGTGGCGAACTGGTCGAAGGGCAGGTCGCGGTTGATGGCGTCGATCACCCAGTCGCGGTACTTCCACATCTGCCGGGCGCTGTCGATGGTGAAGCCGTTCGAGTCGCCGTAGCGGGCGAGGTCAAGCCAGTGCCGGCCCCACCGCTCGCCGTAGTGCGGCGAAGCGAGCAGACGGTCGATCATCCGCTCGTAGGCGTCGGGCCGATCGTCCGCGAGGAACTCGTCCAGCTCCGCGATCGTCGGGGGCAAGCCCCGCAGGTCGAAACTGACGCGGCGGATGAGCGTCGCGCGGTCCGCTGCGGGGGACGGCTCGATGTTCGCCGCCTCGAGCCGCGCCAGGATGAAGCGGTCGATGTCGTTGCGGACCCACTGCGCAGTGCGGACCGCCGGAGGCGCCGGGCGGCGGACCGGCTGAAACGACCAATGGTCGCTGTTCCGCGCCGTGGCGACTTCCTCCGCGGGAGTCGGTGCTCCCGCGTCGATCCACCGCCGGATCGCCGCGATCTGCTCGTCCTCGAGCTGCGGGAGGTCATAGGGCATGGGAGAGACGTCCCCTTTCCCCACGAGCGCCTGGTAGAGGACGCTGTCCTCGCTCTTCCCCGCAACGACGCTTTTCCCGCGGTCACCCCCCTGCTTCGCGAGGGCCGCCGTGTCCAGCCGCAGCCCCGACTCCTGCGCGTCCGGGCCGTGGCAGTCGAGGCAGTGCGCCTGGAAGATCGGCTGCACGTCGCGGAGGTAATCGACCGCCGGGGCATCGGTCGGAGCGTCGGCCGCGACGGCGGCCCCCATCCGCAGCACGGCGAGCAGCAACGCGCCGCCGATCACGCCAGTGGGTCTCATCGGCTCACCTGGCTTCCAGAGCAAGGGATGGATGCAGGCAGGGCGGGACTCGCGGACGACAGGCCGCTCCGCGAGGGCGTTCAGGCCGGACCGATCCATGCAGATCGGCCGATCCATCCTAACACGGCGGGAAACGAACCGGCAACCCAACGTGGATCGCGAACCGCCGGTCTCAGCGTTCCCTCGCGGCGTCGGCGCCGTGCAGTTCCTCCAACTGCTCGATCCGCTTCAGGAGCTTCGGGTCGGCAAGCCGGCCGTGCGGCGGGTCGAGGCGGCAGTGGTCGGGCATCAGCGGGACGTATCCGCAGCCGAGGGTGATCGGTCCCAGCCGCTCCGCGGAGACGGGGAGACGGCAATCCACTCCGCACGGCGATTCCGTGGTCCGTTCCGGGCCGCCGCCCGATGGCTCGACGATCCCGTGGGGCGGTATTGCCGCCGGCGGCTGCTCGCCCACCGAGAATTCGGCGACCGGGGCGGCATCGAGTTCCGCCTCCTTGAGCCGCATCTCATCGAGGACCACGGCGTGCCACTCGGGGCGGCGCCGTGCGGCGGAGACGTAGTGCGTGCGGGCCCAGCGGCGAAGCCGCAGTTCCTTGATCAAGTCCATGCGGCGATCCGGGACGGCTCGAAAATCGAAAATGGAACAGGGGCTGTCCATTCCCATCGACTGTTCCCGTTGCGAAGCGCAGCGAGTCCCGGTCGAGTTTGCCGGCTGCGGGAAAGTTCGTCGGGCGACGGCGGGATTCCGCGCAGAACCCGCAAAACGCCGCCAGTCCGCGGGGCCGTCACAGTCACGCCTGCCTCTTCGAAAAAGGGGGGGGTAGGTGTTCCCAATGGCCATCCCACGTGTGACGGCGAATCCATCCACGGGGATCGGAAGTCTTGCGACTTCCGCTACGAAGACTTCCCCTACGAATTCAACGACCTTGCTTCGAACGAGGGGGATCGGGCGGGCAGCCGATCTTTCCTCGGTGCCCGCACATCGTCTATATTCCCGCGCCTTCGGATTCGTCGGCGAACGGGCGGCAGGACGCCGCCGCGAAGTCCCGGGAAGGACAGCCGGAATGCGCGTCGCGCTGTACGAGGACGGATCGGCCGGCGACCTGGGACCGATCGCGCTGATGCGGCCGGTGTTCGAACTCGTCTGCGGCCGATTCACGCTCCGCGAGCGCCTGCTTCGCCACTTCGGCGCGCGGGAGTGGAGCGCGTTCGTTCGGGATTACCTGGCCGAGACGTATCGCGAGGAGTTCCCCGAGGCGTCGGTCAACGATTTCGTGCGACTCACGCGGGCGCCGACCGTGCTCGTCAACGGCCGCTGGCTCCCCACGCCCGAAGCGCTGCCGGCGATTCGCGAGGATGAAGTCGGCGTCATCGACGATACGGTCGCCTACCTCACGCTCGACCCGCTCGAGGCGGTCCTCCTCACGGAGACGTCGTGGGACGACGCGCTCGCGCAGATCGCCCGCACGCGGCGGTTCGTGCCCGCCGCGGGACAGCTCATCCATCGCCCCTGGGACCTGATCGAACACAACCCGGCGCAGCTCGCCAGCGACTTTCGCTGGCTGAAGGACTCGCTGCCGCGGAGCGAGCCGGGGCCGCAGGTCGCGACGCTCGGCCCGGTGGAAAACGTGTCGATCGATCCGTCGGCGGAGATCGACCCATTCGTGGTGCTCGACGCCCGCCACGGCCCGGTGACGATCGACGCCGGGGCGCGGATCCAGGCCTTCACGCGGTTGGAAGGGCCGTGCCACGTCGGGCGGCAGTCGCATCTCTTCCGCGCAAACATCCGGGAAGGGACCACGATCGGTCCCGTGTGCCGCGTGGGGGGAGAGATCGAGGAGTCGATCCTGCACGGCTACGTCAACAAGTACCACGACGGTTTTCTCGGGCACAGTTACGTCTGCCCGTGGGTGAACCTCGGCGCGCTGACGACGAACAGCGACCTCAAGAACGATTATTCGTCCGTCAGCGTGCCGCTCGCGGGAGAGGCGATCGACTCCGGCAGCACGAAGGTGGGCTGCTTCATCGGCGATCACACGAAGACGGCGATCGGGAGCCTGTTCAACACCGGCTCGTCGGTGGGGATCATGTGCCTGGTGCTTCCGGGCGGGGAGCTGCTGCCGAAGCACGTCCCGTCGTTCGCCCGCGTGTGGCACGGCGAGCTGGTCGACGCCTGGGACCTCGGCCGCAGCCTGGAGACGGCGCGGGCGGCGATGTCCCGCCGCGGGATGGAGCTGACGCCGGCGCAGGAGCGGCTGATCCGCTACCACTTCGAGGCGGCGTCCGAAGAGCGGGCAGTCGCGATTCACCGCACGCGCGAGAAGGCCCCGCGGCCGGCGTTTGCGGGAAGTGAACGCTGATTCGGTGTGTTCTATACCCGCGCAATGCGGTAGGATTAAATGTTGGAATTCATTGAGGTCGACCCCGGCGAACTGCATTTGCCGCCGAGTCGATCGCAAGGTGCCGATCCAGCCAAGCTCGCGCGACAAATCGCGCGTCACGGGATTTCACTCGACGGCATGCCGCCCTTGCAGGTCATTCGTGGGCTGGACGGGAACTTGCGCATCAATGATGGAGTCACCCGTGCCACGCGAGCGGCGAAGCTCAGGCCGGGTGAGTTGATTCGCGCGGAAATCATTCAGGAGCTGCCGCGCCTCGATGTGGCGCGCACGCCGAAGATCAAGGACATGTTGCCATGACTTCTCAACGTGACGAATTGCTGGCCGCTGTGGCCGAGTTATCGGACCGGTATCCGGATTGGCGGCTCGGTCAGCTCATCGCGAACGTCGCGGATTGGGCCGATCAAGAACTCTGGGACGTCGAAGACGCGCAGTTGCTCCACGCGGCTCGATTGCACCTGCAGGAAGCGGAGCTCCGCGAGCCGCATGTCCGCGCTTGATGCGCGCGGGCGTCGAACGACGATTCCGAGATCGCCCTTCTCATTCGACCGGCGCACCGTCCTTCAGCACGCGCTCGTTGAGCTTCTCGAACTCGGCGAACAGGCGGTCGAAGGCCCGTTGCTTCTCGCCGTGCGTGTCGGGCGCGATCTTGGCGAAGTTCGGCCGCGCCTGCACCCCCTTGTTGAAACGGAACACGCGCACGATGAAATCGGTGTGCGCGGAAGCGTGCAGATTGACCGGGAGCGCGGCGAAGTCGGCTTCGGCAATGAGCGTCGCGAGCTGCTTCGCCTCGTCGTCGGAGAGCACCAGCCGATGCTCGGGCCCGAGTCCCTTGCCGGCTGAATTCCTGCGCGCGGTGACGGCCGCGCCTTCGAGCCGCAGCAGGAAGCCCGCCTTCTCCGGCGAGGCGCTCCCCTGGTAGTTCCGCTGGACGATGACGGAAAGCGCCTCGGGGCGGAGCCGTCCATCAGCGAGCATCGCCAGACCCTCCGCGAAGTTCGGAACGCGGAGCCCGGTTCTCGCCGCCTCGCGGGCGAGAGCGAGCACGTCGCCCGCCAGTTTGGCGAGCGGCTGCGACTGCTCGCCTCCCCCGATCTGCACGACCGATTTCGTCCGTCCGTCGATCGTGAGGCCAACTTCGCCCATGAGCACCTCGGGAGGCTGCCGGCGAATCGGGCCGCCTTGTCGAATCGGGCCGACCGGGGGAGCGCCGCCTCCCACGCGGTCGGGCATCGCCAGGAAGTCTGCTTCGTCGAACCGGCGGAGCACGTCCCGCACCTGTTCGGCGGAGATGGAGAACTGCGTGTCGTGGCCGAAGAACCCAAAGCCTTCGCCGTGCAGGACCGCGGTCTCTCGTCCCCAGCGGACGGAGACGCGGGCGGCGGAGAGCGGGATCCGATCACGGAGCACCTCCGCAATGAGGCCCGCATCGACGCCGGGGGCGACCTCGTCGCGTGCGGTGTCGGCTGCTTGCGTGGCGGGCGCCGGTTCCGGCGCAGCTGCCAGGGACGCGGCTTGCCCCGCGAAGCATCCGGCGACCGCGAGTGAAGCCATTTGCCGAACGACGAATTCGTGCCCACGCATCGTCTTCTCCTGCAAGTCCCGCGCGTCCCGATCGAAGAAACACAACCTTCCAAGACGCGTTCGCCGCCGCGGGAGTTCCCGCCATCCGGGCGGCGGCGACGCGCGGGCGAAAAATTCTTTTCGCGGGCCTCGCCGTGGCGAACGCGAAACGCGGCGCATTCCCTGTCACCATCGCGACTTGCGAAGTGTGTCGCGTGGCGGAAACGCAACGCTCCGGAATGTCTGGGAATCGCGCTCTCGCCGGCTTGACTGCCTCGGGGGCCGACCTAGGGTTTCGTGATTGGCGAAGGGTTCGCGGCGGTGCGGGCGATGGGTCGACCCGCATCGAATCGGACCCGGTCGTTTGGGGATCTGCCGGCCTGTCGGCCGTCGGGAAAGCACATTCGAGAGGACAGCCCATGATGAACTTCGCTGCGAGCGTCAAACGATTCCTGGTTTCCGAGGACGGCCCGACCGCGGTCGAGTACGCGGTGATGCTGGCCCTGATCGTGATCGTCTGTCTGACCGCGATCCAGGCCGTCGGGACCAATGCGAACAAGCAGTTCGAGGCGGTCCGCGACAAGCTGTCGTAAGGCAGCCGGCCGCGCGTTCGATTGCGGATGTTGCGTTTTCGGTCGTCCCGCCGGGAAACCGGCGGGACGGCCTGATTCTTTGGTCGCTGGGTCCGAGAGCAACGAGAGAGAGGGGAAACAATGAAGGGGTTCGCTGCGAGCGTCAAGCGGTTCCTGACCTCGGAAGACGGGCCGACGGCCGTCGAGTACGCGGTGATGCTGGCCTTGATCGTGATCGTCTGCCTGACGGCGATTCAGGCCGTCGGCACGAACGCGAACAAGCAGTTCGAGGCGGTCCGCGACAAGCTGTCGTAGCCTGGAACCCGCCGCGCTCTCGCCACCCGGGACGCGGCGGGGCCGGTCGTCCCCGGATTCCTTCCGTGGGGCGGCCCGCCCGTGTCCTTCGTCGCTTCGACGCCGGATGACACGGGCGGGCCGACGCCCGCTCGAAAACTTCGCGAGCGACAATCATTTCCCACAGGCGTCGCATCATGTTTCCGTTCTGGATCGACTTCTCCTTCGCGTCCCTGATGCAGCTCACCACGGTCTTCGTGACGTTCGTGAGCTGGCTGGCGATGTTCTTCTCGTCGCGGGGCCACGGCATCTAATGGCTCGTCCGAGCTGAGATGACGGGTCGCGGAACTCGCCAGAGTTCCGACGATTCGCCCAGGAACGCCGCCGCGCCGTCGGAATTCCTGCGAATTCCGCTACGAACCCCTCACCGAGCCAACGGCTATCTCACATGGACTGGCAATCGCTGATTCTCGACAACTGGCACGTCAAACTCGTCTGCGCCGTGCTGATCGTGGCGGCCTACATCGACGGCAAGCAGCTCCGCGTGCCGAACTGGATCACTTTCCCGATGGTGCTCAGCGGCCTCGTCTACGGGGCATGGACCGCAGGCTGGGCCGGCCTGGGAGCGGGACTGCTGGGAATGACGGTGGGCCTGTTGTGCCTGCTCCCGCTGTACGCGGTGGGCGGGATGGGCGCCGGAGACGTCAAGCTGATGGCCGGCGTCGGCGCCTGGCTCGGCTGGGAGCCGACCCTGTACGCCTTCTGCGTGACCACGGTCGTGGGGGCCGTGATGGCGGTGGTCATGGCCTGGCGGCGGCGGCGGCTTCAGCACCACTACGCGAATTTCCTGATGATCCTCACGGAATGGATGACCGTGCGGAACGCCAAGGAGCTGTCGACGATCGCCGCCGAGCGCAAGCCGAGCATGCTGCTGCTCCCCTACGGAATCCCGATCTGCATCGGGTCGATCGGGTACTTCCTGTGGGCGGGAATGCTCTGAGAAAGAACCCGTGAAGGCCCTCCGGCCGCCGGCCGGCATTTCCGGAACAACCGGAATCCTCAATCCATCCCGCACGTTCGTTATAAGCTGAAGACTCTAACAGCCGGCTGCCGATCAAGTTGATCAGGCCACGGCGAAAGGTGGCTGAGATGAAGTTCAAATCCGTCCTGTTGCTGGCCGTCGCCGTGGGGTGCGGCCTGGTGGCGATGCTGGGGGTGCGGCAGCTTCTGGCGAAGCCCGGGGACAAGTCCACGCAGGCGGTGTTCGTGGCGAAGGTGGAGATCGAACCCGGCTTTCCGCTGGACGAGACGAACGTCGGAGAGAAGGAGATGCCGATCGACCTGGTTCCCGAGGGCGCGGCGACCGATTGGGAACAGATCGTGGACCGGTCCCTCAAGCAGGGGGCGTTTCCCGACGACGTGATCACGGTCGCGAAACTGGGTGACAAGGGACAGGGGAACGCCTCCGCCAAGATCCCCAAGGGGTGGCGGGTGGTGACGGTCCCCGTCGACCTCACGAAAACGCACAGCGGACTGATTCTGCCGGGGGACCGCGTGGACCTGCAGTTGACCTACAAGACGCCCACCCTCGATGCCGGGATGGTGACCCACACCAAGACGTTCCTCGAGTTCGTGGAGGTGTTCGCGACCGACAGCGTGCGGAGCGTCGACAAGACGAGCGATGCCGAGATCAAATCCAAGAACATTTCGCTCCTGGTGACTCCCGAGCAGGCCAACCTCGTGCAGCTCGCGCAGAGCGAAGGTCAGGTGAACCTCGTGCTCCGCAACAAGGACGACCTGGATCCGGCCAAGGCCAAGACTGCCGACAGCCGCCTGTTCGGCGACACCCGGGTCACGATGGGGCGCATCGAGAAGGAAGAGGCCCCTCCCCGGTCCGTGACCCGCACGCAGGAAGTCGCGACGTTCCTCGACCAGAACACGGTCGAGCCGCCGCCGGTCCCCGTCGAGGTCAAGCCGACCTGGAAACTCCGCATCTTCGAGGGGGGAGAGGAAAAGGTCGAGGAGATCGAATACGAACCGAAACGGGAACTCGCGCTGGCGCCGGCCGTGGGCGGCGGTCCGGCTTCCTGGCCGGGACGACTCTTGGAGATGATCGAGAACGCCCGCGGCGAAGCCGGCAAACGGCAGCCGGTCCCGGCGGACCGGCCCCCCGCCACGAGCGACGCGGGCGGCGACGCGAAGCAGTAGAACTTTGGAAGCGATGGAGTTCGGTCCGGCCGGCGACGGAGTCGCCGGCCGCGCCGCACACCGGGAGACCGGCGGATTTTCGACTCATCGAGGTGCATGGATGCAGACTCACTCACGACTCGGGCGCCGGGCCGCATCGCTGATCGCCCTGCTGCTGGCAGTGGCCGGCTTCGTCCGCGCCCAGGACGCCGAACCGAGTTCGGGGACGGAACCGGTCTTTCGGGTGCAGTCCCCCCGGGGCCGCATGCAGATCATCGAGCGCTTCGCGAAGATCGTCGAGATGAAGGACAAGATCGCCCGCGTCGACGGGTTCGACCCGGAGATCCTCGACGTTTCCGGCGTGCAGATGCACCCCAACCGGATTCGCGTCCACGCCCTGGCCCCCGGCGTCACCACGCTCGTTCTCGTGGACGAGCACGACCAGACGCACACGGTCGAGGTGTTCGTCGGCGGCGACGTGAGGCACCTCCAGGCCTACATCAGCCGCGTGTTTCCCCACGCCGCCGTCGAGGCGACCGAGATCCGCGACGCGGTGATGCTCCGCGGCTGGGTGACGCAGCCCGAGCACATCACCGAAATGGTCGAGATCGCCGAGCAGTTCTATCCGAAGGTCCTCAACCATTTGCAGGTCGGCGGATCGCAGCAGGTGCAGCTCAAGGTCAAGATCATGGAGGTCCAGCGCTCGAAAATCCGCCGCCTGGGATTCAACTTCCTGCACCTCGGTCCCGACGGCTTCGTCGCCAGCACGCCCGGGCAACTCACTCCGCTCGCGACGGCGAGCACCCCGCTCGGGGCGACGCCGACCGTCGCGGTGAACCCGGCCCGGCTGGTCGATCCCACGCTGGCATTCGGGATCATCAAGGACAACAGCATCTTTCAGGGATTCATCGAGGCGCTCAAGGAAGAGTCGCTCCTGAAGATCCTCGCCGAACCGACGCTCAACACGTCCAACGGCCGCCCCGCCCAGATGCTCGTCGGCGGCGAGTTCCCGATCCTCGTCCCGCAGAGCCTGGGGACCGTGACGATCGAGTTTCGCGAGTTCGGCGTGCGGATGGAGGCGGTCCCGCACATGCTCGGCAACGGCCGCGTGCGGCTGGAATTGCAGCCCGAAGTCAGCGACCGGGATCTCACGAACGCCGTCACGATCAGCGGCATTACGGTCCCCGGCCTGACGACCCGCCGCGTGAACACCTCCGTCGAGATGCGGTTCGGCGAGACGTACGTTCTCGCCGGCCTGATCTCGTGGTCGAAGACGGCCGAGACGAGCAAGGTGCCCTTCCTGGGCGAGCTCCCCTACCTGGGGGCGCTGTTTCGCCGCGAAAGCTTCAGCGAAAGCGAAACCGAGATGGTGATCATGGTCACGCCGGAGTTGGCCGGTCCCTTGCAGACGTGCCAGGTTCCACCAGGCGGGCCGGGGCTGTTCAGCTCGACGCCGACCGACCGCGAGTTCGGCTGGTACGGCCTGCTCGAAGTGCCGGACTACGGGGATGAATGCGTGGGGCACCCCGGCGGTTGCCCGCCTCCCGCCTACGGCGGCATGACCGGAGCGGCCCCCTTCGGCCCGCCGCCGGCCGGCGCCTATCCGGCGGAACCGGCCCCCTACGGCCGCGGCTACGATGGTTCGCCGCAGGATCCCGGAGCGCCGCCGGCGCCCGGCGTTCCGCCCGCCCCGTCCGCCTTTCCGCCCGGTTTGATCGTGCCCCCCGAGGCGGCGCCCGCCGGGCCGGATCCGGCCGCCGGACCCGAACTCGAGCGCACCGGTTACTACCACCGCGACTCGATTCCGCGGCTGCAAGGACAGCGATCGCATCCGGCGGCCGCGGGGAGCGCGCCGCGCGGCCCTGGTGCAATCCCGCCGGACCGGGCGCCCCACCACGATCCCGCCTGGACTCCGGCGGCGTCGAGCGGGCGATCCA
This sequence comes from Planctomycetales bacterium, assembly GCA_040877365.1. Classification (GTDB taxonomy): domain Bacteria; phylum Planctomycetota; class Planctomycetia; order Planctomycetales; family Planctomycetaceae; genus JBBDNT01. Next base: position 95,253 of record JBBDNU010000121.1, read on the forward strand.
TGAACCCTCCCGGGCGTCCCGGCCTGATCGGGCCCCGCTCCGGCATGATCGAACCCACGGGAACGAGGCAACGATGAAAACGGTGGTCCGACTCGCGATCGTCGATCCCAACGATGCGACCCGCGCGTCCTTGAAGAACCTGCTGCTGGGCATCGACCGCGTGTGGCTCGAGGCGGAATGCTCCCGCTACGAGTTCTTCACCGACGTCGCCCAGCAGACGCAGCCCGACATCGCCCTCGTCTCGCTCGACGCCGACGTCGCCCGCGGCCTGGCGCTCGTCGCCAGGATCTCGCGCGATCTGCCGGAGTGCAGCGTGCTCGTCGTCAGCAGCTCGCAGGAAGGGAGCCTGATCCTGCAGTCGATGCGGAACGGCGCCCGCGAGTTCCTGAGCCTCCCGTTGCGGCTCGAGGACTTCATGGCCGCGCTCGACCGCATCGAGCGCACCCGCGGCGCGCAGGCCGGCGAGGGCCGCGTCCGCGCCAGCACGGTGATCGCGGTGGCGGGGGTCGCGGGGGGGGTGGGCTGCACGTCGCTGGCGATCAACCTCGCCTGCACGCTGGCCCGCAACGAACGCAACAGCGTGGCCGTCGTCGATCTCGACCTGGCGCTCGGCGACGCCGACGTCTGGCTCGACATCATCCCCGACTACACCATCCAGGACGTGGCCGAGAACATCACCCGCCTCGACTATTCGCTGCTCAAGCGGTCGCTGACGCACCACGAGTGCGGGGCGTTCCTGCTCCCGCGGCCGGTGCAGATGGAAGACGCCGCCGCGATCACCCCCGAGGAGCTCCGCCGCGTGCTGGCGCTGTTGAAGGCGACGTTCACGCACATGGTGGTGGACATCAGCAAGAACTACGGCCCGCTGGACATGGCGGCGCTCGGCGCTTCCGACATCGTGCTGCTCGTCACGCAGCTCGACCTGCCCTGCCTGCGGAACGTCGTCCGCCTGACGCAGTTCTTCGACCATACCGAAGGCCTGTCGGACAAGGTGAAGGTCGTCGTCAATCGGCTCGGCCTCGAAGACTCGCAGATCAGCCTGGGGAAGGCGCTCGAAACCATCGGCCGCGACATCTTCTGGCAACTGCCCAACGATTATCCCTCGATGGTCGAGTCGCGCAACAACGGCGTCCCGCTCATCATGCAGGCCCCCAAGGCCAAACTGACCCGCTCGATCGAGGATCTCGCCCGCCAGATCGACGCGGCGGCCGCCCCCCCCTCCGAACCGGCCGAAGAGTCGAAACGCAAGAAGGGCCTGTTCAGCTTCCTCGGCAGTGGAACGAAATGACAGTCCTTCCAGGAACCGACTCCGTCATTCCCGCGCAGCGCCTGCCCCCAGCGAAGGCGGGGGCGGGAATCCAGCCCGCCGTCCGCGCCGCCGCTGGATGCCCGCCTTCGCGGGCA
>JBBDNU010000122.1:0-9860 GCA_040877365.1 Planctomycetales bacterium
TCGACCCTCAACCTTCGACCCTCAACCTTCGACCCTCAACCTTCGACCCTCAACCTTCGACCTTCAACCTTCGACCCTCAACCTTCGACCCTAACCTTCCCATGCACTTCTGGCTCCCCGTCTGGACGCTCGCGCAGCGCGAGCTGGTGCGGTTCTTCCGCCAGCGGACGCGGATCATAGGCGCCTTGGGGCAGCCGATCCTGTTCTGGATCCTGTTCGGGGCCGGGCTCCACGGGTCGTTCCAGCCGCCGGCATGGGCCGCCGGCGACATGAGCTATCAGGAATACTTCACCCCCGGCGTGGCGGTGATGATTCTCATGTTCACGGCGATCTTCTCGACGATCTCGATCATCGAGGACCGCCGCGAAGGGTTCCTGCAAGGGGTGCTCGCCGCGCCGATCTCGCGGACGTCGCTCGTGTTCGGCAAGCTCTGCGGGGGGACCGTGCTCGCCGTCGCGCAGGCGGGGGCGTTCCTGTTGATCGGCCCGGCGTTGGCGATGCTGGATCTCGCGCCTACAATCGAGACGGGCGCGGGGATGGGCTTGCTCGACGCGCTCGCCCTGTTCGGCTTCCTCACGCTGCTCGCGTTCACGCTGACCGCCCTGGGCTATTGCATCGCCTGGCCGATGGACTCCACCCAGGGCTTTCACGCGATCATGAGCGTGTTTTTGATGCCGATGTGGCTGTTGTCCGGCGCGTTCTTTCCCGGCGAAGGGTCCGTCTGGTTGTCGTGGATCATCCGGCTCAACCCGCTGACCTACGGCGTCGCCGGCTTGAGGCGGCTGATGTATCCCGAGCGCGCGTTCGGGGTGACTTCCGATCTCCCCGCGCTGGGACCGAGCCTGCTGGTGACCGTGCTGTTTTGTGCCGTCTGCGTCGGGCTGTCGGTCCGGCTGACCCGGCGGCGAAGCTCGAAGGACACGCGATGAACGAGAGTGGAACGCGAACGATGGAACCGCGCGACACGGCGGCGTCGCCGCAACTGCGACTGTGGCTTTGGATCGCCGGCTCGGTCCTCTGGATCGCGGTCGTCATTACCGCGATCTTCTTCCTGTATGTGCGAGACACGATCGAGCGCGGACGCAATGCCCGCGCAAGTGATGCCCGTGCGCGCGCCGATTTGAAAGCCGTGGAAAACGAACTCGCGTCGCGACCCACAGGGCCGGTCATCGTCGAGAAGCAGCCGGTCGGCGCGTGGGACCCGAACGGCATCGAGGACTTCGAGTTCGCCGAGTGCCGCGGCGGGACTGTCACGAAACAGGACCTGTTGGGGAAGCCGTGGCTGGCGAGCTTCATCTTCACGCGGTGCGCCTCGACCTGCCCGCTGATCATGCGGTCGATGTGGGAACTGGAGCGCAACCTGGGCGACGTCGATCTGCGGTTCGTCTCGCTGACCGTCGATCCCGCGTTCGACACGGTCGAGGTGCTCGGCAAGGAGGCGGAAGAATTCGAGGCCGAGGAGGGCCGCTGGCTGTTCCTCACCGGCGAGCAGGCCGACATCTACCACCTGATCTGGAACAGCTTCAAGATGCCGGTCAAGGAAATCACCGGTCCCGACCGCCAGCCCGGCTTCCAGGTGATGCACTCGAACAACATCATGCTCGTCGATTCGACCGGAGTGGTCGTCGGGAAGTACGACGGCACGAATCAGGCCGACATGGCGAAGCTCCGCCGCCGCGTCCGCGAACTCGTGGAACAGGAGGCCGAATCCCCCGGCGGCTCGCGCGAGGGATCGTCGGATGGCACGCCCTGAGGCTCTGCGAAGGGCGTGGCGGCAGTCCGATCGAGGAAACGATTTCGACGCAAAGACGCGAAGGCGCAAAGGAGCGCAAAGGCGGACATGACGGTAGGAGGGATCGCCGATCGTCCAACGACAGCGCTTCCAAAAACGCGACTCCGTCATTCCCGCGCCAGCGGGAATCCAGCCCGTCCTCCGCGCCGCCGCTGGATGCCCGCCCCCGCCGTCGTTGGGGGCAAGCACTGCGCGGGCATGACGCGCCGTCGCGAACTTGGAACTACGGAACGACTCTGTTCAGGAGCGGATTTCAGTGGACTTGCCGAACGCGCCCGCATGGGTCCAGCGGCTGCCCGCGATCAACGCGGCGCTCAACGGTCTCGCCACCGTGCTGCTGCTCGTCGGTTACGCGTTCATCCGCAGCGGGCGGATCGCGTCGCACAAGCGGACGATGCTCTCCGCGTTCGGCGTCTCCGTGCTGTTCCTCGCCTGCTATCTCACGTACCACTTCGCGCTCCGGAGCCACACCGGGAGCGGTTCCCGGCCGTTCACTGGCGAAGGGCTGGTGCGGCCGGTCTATTTCACGATCCTGATCAGCCACGTGGTTCTCGCCGCAATCGTGCCGGTGCTGGCGTCGATCACGATCTACCGGGCGTTCCGGGGGGACTGGGAGCGGCACCGGCGGATCGCGAAGGTCACGTTCCCGATCTGGCTTTACGTGTCGGTCACGGGCGTTATCATCTACTTCATGCTGTACCACTGGAACTGAAGCGCCTGGCCGCTTCGGAGGTTCGCCATGTTCCGCCGCGTTCTGTTCGCCGCCGCCTGCCTGCTTGCCCTGGGGACCGCCGGTCCGCTGACGGGCGTGGCCGAGGCGTGTCCCATGTGCAAGGCCGCGAACGACACCGACGACCGCCTCCCGCGGGCCTACATGACGAGCATTCTGTTCATGCTGGCGATGCCCGCCACGCTGCTCACCGGCTTCGGCTTCACTTTCTGGCGGCTGTCGAAGAAGCAGCAGGAACAGCAGGCAGGCGACGATCTCCAGTAGGTCCATTCTGCCGGAACGAACGGCGTGCCGGAGAGCGGTCGCCGTTCGGGCGGCCCGGTCGGGACGACACGGCCCGCGTGCCGGCCATTGCATGTTGCCGCGCCGTGCGCTGAAGGTCGCCGTTCGAGCGAGCCGGGTCCCGCCCGGCTGGCGGGACCGACATGGAACATGGAAGTCCGGAACGAATCCAGACTTGCCAATGCGTTCGCCGATACCTTAGTATGGGCCGCAATTCAGGAGACACTCCCATGTTCACGTTGTTCGGGCCGAAATCGACCTGTTGCGACGGGTTCGTTCGTCGCGATTTTCTCCGCGCCGGGGCGCTGGCGCTCGGCGGACTGACGCTGCCGCGGCTGCTCGCCGAGCGGGCCCGCGCGGCGGAATCGGGCCAGCCGGTCCGCCAGACGTCGGTGATCTTCATCGAACTGGCCGGCGGGCCGACGCAGTTCGAGACGTGGGACCCCAAGCCGAACGCCCCGGCCGAGTACCGCGGCGAGCTGTCGGCGATTTCGACCCGCCTGCCGGGGGTGCAGTTCTGCGAGCTGATGGCCGAGCAGGCGAAGGTCGCGGACAAGCTGGCGGTCCTCCGCTCGGTCAAGCAGCGCTCGACCGGGCACGACACCGCCAAGCACGTCTGCCACACCGGCTACTACCTCCGCGACGAGCTGAACCAGGAGAACGAGATGCCCTCGACCGGGGCGATCGTCGCGAAGCTCCGCGGCGGCAACGCCCCCGGTCTCCCGGCCCATGTCGGCGTCCTCGGCGGAATGAAATACGCCGATGCCGTGTATCTCGGCGCGGCGTACAATCCCTTCACGGTCCGGGCGAACCCGGCGGCGGCGAACTTCAAGGTGGACAATCTCGATCCGGCGGGGGGGATGAATTTCGACCGCCTCGCCGATCGCCGCGGCCTGCTGGCGAAGCTCGACGAGGGGCGGCGGATCGTCGACAACCGCAACCTCGCCGGGGCCCTCGACCAGTTCACCGCCCAGGCGTTCGAGATGGTGACCAGTCCGCAGGCCCGGCGCGCGTTCGACATCGCCCGCGAGCCCGACTCGACCCGCGACCGCTACGGCCGCACGCGGACCGGCCAGGGAATGCTGCTCGCGCGGCGGCTCGTCGAGGCGGGCGTGACGTTCGTCTCGATCAACGTCGGGGGCTGGGACGACCACGCGAACATGCTCCCGCGGTTGAAGCCCCGCGCCATCGACTTCGACCGCGGGATGGCCGCCCTCGCCTGTGACATCCACGAGCGCGGCATCGACCGGGACGTGCTCGTGATCGCGATGGGGGAGTTCGGCCGCACGCCGAAGATCAACGGCGCCGCCGGCCGCGACCACTGGTCCAGCGTGAGCAGCATGGTCGTGTCGGGGGGCGGGTTGAAGATGGGGCAGGTGATCGGCAGCTCGAACGCGCGGGGCGAAGTCCCCACGTCGAGCCCCTATGAGCCGGAGAACGTGCTCGCCACGATGTACCGCCACCTGGGGATCGACCCCGCCCTGGCGTTCGACGACTACAGCGGCCGCCCGCGGTACGTCCTCGAAAAGCGCGACATCGTCCGCGAGCTCGTCTAGCCGGGATTATTCACCGGTCTTGTCCCACCGCGCGTCATTCCCGCGCAGGCGGGAACCCAGAGCGGGGCAAACATGGTGCCGCGACTGGACGCCCGCTTCCGCGGCATGACGAGCAGCGAGCCGAATTAGGATCCGCGAAAAAAGAACATGCTCGCGCAAAGCAATCTGTCCGCTTCGCGGAAAAAGACATTGGAGCAAGTGTCGCAGTAGAAGTGCGGCGCGACGTCCCCCATTCCACTATAGCTGTAGAAGCGAATGACGCCCCCGCAGTGGGGACAGCACGTCTGCTGCGTCGGCGTTCGTCGTTCGAGGTGGAGTTTCACCGTTCACCCGCTCCGATCCGGGGCCCGCGCGTCACCGAACCGCACTTGACCGAATGACAACGCATCCGGCTCCACCCGCTCCACACGGCTCGTCGCCTTGCCCGACTGGAACAGCGTCTCGATTTCTTCCCCGGGACGCAACTCGTCCGCCGCGCGGACCACGCCGCGGTCCGTCGCGCGGCGGGTGATCGAGTAGCCCCGGCCCAAGACGCGGAGCGGGCTCAATGCGTCTAGCGACGCCGTCGTCGTGCCTAGCTCGCGCCGCGCGTTTTCGATCCGCCGGCGGATGCAGCGTTTCGAGCGCGCGGCGAGATCGTCGAGGCACAGCGCCAGTTCGCGCACGCGCTGCAGCGGGTGGGTGAAGAGGCGGCGGCCGGCGAGCGCGTCGAGCCGCATTCGTGCCCGGGCCGCTCGTTCCCGCAACGCCGCACACAGCCGCTCGCGGACGTGCCCCAGTTCGGCGAGCACTTCCTGCCGGTGCGGCACGACGAGCTCCCCCGCTTCGCTCGGCGTGAGCGCGCGGCGATCGGCCACGAGGTCCGCGATGCTCACGTCGATCTCGTGCCCCACGGCGCTCACCACGGGGATCCGGCAGGCATGGATCGCGCGGGCCACGACCTCCTCGTTGAACGCCCACAGGTCTTCGAGGCTCCCGCCGCCGCGGCCGGTGACGACGACCTCGACCCCCGGAATGCGGTGCACCATGCCGAGCGCCGCGGCGATTCGCGCGGCCGCCCCGTCTCCCTGCACGGGGACCGGGACGATCACCACGTCCGCCGCCGGCCAGCGGCGGGTGATGACCTGCAACAGGTCGCGCACCGCCGCGCCGGTGGGACTGGTGACGAGCGCGATCCGCCGCGGGAAGCGCGGCAACGGCCGCTTTCTCTCCGGGTCGAACAGTCCCTCGGCAGCGAGCTTCTGTTGAAGCTGGCGGAAGGCGAGTTCGAGCGCGCCGAGCCCTTCCGGGATCAGTTCCTCGATCATCAACTGGTAGCTGCCCCGCGCGGCGTAGACTTCGACCGCCCCCACCGCGAGCACGGCGAGTCCGTCGTGCAGTTGGAACGGCACTCGGGCGGCGCGGCTGCGCCACATGACGGCCCGCAACTGCGCTTGCTCGTCCTTCAGCGTGAGATAGACGTGCCCGGACCCGGCACGGGTGAAGTTCGATATCTCCCCCCGCACGCAGATGCAGGGAAAGTTCCCCTCGACGCACTCCTTGATTCGCCGCGTCACGTCGGCGACGCTCAAGACGGGAAGCCCGGCGGCCGGGCCGGCGTGCGCGCTCATCCCATCGCCACCTGCTGGAGGAACTCGACGGCGCGAAATACGTCCCCCGCGGGATCGTCCCCCGCGGTGCGGTCCACGGTGACCCAGCCGCGGTAATCCATCTCGGCGACGAGCGCGAGGACTTCGGGCCAATCGACTTCGCCGCGGCCGACCGGGACTTCGATTCCCGCGCCGTCCACGTCGCGGATCGCGTCCCGCACGCGAACGTGGACGACCGCCCGGTGCAGCTCGCGGAGCGCGGCGAGCGGATCGTGCCCGGCGATGATGAACGCCGCGGGATCGTAGTCGATCCCGAACGGCCCCGCCGTCACGCGCTCGACGAGCCGCGCGAGCGTTTCCGCCGAGGCGCGGCCGGGAGCGATCGCGAGGACCGTCCCCACGTGGTTGCCGTGGCGGGCCAGATCGTTCAGCACGTCGACCAGCAGCTTGAACTCGGGCGAGTCGGCGTCGGCGGGGACCGGGCCGATCCGCGTCGTCAACACCTTGGCCTGCAACTGGAAGGCGAGCGACATCGCCTGCCGCAGCGCGTCGAGCCGCGCGTCCAGCCCCTCCTCTTCGATGAGCGGGCGGCGGAGCGGAAACGCGAGCGACGCCAGCGACAGGCCCAGCTCCGCCAGGTGGTGCAGCAGCTCGCGGCGGGCCGTGTCGCCCAGTTCGCTCATCTGCACCTGGTTGCGAACGTCGAGCTGCACCCCCCGCGCGCCGCTCCGCGCGGCGGCGCGGAGGGACTGCCTGAGCGAACCGGGAAGGCGATGCGTGGCGACGGCGATTCGGAGGGGGAACATCGAATTCGGCTACAGTGGGATAACAGGGCGTTGAAAAAGGGGACAGGCACCCGCGGCAGTCCGCGATTCACGGGCCATTTCGAGCATCCGCGGGAGCCAGTCCCCTTTTTCAACAGTCTGATAAGCGACGGAATCGGCAGACTCGGCACGACCCGCGGAAACGTTCAGCCGCGAGGCGCGGGAGGACGATCCTCGGTAGGTTCCGTCGGCTCGACGGAACCGTTGGGTGCGGGACGAAGCGTCCCGTAACGGACATCATCGCCGTGAGCGCTCGCTCCGTCCATCCGGCCGTTGCGGAGTGTTTGGCCGTGTCCTGGAGGACGGCGTGGGCGTAAACCGCGTCCCGCCGAGCCGGCGGGACGTACCTTACCGGCGGACATGCCGATCATGATAGTCGCCGGTCTCACCATGTGCCACCTGCTGCTGGGGGGCGTTCTGCTCGGCGCGGGGGCCGAGCACGACCCGTTCGCCGGCGCCGTCGAGGTCCGGCGGTTCTCGTTCGAGTCGGAGGAAGACCTCGACTACGACGAGTTCCCCGACGACTGGACCCGCCGCAAGGGGGAGAACTTCCCCGCCTACGTCGGGACGGCGATCGACGGCACGCGCGGCTGCGACGGCGGTCGGAGCCTGCGGTTCGACGTCAACGGCGGGCAGGCCGCCCAGTATTCGCCCCCGATCCACGTCGATGCGCTGCACTCCTACGTCTTCCGCGGACGGATCCGCACGCAGTTGCTGGAGCACGACGCGGCGGCGTTCTCGGTGTCGTTCCTGAACCACAAGCGGCAGCGGATCGAACGGCGGATGGGCCGGCCGGTGACGGGCACGCACGCGGGCTGGGTCGAGACGCGGATCGGACCGGCCGCGCCTCCGCCGGCCACGCGGTTCGTCGTCGTGGGGTGCCATCTGCTGCGCGGCCGCGAGTCGGACATTCGCGGGGCCGTGTGGTTCGACGACTTGTGGCTCGGCCGCCTGCCGCAGCTTGCGATCGAGAGCGGGTTCGAGACGCACTTCGTGCCCCGCGACAGGCCGATCCGGATCGTGACGCGGGCGAGCGGGCTCGATCCGGGCCATTCGTTCCGGTTGCACGTGCAGATGGAAAGCGACGCGGGCCGCACGGTCGCGCGCGAAGTCTTCGACCTGGAAGGAGGACCGCCGGCGGTCGGCGCCACGGCCGGCGACGACGCCGCCGGCGCGGCGCGGCGCCCGATCCGCGCCGAGTGGCCGCTGCCCGCGCAGGAGCACGGGCACTACCGCGTGCGGGCGGGGCTCGAGCGGGACGGGATCGTGATCCTCGAGCAGGAGACGTCGTTCGCCGTGATGGACTTCGTCGACCAGAACGGCCGGGGGGGGTTCGGCTGGTCGGTCGAGGCGCAGGCCGGCGGGATGGCGACCCGCGAGTTGGCGGAGATCGCGGCGCAATCGGGGATCAACTGGTTGAAGTATCCGCTCTGGCCGACGGTCCACGCGGAGGATGCTCTGTCGTCGGTGCGAACGTCCGAGTTGCTCGAGCTGTTGGCGCACCGCCGCATCCGGGCGGTGGGGCTGCTCGACGCGCCCCCCCCGGCGATGCGAGAGAAGTTCGCGCGGGACTGGACCGGCATCAGCGAGGTGTTCACGCTGTCTCCCGAGTTCTGGAAGGCCTCGCTCGACCCGGTCCTCGCCCGATATTCCTCGAACGTGCAGCATTGGCAGTTGGGCGGCGAGTCCGATTTCAGTTTCGTCGGGCTGCAGCGCCTGCCCGAGGCGCTGCGGACGGTGAAGCGCGAGTTCGACCGCATCGGCCGCGACACCCGGATCGGCGTCCCCTGGGATTGGAACGCACCTCTGCCGGATGCCGGGAGGTCCCCCGGGGCCTTCTTCGCCCTGAGCGACCGCAAGCAGGTTTCACCGGACGAGTTCGCGGAGCGCCTGCGGCAGGGGCGGGCCGCCGGGCAGCCCCGCTGGGTCGTGCTCCGCGCGGTTTCGAGCGAGGACCACTCGAGTGCGGAACGCAGCGCGGACCTCGTCCGGCGGATGGTTGCCGCGCAGATCGGCGGGGCCGAAGCGGCGTTTCTCGCCGACGTCTTCGACGAGGACCGCGGCCTGCTGCGGGCGAACGGCGCTCCCACCCCGCTGTTCCTTCCCTGGCGGACCGCGGCGCTCGCGCTGCAGGGGGCCGAGTTCCTCGGCGCGCTGCACATGCCGCAGGGCAGCACGAACCACGTGTTCGCCCGCGGTGGAGAAGCGATCGTCTTCGTGTGGGCCGCGCAGCCGGGGACCGAGCGGATGTACCTCGGCGAGAACGTCGCGGTCACTGACCTGTGGGGCCGCCGCCAGGCGGCGGTGTTCGACCCGCGGACCGGCAGCCACGTCCTGCCGGTGGGGCCGGTCCCGCACATCCTGCGGAACTGCTCCGAACCGATCGTCCGCTGGCAACTCGCCGTCCGCTATGAGAACGGCCGCGCCAGCAGCAGCACCGGCGATCACCAGGACGCGATCGTCGGGATCAACTCCTTCCCGCAGGGGGTGAGCGGCGAAGTGAAGCTCAACGTGCCGGGCGACTGGGAAGCCAAGCCGGACCGCTGGTCGATCCAGGTCGCCGCCGGCGAGGAGTTCCGCCTGCCGGTGTACCTCACGCTGCCCCCGAACGCGACGCTCGGCGTCGAGACGAGCTCGATCGACTTCGAGATCGTCGCCGACCGTCCCTACAAGTTCCGCGTGCATCACCCGTACCAGGTGGGACTGGGAGACGTGGAGATCGAAGTCGCCGACCGCGTGCTGGAGGACGGTCGGCTTGAAGTCGAGCAGACCATCTCCAACAAGATCGAGCCGGTCGAGGTCCTCGACCTCCGTTGCAGCTTGTTCGTCCCGGGTCAGAAACGGCAGACGCTCGTCGTGACGAAGCTCGGCCGCGGCGAGGACCGCAAGTTCTTCCATGTCCCCGACGCCCGCGCGCTGCAAGGCCAGGAGCTGTGGCTGCGGGCGGAGCAGATCGGAGGCAACCGGGTCTTGAACTATAAGTGGCGCGTGGGGGAGAATCGGGAGTGAGCGCGGAATGCGGAGCGCGGAAGGCGGAGTGTGGAATGCGGAGTGTGGGATGTGGAGTGGGGAGTGGGGAGTGCGTGC
>JBBDNU010000122.1:9960-21237 GCA_040877365.1 Planctomycetales bacterium
GCGGAGTGTGGAATGCGGAGTGTGGGATGTGGAGTGGGGAGTGGGGAGTGCGTGCGGGGCGGGATGTGGGAATGAAGTGGCTCATGGGGGGCTTCCGGCGATGGCGGACAGGATGGAAGGTGCGCAAGGAGGTTTGCGGGAGAGGACAAAGACGTTCGCTTTGCGTGTGATTCGCTTGGTCGCGGCTTTGCCGCGGGAGCCGCGGTGTGACGTGCTCGGCAAGCAGCTATTGCGCTGCGCGACATCGGTCGGCGCGAACTATCGGGCAGCGTGCCGAGCGCGGTCGCCCTCGGAATTCCGGGCGAAACTAGGAATCGTCGAAGAGGAAGCCGACGAGTCGTCTTATTGGATCGAGTTGTTGGTCGAATCCGGTATGATGAAGCCCGAGTCGGTGCAAGGACTCCTCGACGAGGCGAACGAACTGGTCGCGATGATCGTCGCCTCGATCCGCACCTCCCGAAAAAACCACCCCCGCAAGTAACCCCCCACTCCGCACTCCGAACTGCACACTCCACATTCGACACTCCCCACTCCACACTCCGAATTCCGCACTCCGAACTCCGCACTCCGAACTCCGAACTCCCCCATGCCTTTCATCGCCGACATCAACGCCTTTCTCCGCGAGATTGCTCCGCTCGAATTGGCGGAGGAGTGGGACAATGTCGGGCTGCTCGTGGGGGACGAGGGGCGGGCCTGCGGGCGCGTGATGACGTGCCTGACGCTCACGGCGGAGGTCGCCGCCGAGGCGATCCGCGAGAAAGCCCAGCTCGTCGTCAGCCATCATCCGCTGCTGTTCCGGCCGGTCCAGCGAGTGACGGCCGCCGAGCCGGAAGGGCGGATGCTGCTGGACCTCATCGCCGCCGGCGTCGCGGTCTACAGCCCGCACACCGGCTACGACAGCGCGGCGGACGGCATCAACCGCCAACTCGCCGAATTGCTCGAACTCCGCGACGTCGCGCCGCTGCGGGCGCGGGGCGGCATCGCGAGCGGCGACCGGTCGCCCGGGGCGGGGCCGGACGAGTCGCCGGGCGCTGGCCGTTATGGAACTCTCCCCCGGCCGATCCCGCTCCGCGAGTTGATCGGCCGCGTGCGGGAGGCGCTGGCGATCGAGCGGCTGCAATCCGTCGGCAGCGACGACGCGCAGATCACGCGCGTCGGGATCGCCTGCGGCGCGGGGGCGGAATTCCTGTCCGACGCGGCGGCGCGCGGCTGCGAAGCGCTCGTCACCGGCGAGGCCCGCTTTCACGCCTGTCTCGAAGCCCGCGCCCGCGGCATCGCCCTCGTCCTGCCGGGACATTACGCCACCGAGCGTCCCGCGATGGAGCGGCTGGCGGAGATCCTCGGCCAGCGTTTTCCCGAAATCGCGGTCTGGGCGAGCGCGGCGGAGTCCGATCCGCTACGATGGTGGTAGGTGTGTTCGGCGCCTCCCGCACTTTGACGCTCTCGCAAAACTGGGGGAAAAGGGACCGCGGTTGATGTCGAAGGAATCCATCGTGAGCACGTCGCACATTCACTTGGGCACGCTGTGGAGGCGGGCGCTTCGCTTGCGGTGCCCCCGCTGCGGCGGCGGGCGGCTGTTCCGCGGGATGTTCCGCATGTACGACGGCTGCCCGAATTGCGGACTGCGGTACGAGCGGGCGCCCGGCTACTTTCTCGGCTCGGCCTACATCAATTACGGGCTGACGGCGATCGTCATCACGATCGCCTACGTCGGCCTGCACTTCGGCGCGGGGTACGAAAACCGCGTGGTGCTGTGGCCTTTCGCCGCGTTCGTGGTGGTGTTCCCGCTGTTCTTCTTCCGCTACGCCCGGGCGTTCTGGCTGGCGACCGACTTGTGGTTCGACGCCGAAGACAACTCCCGGCCGTAGAAGCTCCGCAGTCTCTCGACGCACCGCTCGATTGCTTCGTCGATGCGGGCCAGGTTCAGCCGCCCGCCCGTCGCCAGCAACTCCGCCAACTCGCGCACGGTCGCCCGCGACAGCCCGGGGTGATACACCAGCAGCAGCCTCCGCTCGACGAGATCCTCCAGCCGCGCGACCCACTCGTGCCCGATCGCCCACCGCGCGGCGGCGACCGGCAGCGCCGTGCCGGAGAGGCAGTGGACAGTGGGCAGTGGACAGTGGACAGGCTCGCGCAGACGCCGCGAATTCGTTGTCCGTCCACTGTCCACCGACCACTGTCCACTGATCTGAGCCGCGATCTCGCGCGTCCGAGTCCCCCACAGCTCCCACATCGCCCGCACTTGCTCCGCCGAGAAGCCGGTCGACTCGGCGAGGCGGTCCCATTCATCCCTCAAGGCCCGCGCGTCGGCGGGATGATTCTCGCCCCCCGGGACCACGCGCGTTCTGGAATCGGCCTGCCGCGGCTGCCCGAGCCGCTCGAGCACGGCGTCGGCGGCGATCTCGGCGAAGGCGCGGCAGGTCGTGAGCTTTCCCCCCACGAGCGTCAACACCGGTCCCGCCGCGGACTCGCCCGGCACGATCCAGTGATCGCGCGACACGCCCCCCGGCGTCGCCGCATCGCTGCGCGGCAAGGGCCGCACGCCGCTGTAGTGCAGCGCCACGTCGCCCCGCGCCAGGTCCACGCCGTCGAAGACTTCGTTCACCGCTTCGAGGAGATATTCGATCTCGTCCGGCTCGGCGACGGCCCGATCAGGGCGCTCGGGGAACGGGATGTCGGTCGTCCCGACGAGCGTGCCGGCCGGTCCGAAGGGGAGGACGAACACGAGCCGGCCGTCGGGCGTTTCGGTGTACACGCCGTCGTCGCCGAGCCGCTCGCGGAGGACCGGATGAAACGTGACGAGGTGGCTCCCCTTCGTCCCGCCGAACAAGGGGGGCGACGGGACGTGCAACTCGTCGAGCGTGAAATCTCCCCAGGCGCCGGTGGCGTTCACGATGACGCCCGGCGCGAACTCGGCGGAGGGCGGCAGTCCCGCGGATGAGATTCCCTCGTCGCTCCGGCGGACCTCCGCCCGACCCGCATCGAGGACCGCGCGATGGTACGTCCACACGTGGAACTCGACCTCCCGCTCCTCCGCCAGCCGCCGCGCGTCTTCCAGCAGCGCGATGAGAAACCGCTCCGGGTATTCCATCTGCGCATCGGCGTAGGAGCACAGCCAGCGGTATTTGCGCGGATCGACGCGCGGCGCTCGTTCGTCGGCCCCGGTTCGCGCCACCGCGTGCGGCGCGATCCCCGCCGCTCCCGCGAGGCGGTCGTACAACCATAACCCCAGCCGCACGACCCACAACCCCCGCGGCGAGCGCCCCGCGATTCCCCGCGCCCACCGCGCCAGCCGGGGCCGCCGCTCGAGTCCGAAGAACCGCACGGCGGCGGCCAGGATCCCGCCGGCGCGCTTCCGCACCGGAATGAACAGCCGCAACGGCCGGACGTATTGCGGCGCGGCGGCGAGCAGCCGGGCGCGCTCGGCGAGCGATTCCCGCACGAGATGCAAGTCGCCGTACTCCAGATAGCGCAGCCCGCCGTGAATCAGCCGCGACGACTTCGCCGTCGCCCCGAAGCCGACGTCCCGCTCGTCCACGAGGTGCACCGGCACGCCGTTGAGCAACAGTTCCCGCGCCAGCGCGCAGCCGTTGATTCCCGCGCCCAGGATCAGCACCGGGCCTTCGTGCTTCATTCATTATCCCTGCGAGGGGTGGCCGGGGCCAAGGGGTAAGCCGGATGATCGATGCAGCCACATTAGCCCGAAGCGCAAGCGAGGGGACGGGGCAACGGCTACCCTCGCTCGCGCTTCGGGCCACGCTGCCGCGCCGCCTGGACTCGCCGAATCGGATCCTGACGATAGAAGCGGCTTAAGAGATCGTACAGCGCCTGGTCGTTCCGCGCCATGCGCTCCGGCTGCTCGAAGAACGACTCGGTCGCCACCGCGAAGAACTCCGCCTCGTCCCGCGTGCCGTAATCGTCCAGAAACGTCCGCGTCCCGCGCCGGGCGGCGCGGCGGAGACGGGCCTGCGCGTCGGACATCACCGCCGCCCATTCGGCGGCGAGGCGGCGGTCGCCGAGTCGCGGCGTGCCGTCCACCAAGCCGTCCTCCATGTCCAGCACGTGCGCGAATTCGTGAAACACGACGTTGTGCCCATCGTCGGGGATGCGGGCCCCATCGAGCACGTCGGGCCACGAGAGGATGACCGGCCCGCGGTGCCACGCCTCGCCGAGCCGCGGACTGTGCCCCTCGATGACCAGTCCGCCGCCGGGCATGTGGGCGTCGGGGGCGACGTAGGTGTCGGGATAGACGAGAACAGTCGTCAGGGAATCGTAGTAGGCGTCGTCGAATCCGAGCAGCAGCATCGCGGCCTGCGCGGCGATCGCCACGCGGACGCGGTCGTCGATCTCGAAGCCCGCGCAGCCTTCCCAGTATTTCTCGGCGACGAGCACCTGCGCGATCCGCTCCAACCGCGACCGCTCGGCGTCGTCGAGCCAGGCGTATTGCGGGAAATCCTCCCGCAGCCCGTCCCGCCAATCGTCGGGAAAGGGCCGGGCGAAGATCCGCCGCCGCCGCCGGCTGCGCCACCAGGAGAAGATCATGCCGCGCGGAGATTCGAACTGGAGATGGAAATCATGGGACGGACGCCATCGTAGCGGACGCCGGCCGCGCGTGCGAAGAGGTCGGACCTGATGCACTTCATATCGGCGTGCGACGCAGTTTGGGGATCGCGGAGGCAAGTCCCCTCTCCCCCGGCTTTGCGGGGGAGAGGGTCAGGGTGAGGGGGCTTCCGGCCGGCCAGTCAACTCGGTCCGACACTCGTTCGATACGGTCGCCGGACCGAAAGCACCTGATTGAAAGTCATTTTCAGCACTGCAAGATCGGTGCGATCTCCCGCGCAGAGTGCGTCGCACTCCCGCCTCATCTGGAACCCCACGTTCGCTCTTGAGGCGATTTCGCCGATCTGCTATCCAGCCCTTTCTCTTCTCTCCCACATCGCATTTCCCGATTCACGGATGGATCGCACGCCGGATGCGGCGACGGCCCGCAGGGCCGTGCCCCGAGTCCGGCCGCAAGGAGGCTGCCCCCATGCGCCTGTTCCTTTGGACGGCGGCGTGCTGCCTGATTGTTTCGACGGCGAACGCCGCGGAGTTTCCGTACCGGGCGGCGATCGAAGGGAACGAAGTCTACGTCCGCAGCGGGCCGGGGAAGAGCTACTATCCCACCAGCCGGCTGAGCACCGGCGACGAGGTCGTCGTACACCGGCACGATCCCGGCGGGTGGTACATGATCGCCCCGCCCCCCGGCAGCTTCAGTTGGATCCGGGCCGAGTACGTCCGCCAGACCGGGCCGACTTCCGGCGAGGTGACCGCCAACAACGTCGTGGTCCGCGTCGGGAGCGAGTTCGGCGACACCCGCGACGTCGAGCAGCGGCACCTGAACATCGGCGACAGCGTCGAGATCGTGGGCGAAGAGACCGTTCCCGGCGACGGGGCCTCGATCCGCATGCACAAGATCAAGCCTCCCCAGGGAGAGTGGCGGTGGATCGCCGGGCAGTACGCGGTCCCCATCGACCGCGATCGTAAGGAAGAACGCGACCGCAACCCCTATGTGCCGCCGTCCAATGTCCGCGACCGCACGCCGGGACCCGCCCCCCCCGCCGCTCCCGGCGGCGGCGAGGGTTCGCTCGTCATCCGCGAGCTGAACCGGTCGGAGCAAGGGGCCGTCGTGCGGACCGGCCCCGCGCCGGACCGGATGCAGGAGGACCGCGACCGGCTGGCCGCGATCGACGAGCGATTCCGCGAGATGGTCTCGCACGACGTCCGCGAATGGGACCTCGACCCGCTGGAGAAGGAGTACCGGCACTTGCGGCAAGCCGCCGCGCATCCGGCGCTCGCCAACCATGTGGAGCTGCGGCTGGAGGCGGTGGAGCGTTACCGCCAGATGCGGGAGGACTACGACGACGTCGTCCGCCTGGCGCGGGAGACCGATCGCCGCGACCAGGAACTGCTCTCGATGCGGCGCCCGATCGGCGGCGCGGCCGCGTCGGCGGCGGCGGAGGAAAGGCCTGTTCCCCCGCCGGTCGACGAGCCGCGGGCGCGTCCCGCGCCCGATGCGGACCCGTTCGCCGATCCCGCGCCCCGCGTCCGCCGGGAAGCGCACAGCCCAGAGCGGTTCGACGGGGCGGGCATCGTGCAGCGGGCCGCGGGAGCCCCCCCGGGCGCGCCGGCCCATGCGCTCGTCGCGCCGAACGGCCGGATCCTCGCCTATCTCCAGGCGGAACCGGGCATCGACCTCGATCGACATGTCGGTCATGAACTGGGACTGTACGGCGAGCGGGGCTACCGGAGCGATCTGGGGACCGATCTGCTCCGCGTCCGCGGCCTCGTGCCGGTGCGGCTGAAGCGGTGACGCCCCGCGGATCAAGTTTCGACATACAGCCGCAAAGGGCGCAAAGATTCGCAAAGAAAGGCGGGAAAGAGACGAGCGAGCGTGAAACTGGAACCAGGTCATCGGCCGGACTTGTGACGGAAAGATGAACCGAACGATGCGAACCGCGGAGTGCGCGGAGTCGTGAACGAATTTTGGTTTCAGGCCGGGATTTCCGAGGTACCGGGTGTCTGTCCCGCTGTTTCACCCGCGCGTTCGCATGAATCCTCGACCACGGATCTCACTGATGGCCACGGATGACAGAAGAAATCCGTGGCCATTCCGTGCCCATCGGTGGTGAATCTTCGTTCGGTTGTGGTCGTTTGCGTCCGAACTCTTCTCCGCGTCCTCGGCGCTCTCCGCGGTTCAGAGCTTTCGGCCTCACCGCTTCGACGTTCGAACCGCCGAGAGCACCGAGGACGCGGAGGTCCGGAGTTCGACTCCTCCAACTTCGTGCTTCCTCCCTTTTCTTCTTCTTTGCGATCCTTTGCGCTCTTTGCGGCTTTGCGTCGAAAAATCGAATTTCGGTTGCGGCTGCGCCGCGCCGTGCTCTGCGGAGTGAGCGATCGGGGTGTCGCGGGGTTCGCTCGGGTTGGCGGGGCCCGCTACAATCGTCCTCATGCCGCCCCTCACTCGTCTCCGCGAACTGCTCGGGCTGATCCGCTTCAGCCACACGGTCTTCGCGCTGCCGTTCGCGCTGCTGGCGGCGGCGCTCGCCTGGAACGAGAACGAGACGGAGTTCCGCTGGCGCGATCTCGCGGGCATCTTGCTGTGCATGGTCTTCGCCCGCGCGGCGGCGATGGCGTTCAACCGCCTCGCCGACCGCCGGCTCGACGCGCGGAACCCCCGCACGCAAGGAAGGCATCTCCCCGCGGGCATTCTCTCGATCCGCTCCGTTGCGCTGTTCACGGCGCTCAACTGCGCCGCCTTCGTCGCGGCGACCTCGATCTTCCTGCCGAACCCGTGGCCGCTCATTCTGTCGCTCCCGGTGCTGGCGTTGTTGTTGGGTTACTCCTATGCCAAGCGGTTTACGCGGTGGTGCCATTACTGGCTGTCAGCGGCGCTGATGCTTTCGCCGCTGGCGGCGTGGATCGCGATCCGCGGCACGCTCGACTGGCCGCCGGCGCTGCTGGGCGCGGCGGTGTTCTTCTGGGTCGGCGGGTTCGACATGCTGTATGCCTGCCAGGACGTCGAGTTCGATCGCGGTGCGGGACTGCACAGCGTCCCCGCGCGATATGGGGTCCCCATCGCATTGAAGCTCGCCGCGGCGAGCCATGCGCTGACGGTGATCTGTCTGATCGCCCTGTGGTGGGGGGCGGGACTGGGGTGGATCTTTCTCGGCGGGGTCGTCGCGGTCGCGGCGCTGCTGGTCTACGAGCACCGCCTGGTCCGCCCGGACGACCTGAGCCGCGTCAACCTGGCGTTTTTCCACTTGAACGCGATCATCAGCCTGGGGCTGTTCGCGGTCGGCGTGGCGGATCTGCTGCTCGCAAGCTCCTGAGCGTTCCACGTGAAACGAACGCAGGGGTTTCGGCCCGGCGCAGCGGAAACGCTTGACTGGGACGAGGTTGGGCATGGGGTATCGAAACGCGATTTCTTCGCTTTGCGCGCGCCGGAAATCGCGGCAACGCCTTTGCCTGCAATCGTTTGCCTCCGAAAATCGTGCGCGCGAATGGCCAAACTGCTGTTTTCGATTCATGTAGGACGGATCGCCGATCCGTCCTACGAGCGAGCGCGCCGCCGTCCATAATAAGGGAAGAAAAGTTGCGCGAAATCTCGATTTCGTCCTGAGCCCCACGCGTCGAAAGTGCGTTCGCTGGAGTACAGGCTTCAGCCTGTCCGCGGAGGAGAGCCGCATCGCAGTGAAGTTCCTGCGGGAGAGGGGGCGCCATGATCGAATCGACTCGCACGCGATCCCCCGCCTGGACCATCTTGCTGTCGGCGGCGCTCGTGCTCGCGATCGTTGGAACGTCGGTCGGCTGGCCGCTGTGGCAGCACTATCGGTCGAACGACCGGCTGTTCCGCAGCAGTCCAACGATGACGGTGTGGCGCGATCCCGTCGGGCCGGAGTGGCTCCGTCGGCTGATCGGCGACGGCCGCATGGCGCGGTTCGATCGGATCACGACGATCATGGACTGTCCGCGGTCCACTCTCCCTTCTCTTGCTGGTCGTGGCGATATCGAATCGCTCATCTTGACCGATCCCTCGATCGTAGATGACGATCTCCGGCATTTGAACGGCCTGACCGGGCTCACGCGTCTCGGCATCCACTCGCCGGGAGTGACCGGCGAGGGTCTCGCGCATCTGCGGAGATCGAAGGGATTGGAACGCGTGTCGCTCAACGACACGCAGGCGGGAGACGTCGCACTGCGGCATCTCGAGGGGCTGGTGGATCTGGAGTCGCTTTCGCTCTCCGGCACGCGCGTCACCGACGCCGGGACCAAGTCGCTTCGCACGCTGCCCCAACTGCGCGACCTCGATCTTTCCAACACGGCGATCGGCGACGCGGCGCTGGAAGACGTTGGATCGCTGGCGGAGCTGCGGGCGCTGTACTTGCACCGCACGCGGATCGGCGATGACGGGATTGTGCAGCTTGCCAAGCTCCGCAACCTGGAGGCGCTGACTCTCGGCGGCACGCGCGTCACCGATCGAGGCGTCACCGAGCTCGCGAAACACAGCCAACTCACAATGCTCGGGATCGAAAACGCGGCGATCACCGACGAAGGTCTCAGAAGATTGTCCACGATGCCGCGACTGGAGATGCTGTGTTTCCAGGATTGCCGCGCGATCACGAACGCGGGGATGGCGCATCTCGCGATCCTTCCGAACCTCGAATCGCTCCTGATACCGGGAACGGCGATCGACGATGAGGGATTGGAGCCGATCCTGCAATCGCGGCCGATCGAGACGCTCGACTTGAGTGGGACGCGGGTTTCCGCCCGGACATTGCGGAACATCGCCGATCCCTCCGCGTTGACATACCTGTCGATCGACCGCACTCGGATCGCTCCCGAGGATTTGCACGAATTGAATCGCTTCACCAATCTCACGCTCCTCACGGTCGATTCCGCGCAGGCGGCCCATCCCGACCTGAAATCCGGCGTCATGCTGCCGAAGCTATTTAGCCTCCTCGTCGAAGATCCTGCCACCGGCAGACGGGTGCCGCTGCGGTCGCCGTGACATGTGATGCCGACACAAGCGGCGGATGCCATTCGTGCGGAACCGCCCGCCGGACGTTGGAGTCCAGGCTTCAGCCTGACCGCTTGCCGCCTTGGTTCATCGTGCAGCCTGAAGGCTGTACTCCAGCGCATCGCCTTTTCGTGCGGAGGAGTTTGTGGCCGAGAAACACCGGAAGCCCTCGTGGACGGTCGCCCTTGCGGCGGCGCTGCTCTTGCTGGCGCTCGGGGCGCGGCTGCTGTGGACTGCGGCCGGAACCGAGACCGGCTGGCAATTGCTCGCCCAGCACTGGACGGGGGCGGCGCCGGGATGGTTCGGCTGGGACGAAGTGCCCGTTCATTCCCGGCCTCCCGTCGAGCAAGCCGAGTTCTGGCTGGCGGAGGCGGACCGCATCATCGCCGACCATCCCGCATCGGCGGAACTGGTGATGGGGGCGGCCTGGATTCTCGACGGTCCCGGAATCGGATTCCATGCGCAGCACCTCCGTGAGCCGGAAGGAATCACCTCGTTCCTGGTGCATTCGGCGCTGCACCTCGCGCAGCCGCAATTGGACTATGCCGCCGTCGAGGCGGCGGCATTGCGATTCGAAGAGCGCTGCGTCGCCCGCTGTCTGGAATTGGCGGCGACCGCGACCGAGCTTGAACCGGACGATCCGCGCTGGTGGCGGATGCGGGCGCTGTTGCTGTTCCGCTCCTCCATGGATGGGCCGAGTTTCGAGCCGCGGACCGACGATTGGGCCGACGTGCTCGAGCAGGCGGCCCGGCACGATCCCGACAACGCCCTATACGACGCGCTGGCCGCATTGTGCCACTGGACGGGCAGCGCCGAGTATCACTGGGAGGACGAGGGCTATCGGCTTGAGATTCGCGATCCGGAGCGTTTCGAACGCGGAACGTTCCATGTCGAACGAGCCTTGCAACAGCCCCGGCTGGTGGTGGGGCGGGCGGGCTTTCCGGCGGTCGCGGCACTGCTCGAACGCTCCTCGATCCCCAAGCGGGACCGGGCGGAACTCGCCGCCAGCCGGTTGATCGACTTCCGCACCACGACTCTTTACATGTACTTGGCACGCTGGCAGATGGTCCGCGCGGACGATCGTCGCCGGTCCGGCGACCCGGCGGCGGCGGCCGAAATGACGCGGCAGATATCGCGCCTCACCGACCTCGTTCTCGCGGACAACGTGTGGGAAGGAAGCGGGACGCCTCTTCACTTCCGCGAGATCGTCGCCGTCTCGTTGAAGCGGATCGCCGAAGAGCATCCGGGCATGATCGCCGAGGGGGAGTTGGCCGAGCTGCGCGACATGCGCCTCGACGCCCGAGTCGAGCGGAGCGTGCTGGCGGTCGCCGCCGAGCGGCTCGGCCCGGTGCTGGATTCATCCCCTCTCGAATCGTCACCGGGGCCGCAATCGGCGATTCCCGGTGCGGTCGGCAGTTCCTCCGCCGTGTTGCTGTTCGCCGGGGGACTCCTCGGTTTACTGCTGGCGAAGTTGGCGGGGCGGGACGCCACGCAGCCCACGTTCGGGGCGGCCCGACACGTGGCGGCGTGGATCGTGGCCTACGGGTTCGTGTTCGTGTTGTTCGGGATGATTCCCGCTGGAGTCGTCGGCGCCGACGCATTTCGATTCGCGCTGTTCCTTGCGGGCTGCGTCGGGGGGGCGGCGCTGTTCGGCTGGGGGGTGATGAAGATTCGCCGCCGGCTTCGACCGCCGGAAGGGGAGCCGGCGAGCGCCGCGA
>JBBDNU010000123.1:0-21159 GCA_040877365.1 Planctomycetales bacterium
CGCTCCTCGTCGTTCGGTGGGCGGCAGAGGACGTGCTGGAAGAGCGCTTCGACGTAGGCGGTCTCCGTGGCATCCGATTCACCGGAATCATCCGGTCCCGCCAAGCGACCCGGACGCTCGGAGCGTCCGGGTCGCTGCGCGAGTTCTTCCATGATCCGCTGCGCCAGCTTGCGGGACTGCTCGATCGAGAGCTGGCTGTTGACCAGCGCCAGCGCCTGTTGTGGGACGATCGTCTCGCTGCGGCGGTAGCACTCGTTGACGTTCGCCGCGTCGAACAGTTGCAGGAACGTCATGTACTTCTCGGCGGCGTGCCGGTAGTAGATGCTGCGGCGATAGGTCGTGAGGCCGGCGTTCTGGTCGAGATCCGGGCCTCCCATCGTCGTGTCGAGCGAACCGGCGACCGCGAGCACGCTGTCGCGGACGATCTCCCCCTCCATCCGGCGGGAGTTCATCCGCCAATACTGCGCGTTGTCGCGGTCGCGCTCCAGGTTTTGCGGCGCGGCGTCCCGGGCCGAGGAGGTCATGCGGTAGGCGTTCGACGTGACGATCAGCCGGTGCAGACGTTTCATGCTCCAGCCGCTCTCCATGAACTCGACCGCCAGCCAGTCGAGCAATTCGGGGTGCGTCGGTTCTTTTCCATTGAGGCCGAACTCGAACACGGTCGGGACGAGCGGCGCGCCCATGTGCCGCATCCAGATATGGTTCACCGCGACGCGGGCGGTGAGCGGGTTGTCGCGGTTGGCGATCCAGCGGGCGAGCGCCAGCCGGCGGCCGGTGCTCGTCTTGGGATACGTCGGCGTGAGCGCCGCGTATTGACCGTCGGTCTTCTCGAGTTCCGCCCGGGCCTTTTCGAGGCCTTTCCGCGCGGCGTCGAGCGCCTTGGTCGTGGCGGTCGCGGCTTGGACGAGTTTCTGATCGGCGGGCTTCGCGGCGGCGTTCCGCCCTGCCTGACGGTCGGCCAGCTCGGCCTGAAGCAGCGCCGCTTCGGCATCGAGCGCCGCGGCGGCGCGCTGCGCTCCGGCGGCGACTTTCGCCGCTTCGTCCGCGTTCTCCGCGAGAGGTTCCGCATACCGGGCGTCGTCCGCCGCGATTCGTCTTGCGGTAAAGCCAAGCCGCGCCTCGGCCGCGGCGAGCTGCTTCGCGGCGACATCCCGCGCCGACTCGGCGTCGGCGACCGCGCCATGCACCGCCGCGAGCGCGACCGCGTCGGGCGGGACCGGCGGGCCACTCGCCGCTTGCGGTTTCGCCTGCGCGATCTTGTCGAGCGCCGCGCGGGCGGGAGGAATCGCGTTCTCCGCGGCCGCGAGCTCGTGCCGCCGCTTCTCGACATCCGCCCGCGCGGCGTCGAGCGCGTTCCGCTGCACGTGCGGCCGCAGTCCGGGGTACCACGCAGCGGGGGGCAGCTCGACCGGTTGCACGTCGAACGCCATCTCCTCGAACAGCGAGGGGATCGCGGGACCGACGGGGTGGTCCTTGTCGGGCTTCTTCTCGTCGCCGCGGGCGAAGACGTAGGTCTTCGCGTCGAGCGTCGCGTCGTAGGCGACGGGGAGGCCGAGGACGTTCACGTCGGTTTCGCCGGGGACCGGGTCGTGCCGCGTGTTGTACGGCTCGAACACCGCCCGCATCGCGTAATAGTCGCGCTGCGAGAGCGGGTCGTACATGTGGTCGTGGCACTTGGCGCAGTTCAGCGTGAGGCCGAGGAACGCCTTCGAGGTGTGCTCGACCGCGTCGTCCATCCAGACGTTGCGGTTGAACTTGTAGTAATGCCGGGCGAGGAAGCCGGTGGCGCGGAGGGCGTCGCCGTCGGCGGGGGCGGCCTCGTCGGCGGCGAGCATCTCCACGATCATGCGGTCGTAGGGCTTGTCCTCGTTGAGCGACTCGATGATCCAGTCCCGCCACTGCCAGATGTGCTTCACGCTGCTGCGCAGCTCATTGCGGTAACCGTACCAGTCGCTGTACCGCCAGACGTCCATCCAGTGCCGTCCCCACCGCTCGCCGTGGCGCGGGCTTGCGAGCAGCCGGTCGACCACTTTTTCGTAGGCGTCGGGCGATTCGTCGGCGAGGAAGGCCGCGACTTCCTCGGGAGTCGGCGGCAGTCCGATCAGGTCGAGATACGCCCGGCGGAGCAGCACGTGCTTCGGCGCTTCGGGCTGCGGGACGAGGCCGAGCTTGTCGTGCCGGGCGGCGAGGAACGCGTCGATCGGGTTGCGGACTCGCTCGGGAGCGACCCGGACGCTTGGAGCGTCCGAGTCGCTGGCCGGTACGGGTGGGCGCACGGGCTTGCGGAACGCCCAGTAGTTGCGGGGATCTTCGGCGATCACTTCGTTCGCGGGGGCGGGGGCGCCGCCGGCGATCCACTTCTTCAGCAGCGCGATCTCCTCCGGCTTGAGCGGGTCGCCCTCTTCCGGCATGTAGGCGTCGCCGTCGGCGTCCGGCGTGACGTAATCGACGAGCAGGCTTTCGTCGATCTTTCCGGGGACGATCGCCGGTCCCGAGTCGCCCCCCTGCCGAATGAGCGACGCGGCATCGAGCCTCAGTCCCCCCTTCTGCCGCAGCGCGCCGTGGCAGGTCGTGCAGCGGCTGGCGAGCAGCGGCTTGACGTGCTCGATGTAATCGACTTTCTCCGGCACGGCCGCCGCCGCGGGCGGTTTCGCCTCCTCCGCCAGGAGCCGGGAAAAGACCGGAACCGAAGCCGCCAGCAGAACGCATGCGCCGATGACCCGCAGCTTCATGGTTCTCTCCCCGCCTGTTCGAGTTTCGCGATCGACGCGAATGAATTCACTCGCCGGCCCGCACGTCGTAGGCGGTCAGCCGGTGCATGTTGCGGATGTAGAGCCGCCCGTTCGCGACGACCGGATGCGCCCAGGCGGGGCGGCCGAACTCCTCGATCTTGAAGCGACCCCGCTCCCGGTATTCCTCCGGCGTCGCTTCGACGAGCGCGACTTCGTGCCGCTCGCCGAGGCAGTACAGCATGCCGTCGGCGTGGATCAGCGAGCCTTTGCCGACGCTGCGGTTCCGCCAGGCGACCTCGCCGGTGTCGAACTCGAGGCACATCAACCCGCCGCTCCCGAACGAATAGACGTGGTCGCCGACCTTCACCATTCCGCCATGATGATTGGCCAACTGATTGGTGAAATAAACCTGCTCGGCCTTCTGGCGGACGCTCGTGTCGGCGGAGATCTCGACGAGACCGGTCCCCTTGCCGTACGAGCTCGAAAACAGCAAGCGGTCGCCGTCGACGATCGCCGTGGCGATGTTGGCGGTCCCGTTGTTCGCGCCGTCGTATTCCCAGAGGAGGTTCGCGCCGTCCATCGTCACGCCGAACGCGGTGCGGCCGGCGAACTGCACGATCTGCCGCACGCCGGCGATCTCGGCGACCACCGGCGACGAATAATGCGCTCCCTGCGTCGCGGCGGCGGTGCGCCACGCGACCTCTCCCGTCACCTTGTCGAGCGCGGCGAGAGTCCCCCCCTTGCCCCCCGGAGTGACGATGACGAGATCGTCCACGACGAGCGGCGATTCGGAATACCCCCAGCCGGGACGGCCGCCGCCGAGATCCGCGGCGAGGCTCACGTGCCAAATCGTCTTGCCGGTGGCGGCGTCGAAGCAGGTCACGTCGCCGCTGCCACCTTCGACGTAGACGCGATCGCCGTCGATCGTCGGGGTGCCGCGGGGACCGTCGCCGTAGCTGTTGCGGTATCCGCCGTATAGTCCGCGGAGGTCTTCCTTGCGGAGGACGCCGTCGGCCTTGGGGTGACTGGCCGCGTAGAACCCTTCGAGTTCGTCGCGGGTGACCTCGCCGTCGCGCCCCGGCTCGCGTTCCGTGAAGTAGGCGGTCAGCTCCTCGGTGGAGAGGAGTTCGTCGGCCTTGCCGCCGTCGGCGGCGGGCTTGTCGGCCCGGCCGAAGATGCGGTCGAGCGGAGTGCTCCGCGACTCCTGTTTGGAAACGCGGCCGTCGCCGTCGGCGTCGTGCGCCTTCAGCAGTGCGGCAGCGCGGGACTCGGCGAGTCGCTGCTTGTCGGCGGACTTGTCTTCGCGGTCGATCCGGTCGAACTGCTGCTGGAGCGCGGCGGGGGCCTCGGAGGCATCGAGCCGCCCGTCACCGTTCTTATCGAGCTGCGCGAAGAGGAACGCGGCGCGGCCCTTGGCGATCGCGGCGGAGTCCCCCTCGGCCGCAGGTTCGTCGGCCTTGGTGAAGTTCCAGCCCATGCCGGCGAGGGCCTCGAGCTCGTCGAGCTTGCCGTCGCCGTCCTTGTCCATCCGGCCGAACTCGCGGTCGAGGCGTTCGGCGAGCGCCTTCGCGAGCGGCTCGGGGTGGGCGGCCCACAGCAGGCGGCCCGTTTTCTCGTCGAAGGCAATCGTGTGCTCGACCCCGTCGAGGTCTCCCTGCGTGACGACCCGCCCATCCCTGACCGCCAGCGAGGAGAACCCGACCCCCGCGTTCTCCACCTGCCAGTCGACCGCCGGCCCCCTTTCGGGCCAGGCCTTCAGCAGCCCGGTTTCCCGGCTCACCGCATCGCGGTTCGGCCCGCGCCATTGCGGCCAGTCATCGCCTCGCGCGGCGGCGGCGAGGAAGACGAGGAGCAATCCGGCGAAAGTAGCGAGCGGCGTGGCGATCCGCGGCATGGAGGTCTCGATCGTTCGGCGGGAGGGGCGGGCGGAAACGGGGCGGGAGCGCATCGAGCGTCGGGCGACGCCGCCACGCATCAATGAACGTCGATTCTACCCGCCCCACGCGCGGCGAAGCAAGCGCCCCGCCGGCTGTCGAGAGACGAAGAATCGCGGCGGTCGTTGACCGCCGGCTGTCGGCGCTTCACATGTTCGTCTTCATATCGCTCGACTCGCCGAGGATCGCGGTCAGGGCCGCGTTGAGTTCCGCATCGATCGAGTGGTCGCGCGAATACACGCGGAAAATCGAGAAGCTGATCGGCAGCGAGCGGAACAGCTCGTCGTCGTGCAGTTCCTGCGGCGTGCCGATGCCGGGGTCGAGCAGAAAGTTCTGCCCCCCCGCGGGAAGCCGGCCGCTGGGGCGATGGTAGTGCCGGGCCACGTCGACCTTGAGCGGCACGTCGCGGAGGCGGCGAGGGAGCTTCTGCCGCAGGCGGCGTTCGACCAACTCCGGCTCCGAGAAGATCGAGGTCCGCTCCGACGCGCTCGAGTGGAAGTTGATCGTCCGCTCGCAGGCCATCTTCCACGAGACCTGGCGGTCGAGGATCGCGGCCCACTGCCGGCCGAGTTCCTTCAGCGCCGGCTCGTCGGAAAGCGGCCACCGCTGCACGTCCACGAGGAACGACGACTCGGTGAGCCGGCGGTAGCGTTCGAGATCGTCGAGCGGGTTCCCCTGGAACAGCCGCTCCATCGTCTGTGGGAACAGGTCTTCGAGCGCCAGGTCGAGCGCGCGGACGGTGCGGTGGAAGTAGATCGTGCGGAACAGGTTGGCCCGCATCTCGATGAAGTTGATGAGCGCCGGCAGCCCGCGGACGTGGATCGTCAGCCCTTCATCCGTGAAAAAGCTGTAGTGCATCAGCCGCGAGAGGTCGAAGGCCCGCGTGCTGTAGCCCGACATGTAGGCGTCGCGGAGGACGAAGTCCATGTTGTCGACGGTGTAGATCCCGCTGAACAGCGACCGCAGTTTGCGGAGCCACTCGGGGTGGCCGCTCTCGCGGTCGGCGTCGCCGGTGGGGCGGCGGATCAGCCAGGCGATCTGCCGTGGCTCGATTTCCTCGAGGGGCTGCAAGTGCCCGCGGGGATTGCGGCGGATGCGACGGAGCCGTTCCCCCAGCTCGCGTTCGATGATCGCCGCCCCGATGTCCTCGTGCGTGATGTCGAATTGGGCGAGGTAATGGTCGTCGAAGAAGTGTCCGAACGGGCCGTGCCCCACGTCGTGCAACAGCGCCGCCATCCGCACCAGGCTTTCGACGCAGGCCCGCGAGGGGACGTTGGGGCACACGTCGGCGAGCGATTCATACCAGTGCTCGACCGCCAGCGACGCGAGGTGCATCGTCCCCAGCACGTGCTGGAACCGCATGTGCTCGGCCGAGGGGAACACCCACCACGCGGTCTGCAACTGGTGGATGTGCCTCAGCCGCTGCACCCACGGATGGTCGATGATCTCCTGCTCGGCGACTTCGCCCGCGGGGAGCCCGGCCGGCGAGATGAAGGGGATGTACCCGTGGATCGGATCGTGCGAGAGGCTTTCGGTGGTGAAATCGCGGGGCATTGGGGGGGCGCGGTTCGGGCCGTGTCGCATATATCATAGCCGCGCGCCGCGGCGAACCGGAAGTGGCGGGACTGCAGGAATGTCGAATGTCGAAGCTTGAATGACGAAAGAATGAAGAAGGATGAATGACGAAACGGCTGTGGAACGCGTCTTCGCGGGGTGGTAGAATGAAGTCGGAGGCGAACCGTATGACTATCTCCTTTTCCGCCGACACCGTGCCGCTCCGGGTCGATGCCCAAGGCGTCGTCCGCGTGGGCGGAACCCGCGTGACGCTCGATACGGTCCTCGCCGCGTTCGTGGAGGGAGCGGCGGCCGAGGAAATCGTGCAGCAGTATCCGTCGCTCGACCTCGCGGACGTGTATCAAGTGATCGGCCACTACCTGCGGCACGCGGCTGAAATCGACGAATATCTGCGACAACGCCGCGACGCCGCGGAGACGATTCGTCGGCAGAACGAGGCGAAGTTCGATCCCGAGGGCATCCGCGACCGCCTGCTGGCCCGCCGCAACGGGAACCAGCAGTGATGGTGCCATTCGCCGCGGACGAGAACTTCAACAACGACATCGTCCGTGGATCGCTTCGCCGAATGCGCGACTTGGATATCGTGCGCGTCCAGGATGCGGGATTGTCGGGCGCGGACGACACGGCGGTTCTGGAGTGGGCGGCACAGGAAGGGCGCGTGCTTCTCACGCATGACGCCGCGACGATCACGCGATTCGCATACGAGAGAGTCCGGAACGGCCAGCCGATGCCGGGCGTGTTCGAGGTAGGTCGCGATGTATCGGTCGGCGCCGCGATCGATGATCTGCTCTTGATCGCGGAATGCAGTCTGGAAGACGAATGGGAGGGTCAGGTTCGCTACCTGCCATTGCGATGATTCGATCGGCGTGGAACCTCCACGTCAGTCCGAACTCTCGGTGAATCCCGTGTCCCACACGGTCTCGCAGCGTTCGCAGTGGAACACGACCGGCTCGCCGGCGTCTCCGTCCTTTCGCGACAGCATCACTCCGCAAGTGGGGCACTCGAAGCGGTGGAACCGCCGGCACTGACGGGTGAAGCCGATCAGCCAGATCGGCACGGCGATGATGATGCAGGTAAAGAAAAGGTCGGGGCGAAAAAAGATCGGCACGAGGACGCACGCCAGAAACGGGATCCCGAAGATCGCCGTCTCGATCAGGTGCCGCCGCTGAACGGACCAATCGCGCTGGATGGTGGGCATGGAATCACCTCGTGTCAGACGCCGTAACGCCCTCAGTCGCACCCGGCCGCCATGTCCCCTCCTCCTCCGCCGCTGTCTTCCGGCGGAGTGCGCACGCCGGTGTCCCATTCGATGTCGCATGCGGTGCAGCGGAAGACGATCGGCATCTCGTGGCCGAACCGGCCGGTTCGCAAATCGCCGATGGTCCGACCGCACTTGGGGCAGCGGTAGCGGGCCAACGTCCACCAATACGACGCGAGTGCCGCGACGACTCCCGCGACCCACACGCAAAGGAACCACAACCGTTCGACATCGGCCAGGTAAATGAATCCGAGCAACGGAACGACGAGCACTGCGAATATCGTGAATCCGCGGCGGCGCAGCCGGGAATGAAAGCGCGTGTCGAGTCGTGGTTCCGTCACGCTCATCGGCCTCGATCTTCGAGCCAGCGCTTGAACGAAGTCCGACTTTCGCCGGACGGTTTGCCGGCGAGCAGGTTTTCGACGCTGACGTCCTCGTCGAGGGCGGGCCAATGGATGCCGCTGCCGCCGATCAGCCGCCAATTCGCCCGCTCTTCGGGCGTGCCGTGCGCCAGCCGCGGAAGCCATGCGAGCGGGACCGAAATCGCCCGCCCATCCGCCAGTTCGACCGACAACGCGTCGTCATCGACGCGCACGTGGAGAACCTCGGGCGGCCGGGTTTCAGTCGTGGAAGTAGCCATTCCAGGAATCCAGCAGGTGTTCTGGGTTATAATCCGCCCGGATCATGTTTTCTATATGGATCGCTCCGGGAGATTCATTGCGGCAGCGCGCCTGGGTTCCCCCGTAGGACGCGACTGTCGGGTGCGGATGCGCCCCCTTCGACGAACTGAGACCGACTCCGAACGTCTGGCGGACGCGACCGCGATCGTATACCATCGTCCGCGCCCCGAGCCGGGCGCTCGTAGCGGAATTCGCAAGAATTCAGATCGTTCCGGCTGAATTCTTGCGAATTCAGCTACCATGAATCGAACCGAACCATGCCGCGCGAGCAGTTCATCGTCATCGTGGGGTGCGGCCGTCTCGGGCGGCACCTGGCGAACCATTACAGCCGCGAGGGGCACAGCGTGATGGCGGTGGACGTCGATCCGGCCCGCCTCGCGAAGCTGGCCCCCGAGTACAGCGGGTTCCGGCTCGAGGGGGACGCGACCGAGCCGGCCGTGATGAAGCAGTCGCACGCCGAGGACGCCGACCGGCTGATCGCCGTCACCGGCTACGACAACGTCAACCTCGCGGTGGCCCAGGTCGCCCGGACGATCTTCGGGGTGCCGGACGTGGTGGCGCGGGTCAACGACCCGGAGCGCGAGGCGATCTTTCAGGAGTTGGGCATCCGCACCGTCTGCCCGCTGACCCTCGCCGCCCGCGAACTGGTCGCGTGGCAGACGAGATCAGTGGACAGTGGTTAGTGGACAGTGGTCAGAATCACCGACCACCAGCCCTTGTCCACCAACCACTGTCCACTGAGGCGCCCATGAAAGTGATCGTCGTCGGCGGGGGGAAGCTGGTGTACTTCCTGTGCCGCAATCTGATCGCCCGCGATCACACCGTGGTCGTCGTCAACCGGAATGAAACCGAGTCCCGCTGGCTCGCGCGGCGGATGAAGGCGCTCGTGATTCATGGCGATGGGACCGATCCGTCGGTGCTCGAAGAGGCCGGCGGGCACGACGCCGACACGATCGTCGCCGTCACCCCCAGCGACCCGGACAACCTCATCATCTGCCAGGTGGCGAAGCTGCGGTTCGGCGTCCCGCACACCGTCGCGGTGCTGGCCGACCCCGACAACGAGAAGATCTTCCCCAAGCTGGGGGTGACGACGGTCGTGTCGATGCCGCGGATCGTCTCGGCGCTGATCGAGGAGCGGACGGCGTTCGAGGACATCATCAACCTGCTGCCCGCCGCCGAGGGGCGGGTCAACATCACCGAGCTCGCGCTGTCGGAGCGGTCTCCGATCCAGGGGCAGCGGCTGGCCGAGATCCCGTTGCCGCGCGACTCCCTGATCGCCTGCGTGATCCGCCAGGACGAGGCGGTGATCCCCCGCGGCGACACGCTGCTGGCGGCGGGGGACCGCGTGCTGCTGGTGTCGCTGCCGGCGAGCCACGCGGAGGCGGTGCGGATTTTGACGGGCGACGTGGATTGAGGCCAGATCAGCCCGACGCGCCAGCGAGGGAATTTCCGGGATTGATCTCCCTTGCTCGCGCTGCGGGCTAGTGTGACTGGATCGAGCAATGCGCAGCAACACGAAGTTGCGGCGGCAATATCGGGCGATCGTGAGCTACACCGGCCTGATCTTCGTCTCGATCGGGCTCATTCAACTCACGCCGCTGGCGGTGCTGCTCGCCTGGCCGGAAGAGGCGGTCCACGCGCCGGCCTTCCTCGTTCCCGGGCTGCTGCTGGCCGTCGCCGGCTACGCCACGTACCGCGTCTGCCGGGTCGAGCGGCCGGTCTTGAACATTCAAGAGGGGGGGGTCGTCGTCCTGTTGAGCTGGCTGGGGGCGTTCTTCGTCGGCAGCATTCCGATCCGGCTGACGGGGGACGTCGGCTGGACGCAGGCGCTGTTCGAGTCGGTGAGCGGCTGGACGACCACCGGATTGTCGGTGGTCGACGTGGTCGCAGCGCCGAAGATGCTGCTATTGTGGCGGAGCACGATGCAGGTGGTCGGGGGGGCCGGGTTCGCGATCATGATGCTCGCCGCGATCACCGGGCCGGTCGGGGCCGGTCTGTCGAGCGCCGAAGGCCGCGAGGAGCAGTTGGCGCCGAACGTCCGCCAGTCGGCGAAGCTCGTCGTCTCGATCTACTGGGCGTACATCGTGTTCGGGATCCTGGCGTACGTCGCCGCGGGGATGTCGGTCTTCGACGCGGTGAATCACGCCTTCACGGCCGTTTCGACCGCCGGCTTCTCGACGCACCGCGACAGCATCGGGCACTTCGATTCCGTGGCGATCGAGGCGGTCACCGTGGCGCTCATGCTCGCCGGGAGCATGAGTTTCCTCACCGTCTACCTCGTCCTCCGCCGCCGATACGACGCCGCCAAGCACAGCGGCGAGCTGCGCGTGCTGGCGATCGCGATCGCGCTGGCGGCCCCGCTCGTCTGCGGGCTGTTGACGTGGCGCCTGTATGCGACGGGCGGAAAGGCCGTCCGGGTGGCGATCTTCGAGACGATCAGCGCCATCACGACCACCGGGTTTCAAACGGTCTCCTATGGCGACTGGAGCGCATTCGGAGTCGCCGTACTTGTGCTGCTGATGATCATCGGCGGAGGCACCTGCTCGACCGGCGGGGCCGTCAAGCAGTACCGCGTGTACCTGTTGATGAAGGCGCTCGGCTGGGAGGTGCGGCGGGCGCTCCTGCCGCGCTCCGCCGTCGTGGAGGAGTACGTCTGGCGGGGGGACGAGAAGCAATACGTCGACGACCACCAGGTCCGCCGCGTCGCCGTCTACGTCGTCCTGTACCTCATCTCGCTGGCGGTGGGAACCGCTGTGCTTGCGGCGCATGGCCATTCGATCGGAGACTCGCTGTTCGAGTTCGCCTCGGCGCAGGGAAACGTCGGCCTGTCGGTCGGGCTGACGGGTCCCGACACGCCGGCCCTCATCCTCTGGGCGCAAATCCTGGGAATGTTCCTGGGGCGGCTGGAATTCTTCGTGATCATCATCAGCGTGGCGAAGATCGTCCGCGACGTCCCGGCGCTCGTCCGCCACGCGCCGAAACGGCCCCCGTTGAGAGTCGAGGGGAAAGGGGCGCTCGAGAGCGGAAAGCGCGCCGCGGAACAGGATGCGGCGGCAGCACCGGCCGCCGAACCGCAATGAGCTGCGGCCCTAACAAGATCAGCCCGCAGCGCAAGCAAGGGCGATTCGCCCTTCCGGCCTTGATCGCGGAACATCCTTGGCCGATCTTCGAGGAAATTCCGCCGAACGTTCGTCCCGCCCGGCTCGGCGGGAGGTGGTTTCCGTCATTCCCGCGAAGGCGGGAATCCAGTCTTCGCGGGCATGACGCGCTCGCCCGGTGGCCCGGAGGCCTGAACGGCGTCGGGGCCACCCGCGGTCGCGCTCCCTCGCTGGCGCGTCGGGCTAGGGTGACACGTCCCGCGCCCAGTTGAGCGAGCGGCGCACCGCTTCACGCCACCGCACATGCCTCGCCTGGATCGCCGGCGAGCGCTCCGACGGCTCGAAGCGGCGATCGAGCGCCCAGTTGCGGGCGACGTCCGCCTGGTCCTCCCAGAAGCCGACCGCCAGGCCGGCCAGATACGCCGCCCCCAGGGCGGTCGTCTCCTGCACGACGGGCCGCTCGACCGGCACGCCGAGCAGGTCCGACTGGAACTGCATCAACAGGTTGTTCGCCGTCGCCCCGCCGTCCACCTTGAGCGCAGGGTCGGACGGATCGCCGATCCGTCCTACGGCGGTCAGCGCGAGGCCCGCGTCCTGCCGCATCGCGTCGAGCACGTCGCGCGTCTGGAAGGCCATCGATTCGAGCGCCGCCCGCGCGAGGTGCGCCTTCGTCGTCCCGCGGGTGATCCCCACGATCGTCCCGCGGGCCGACTGGTTCCAGTGCGGAGCGCCCAATCCCACGAACGCCGGCACGAGATACACGTCGCCGGAGTCTTCGACCTCGGCGGCGAGCCGCTCGACCTCCGCCGCCGAGCGGATCAGCCCCAGCCCGTCGCGGAGCCACTGTACGACCGCCCCGGCGACGAAGACCGAGCCTTCCAGGCAATAGGTGACCTTCCCGCCGATGCCCCAGCCGATCGTCGTCACCAGGCCGTGCTTCGACGCGACCGCCTCGTGCCCGGTATTCAACAGCAGGAAGCAGCCGGTCCCGTAGGTGTTCTTCGCCGACCCCGGCTCGAAGCACGCCTGCCCGAACGTCGCCGCCTGCTGGTCGCCGGCGATCCCGGCGACGGGGATCGCCGCGCCGAACAGCCCGGCATCGGTCTCGCCGTAGATTTCGCTCGAAGGCCGCACTTCGGGGAGCATCGCGCGGGGGACGCCCATCAGCCGCAGCAATTCGTCGTCCCAGTCGAGCGCGTGGATGTCGAACAGCAGCGTGCGGCTCGCGTTGGAGTAATCGGTAACGTGCTTTCGCCCGCCGGTCAGACGCCACAGCAGGAAGCAATCGACGGTGCCGAACAGGATTTCGCCTCTCTCCGCCCGCGGGCGCAGGCCGGGAATCGCGTCGAGCAGATGGCGGATCTTCGTGCCGGAGAAGTAGGCGTCGAGGACGAGACCGGTCTTCCGGCGAAAGACCTCTTCGAGTCCCTCCGCCTTCATCCGTTCGCAGATCCCGGCGGTGACGCGGCTCTGCCAGACGATCGCGTTGGCGACCGGCTTGCCGGTGTCGCGCTCCCAGAGGACCGTCGTCTCCCGCTGGTTCGTCACGCCGAGGGCGGCCACGTCGCGCGGCGCGGCGCCGGCCTGTTTCAGCGCGTCCCGCGCGACGGCGAGCTGCGTGGACCAGATCGCCTCGGGGTCGTGCTCGACGTGCCCCGGCTGCGGGAAGAGC
This sequence comes from Planctomycetales bacterium, assembly GCA_040877365.1. Classification (GTDB taxonomy): domain Bacteria; phylum Planctomycetota; class Planctomycetia; order Planctomycetales; family Planctomycetaceae; genus JBBDNT01. Next base: position 12,950 of record JBBDNU010000123.1, read on the forward strand.
TGAGGGAACTCCCGCTGCGCGCTCGCGGCAGGGATGCCGTCGCGGCGGAACAGGATCGCCCGGCTGGAGGTCGTCCCCTGGTCGAGGGCCAGGACATACTCGGCCATGGTCGGCCTCTCGTCGAGTTCGCGAAGCGGCGCTGCACGCAGCGCTTTGCATGATAACCCGCCTGACGGCTCGCCGCGAGCAGCGCCCGGAGGTTGTGAAGCATTCGTAGCCGATGCTGCCAGCATCGGCGCTCACGCGGCATGGATGCTCGATGTTGCACGATGGCCCGTCCGTCGATCTGCCCCCTCACCCTGACCCTCTCCCCCGCAAAGCCGGGGGAGAGGGGACGCACGTGGCCCAATCGTAGTCATGCGGGGCTGTCATCCCGCGCGGGGCAACTGCACGGTGAACCGGCTCCCCTTGCCGGGGCGGCTGAACACGTCGATGCTGCCGCCGAAGACCTGCGAGAGGTGCTTGACGATCGACAGGCCGAGTCCTGTCCCGCCGACTTCGCGGGAGCGGGCCCGGTCCACGCGGTAGAACCGCTCGAAGATCCGCGCCTGGTGCTCGGGGGAAATACCCACCCCGGTGTCCTCGACTTCGATGCGGGCCGTCGAGTTTTCGCCGTGCCAGCGGACCGTCACCCGCCCCCCGGCCGGGGTGTAGTTGATCGCGTTGTCCACGAGGTTGTCGAGGATCGTCCGCAGCCCCTCCTCGTCGGCGAGCGCGCGGAGCGCGGCGAGCGGCGGCTCGGCGAACAGCTCGACCCGCTTCGACTCCGCTACCGCCGCGTGCGATTCGAGGCACGCCTCGACCACGGCGCTCACGTCCACGGGCTGCACCTCGAACACGTCGCGGCCCGATTCGATCCGCGCCAGGCGGAGCACGTCCTGGATCAGCGCGTTGAGCCGGTCCGCCTGCTCGGCGATCCGCCCCAGGAACAGCCGGTTGTGGGCCGGATCGTCCACGGCCCCTTCGAGGAGCGTCTCCGTATAGGCCTGGATCGAGGTCAGCGGCGTCTTCAGCTCGTGCGACACGTTCGACACGAACTCGCGGCGGAGGTTCTCGAGCCGCCGCAATTCGGTCACGTCGTGCAGCACGAGGACCACGCCGGGGCAGGGCGCTCCCGGCAGCCGGGTGGCGATCATCGACACGGTCGACTGCGAGCGCGGCAGCTCGAACTCGACGGCGGCGTCGTCTGCGCCGGCGTCACCCGCGAGCGCCCGGCGGACGACCTTCTGGATCGTCGGGCTGCGGATCGCTTCCCAGATGGGGCGGCCCACGACGTCGGGACCGGTGAACTCGAGCAGGCGGCGGGCCGCCTGGTTCGCGAACAGGATCCGCTCGCGGTCGTCGACGGCGACGACCCCCTCGACCATCGCCCCGAGCACCGTCGCCAGCCGCTCGCTGTTCGCCTCGAGCTGCTCCCCCTTCCGCTGCAGCTCGCGGACGCGGCCGGCGACCTCGCCGCTCATCTCGTTGAAGGCCGCCGCCAGTTCTCCCAGCTCGTCCCGCCGCCTCAACGCGACCGACTGCCGCAGGTCGCCAGCCGCCATCCCGCGCGCGGCGGCGGTCAGCGCGGCGAGCGGGCGGGCGATCCTCCCCAGGACGACGTACAGGAGCAGCAGCGTGGCGGCCGCCGCGACGAGCGCCGTCCCCCACGTCAGCCGTCCGAGCGAGGCAACCTGCTGCTCGACCGCGGCGAGGTCGGTCGCGGCGCGGACGAAGGCGAGCGGTGCGTCGCCGTCCCCCACGCGGACCGCGTGATACATCATCGGGCGGTGGAGCGTGGCGCTGTCGCGGACCGATGTTCCGGTCCCCCGCGCGCGGGCCTCGACGATCTCGGGGCGGCCGCCGTGGTTGTCCATGATCGCCGGGTCCTGCTCGCTGTCCCCCAGGACGTTGCCGTTCTCGGCGACGAGGGTCATCCGCAGCTCGGTGGTCCGGGCGATTTCCGCGAGCCGCCGCTGCCAATCCGATTGCCGCTCTTCCCGAAACGCCTGCCGCACGTCGGCGGCGAGCACCGCGGCCGCGTCGTGCAGCCGCTGGCGGCACTGGTCGATCGCCGCCTCGCGGAGCCGGTGCGCGAGGGCCGCGGCGAACAAGCCCGCGACCGCGACGGTCACGAGCGCATAGGCGGCGATCACTTTCCAGAAGAGGCGCGAGGAGAGCATGGGCGAACGGCGAGTCCCGAAGCCGAAGTACCGAAGCGGTTGAAGAATGCAGGATGCATCGCGAAAAGGAAAGGACGCGAGGGGCGAATGCACCTTGATCGCGCGATGACCTCCGTCTTCATGATCCGTCGGAACTTTTTCCGGTGGCCGTCCGTCTCAAAACAGCGCCGCCGTCCGCCGGACCATTTCTCGACCCGCCTTCGGAGCCTTCGACCATGAATCTTCTGCAACTTTCGACCATGAATCTTCTGCAACTGGCGCCGGGCGTCGCGGTCGCCGTCGCCTCGCTCGGCCTGGCAGCCCTCGCGGCCGAGGACCGGCCGGTCATCGAAGCCCGCCCGGAGAGGCCGCGATACGAGCTTCCCGCCGATCCCAAGGCCCCCGTGGTCGTGCTCGACTACAAGGGAGGCTTCACGCCCCCCGTGAAGAACGACGAACCGTCGCTGGTGATTCGGGCCGACGGCACTGTCGTCCTCGGCGACAAGTTCGGCATGTTCGCTCCGGCGCAAGGCAGGCTCGCTCCCAACGAGCTGCAGGATCTGCTGCACTTCATGCTCGTCGAGCGGAAGCTCGCGCAGTTCGACGACGAGGCGGTGCGAAAGGCGATCGCCGCCGCCACGAAGCCTGGCCAGCCCCTGATCGCCATCGCCGACGCCGCGACCACCGAGCTGACGATCCACGCCGACGGAAAGACCGTCACGATCAGCCGGTACGCGCTCGACTTCGAAGCGAGCCAGCTCCCCACCGTCGAGCCGTTGCAGCAGGCGCTCGCCGCGCAGAAGCGGCTGGAACGGCTGCGGAGTGAAATCTACGCCGGCGGCAACGAGGCGGTCGCCAAGTACGTGGCCCTCGCGAATGCCGAATTGAAGCGGCAGCAGCCGGACTTCCCGCCGCTCTCCGCCGAGGACATGCAGAACGCCCGCCGCATGGCGAACGGGGAGCTGCGTCTGACCTTTCAGAGGGTCGAAGAGCCGGTCGACGGCCGCCGGCGATTCACGGCCGCGCAGATCGTCGCGCCCGCAGTCGGCAAGCCGACGGTGCGGGTCGACGCGCAGGTGCTGGACGCGGGGCGGTGAATCGCGATCGCGGCCGCGGGGTGTGCAGGGAACCCGCGGGGGCGTGGCCCCGCGGCTTCAGGCGATCGCCCGCACGCCCGCGATCACTGTCTCGATGTACTCCCGGCACTGGCGGGCGATCTTTTCGGTCCCCTCCAGCGTCGCCGGCCGCGGAATGACCGGCGGGTAGATGTTCTCGAAGCACAGCGGCATCTTCAGCCCCGTCCGCGAGACCGGCTCGAGCAGCCGGTAGTGGTCGATCTCACCCCAGCCGGGGCCGCAGTCCTGGTCCTTGGGCCAATTGCGATGGTCCTTCAGGCAGAAGCTGCGGACCTCCTTGGCGCACTTCTTGATGTCGGGGATCGGATCGACGTTCAAGTAGTCCATCACGTTGCCCGCGTCGTAGTTGACCCACACGTGGGGATGGTCCACGTCGCGGACGATCTCGGCGCACGCCTCGCCGGTGCCGGTCGACCCGCCGTGCTGCTTGACGACGAGCAGCGCCCCTTCGTCGGCGGCGATCGGGCCGAGCTGCTTGAACCGCTCGGTCCACACCGCCCGGTTGCCTCCCTCGGTATGGCCGAACGTCAGCACCTGGGGAATCCCGGCGGCCCCCGCCTGCTTCAACCGCTGGGCGAGCACTTCCAGCCCCTTCGGGTTCTCGGGGTAGATGGCGGAAAACATCATCAGCGGCTCGAGCCCGGCGTCGCGGCACTGCTTCCCGACTTCCTTCGCCCGCGCCGCGCCGGCATCGGGGGCGAGGATCGGCACGCGCTGATTGTTCGAGGGATCCTCGACGTGCGTCGTCCCCAACGCGACGTATTCGAACCCCGCCCGCTTGATGCCCCCGAGCGCCTGGGCGAACGGGAACGCCGAGAACGGAAGCGTCATGCACGCCACCTGGAACTCGGTCGGCTTCCCCGCCTCGGCCGTCGCGACGGCCGCCGTCTTGTCCTGCGCGTGCGCGAACCGCGCCGCCGCGGCCCCGGTGACGAGCGCCGCGCCCGCCTGCAAGAAGGAACGTCGATCGAGCATGAGTGATCTCCGCAGATTCGAATCGGATCCGGTTCGCATCAACCGTGCCCGATCATTGTGGACGAGCGGCAGGACGCGTGCAACGCAAACGGGGCGATCGAATTCCGAGTGTGGCCGGGGCTAAGGCGTTGCGTGCCTCGGCTGGTCCGCGTGTGCGGCGAATCACTGGGACACCGCAGACCACTGACGGCGGACAGCGGACCAACCCCTCAATCCGGCAGCGCCCCGACCAGCTCCTCCGCGACCGCTTCGAACTCCGCCGGCGTGATCTCACGCAAACTGTCCGCGTAGCCCACCAGCAGCGCGAAGTCGCACAGCCGGTTGATCTTCCGCGGCACTCCGCCGGACAGCTCGAACAGCGTGTCGAACGCGTCGGAGTGGAAGATCGGCTCGGTGCGCCCCGCCGCGCGCAGCCGGTGCGTCACGTAGTCCTCCGTCTCGTCGCGCGTGAGGGAGCGCAGCAGAGCCCGCACGCCGATCCGTTCGTCGAGTTGGGCGAACCGCTGCACTCGGGGAACGAGGCTCCGCTCGCCGACGAGGATCAGGGAGAAGTCGATCTCCGCGCGGGGCTGGAAATCGAGCAGCAGCAGGACGGCTTGCAGCACGCGGGGATCGTCGATCTGGTGCGCTTCGTCCACGACGATCACTGGGTGCCGGCCGTTCCTCGCATGATGCGCGAGCCGGTCTTCGATCCGCAGGACCGTGCGGTCGAGCCCGCGCTCCTCGACGCCGCTTCCCCCGCCTTCGCCGGCGAGCGCCTCGGCCAGGTAACACAGGAACTCCGCCGCCGTGAAGTGCGGATAGACGACGTGCACGAACGGGGCGAACCGCTCCGGCGTCTCGTGGGCGAGCTGGGCGACGAGGTGGCTCTTCCCGCTGCCGGTCCCACCCACCAGCAACGCCGCCCCGAGGCCGTTCTCCAGCACGTACCGCAGCTTGAGCAGGGCCGCCTGGTGCGCCTCGCCGCGGTGAAAGAACTCGGGCCCGCTCCCGTTCTCGAACGGCTGCCGCGTCAGCCCCCAATACCCTGCATACATCGAGCGAAGCTCCTCCGTCTCTTGTCGGCCCCGGCCCGTGCGAACGATTCAGCGACCCGGCGGGAGAAACGCGGTGCGCCCCGCGGCCGGCCTCTCGGACGGCTCCTCGATCGTCCCGGTCAGCCACGCCGCCTGCTCGCCGGGAGCGGTTCGTTCATAATGGGCGGCTAGAACCGGCGATGCGGGCGGAAACGCGTAGGGACCGTGCCGGTCGGCGATCGCTTCTGCCGACGGTTGCGGGCGGCGGCGCGTCAGACGGACTGCCGGCGCGGCCGGCTCCGGAAGTTCCGCGGACTCCCCGCCCCGCGAGGCGATCGTCACCGGGGGCAGGCTGCCGAATTCGAATTCCTCGACCGCGGCCTCGGCCGGCTTCTCGTCGGGCCGCGAGGCATAGCCGGCGATCCCCGCCGCCGCGACCGCCACCGCGATCCCGGCCAGGCGCCGCCGGGGCGTCGCCGCGAGCGCCCGCGCGCGGCGCGCCAGCCGCCGGGCGGCCTTGCGCGCCACGCTCAGCAGTCGGATCGAAAGTCCATCGCGAATCGACGGCTGCGAAGGCATTCCGGCGTCCGTTCCGAAAGAGGCGTGAAGGAGGCCGCGTTCCAACTCGGGGCGACCGCTGTCTCGTCCAATCGGCCGGATCGCCCGCCGAACTTGAGCGATTTTTCGGATTGAACCGGAAATGCTGGATGCGCGGACCAGGCAAGATCGCGAATGCGACATGCCAGCCCGACGCGCAAGCCAGGGAGAATCGCCGAACCGCCCGACGATTCCGTCCAATGAGGCCGCGACAACGGCCCTCCCTCGCTCGCGCGTCGGGCTAAGATGTATGTCCGGCGGAATTCTTGCGAATTCCGCTACGACAGCCCCAGCACGTCGGCCATGCCGTACAGCCCGGCGGGTTGCGCGACGGCGAACTTCGCCGCCGCCAGCGCGCCGTAGGCGTAGCTGTCGCGCGAGTGGCCGCGGACGTCGATCGACAACGTCTCCCCCAGCATCCCGAACAGGATCGTGTGCTCGCCGACGTTGTCCCCGGTCCGCAGGGCGTGGTAGCCGATCTCGTTCCGCGGCCGCCGCCCCGGCCGGCCGTGGCGGCCGTGGACGTGCTCCGTCTGCCCCATCTCATCGGCGACGAGGCGGCCGAAGTGGAGGGCCGTGCCGCTTGGGGCGTCCTCCTTGAAGCGGTGGTGCCGCTCGACGATTTCGACGTCGACCCCGGCCGGCAGGTCCTTCAGCGCGCGGGCCGCCTCGCGGACGAGCTTCATCGCGACGTTGACCGCGAGGCTCATGCTCGGGGCGAACACGACCGGCACGACGTGCGCCGCCGCGTGGATCGTCTGCTTCTGCTCCTCGGACAGCCCGGTCGTGGCGGCGACCAGCGGGATGCCCCGCTCGGCGCACAGGTTCGCGAGGGCGACCGCCCCCTCGGGAGTCGAGAAATCGATCACCGCGTCAACGCGCTCGCCCAGCTCGGCCCGCACCGGCACGCCGATGTCGCCGATCCCCGCCAGCTCGCCGGCGTCGGCCCCGAGGTGCGGCGAGCCGGGGGCTTCGAGCGCCGCGGCGATGTCGAGCGCGGGATCCTCGTGGGCGAGCGCGACGATCCGCCGCCCCATCCGCCCCGCCGCCCCGTTCACCGCGATGCGAATTCGATCGGACATGCTTGGATCCTCAATCCTCGCCCCTCTCGGGCGTCTCCGGCTTCGTCTTCTTTCTGCGCTGCGGGTCGTCGAGGAGCTCGCTGACGCCTTCATGATCGAAGATCGTGGGAGCACCTGCGGCCGAAATGAAAACGGCGACACCGCTCCGCAGCACGAGCGCTTCGGGATGATCGACTTGAACCCTGTCGCCGTTCACCAGCGCGACGCTGAAGGGGCGGAATGGCGTTCGTCGTTGGAACGCTCGGAGCGTCCGTTCGAAGTTGGTGCGAGTCATCGCAGTGTCTTGCGCCAAGGATGTCCAGTCAAATCGGTCATCTTCATCCTATCAGGTTGCGCAACGGGTGCTATTGCTCACTCGTCCCGCCGCACCGCTTCCGGCGAGAACGCCGGGAGGCAGATCGCGATGTACTCGGCTCCCTCTTCCCCCGGCGTGCCGTAGCGGACCCATTCCCCCTGGTGGGCGATCACCGCCTGGCCCGCGGCGACGTCCAGCGCGCCCCCCGCGTGTTCCACGCGGAGCGTCCCCCGCAGCACGAGCGTGTATTCGTCGAACTCCGGCCTCTGCCCCGGTTCGATCCAGCCCGGCGGGCTGTGCATGTGCGCGACGCTCACGGCCTCGGTCCCGCTGTTCACGCGGCCGACGTATTCGCGGATGACCTTCGGCTTGTTCCCGGCGGCCTCGATCCGGGTGGGACGGTCGATGAGCGTGGGCATGGGGGGCGTCGGAAGTCGGAAGTCGGAAGGAAGAAGGAAGAAGGAAGAAGGAATTGTCGGCCGTGTCGGGTGCGATTGCAATTCATCCTGCGGCGAGCGCATCGTCGATCTCGCTTTGCACGACCTCGTCCGGCTCGATGCGCCGACGCGCCGCGAGGGCCGACTCCGCTGACTCTCCGCCGAGCTTTCCCAGCGCCCACGCCGCGGCCCCGCGGACGAGCGGCGCCGGATCGGCGAGCGCCTCGACGAGGACCGGGACCGCCGACCGGTCCCCCGCGTTGCCCAGCGCGATCGCCGCGTTCCGCAGCAGCCCGGCGCGTTTCGGCCGGTCGAGCGGCGTGCCGCGAAACCGCCAGCGGAATTCGGCCTCGCTCATTCGCAGGAACGCCCGCGCGTCGGCGGGGTTGAGATCGGCGCGCGGAGCAAACGCCAGCTCGGCGCTCCGCGGCGACTTGCGGTTCCACGGGCACACGTCCTGGCATACGTCGCAGCCGAACAGCCAGTCCCCCATCCCCTCCCGCAGCGCGACCGGCACCGGCCGGTCGCGGA
>JBBDNU010000124.1:0-3836 GCA_040877365.1 Planctomycetales bacterium
TCCGAGGACTCCGCGTCGCGGCTAACCCGGTTAGCCGCGACGCGAAGGCCCTGCGCAGCGGAGCGCTCTTTCGGAGCGCTCTTTCCGTTCGCTTTTCCCAACCCGCCATCACCCCGCCTACGCCTTCCCGCCCCGCGTCCGCCGCCGACGAGCGGCGAACGCCATCCCCAGTCCCCCGACGGCCCACAGGGCGAGCGAGGTGGGCTCGGGAACGGGGGCGGGGGCGGTGGCGAAGAACACCGGATCGCCGCCGTTGTAGATGCTGGTCTGCAGCGAGCCGATGAAGTTGCTGGCGTTCCCCTGTCCGGTGCCCAGGCCGAACTCCAGGCTGACGATCGTCGAGCCGGCGGTGAAGAGCGCGGCCAGGTCCGCGTTGCCGCCGAAGCCGGCCCCGCCGTAGATGCCCTCCAGCGTCTGACCGGTGCCGGAAGGAACGGGGGTGGAAAAGGTGCCGCCGCCGGCCCCGCCGCGCTGCACGACGTACCACAGGCCGGTGTCGAAGTCGATGCTCTCCGTGCTCCAGACGTTCGGCGTCTGAACCGGAAGCTGGACGAGGAGAAAGTCCCAGTTGTTGTCGCCGGTGCGGGTCGAGCCGGCGGGCAGGCTGCCGTAGTCGGGGGACTGGATGCCGATCTTCAACGGGCTGATCCGCGGCGTGTTGGTCGGACGGTCCTCTCCGCCATGAAAGCGCGCAGGCCGGCCCAGCGGCATCTCGTGTCGTGCGGATTACGAACATGCGAAAAAGCCCGCGGGCCGCTGCCAAGTGCAGCCCGCGGGCTTCAAGATGCGCATGGTCGCCGCGAAGAGAATCAGGCGGCCTGCGACGTCGAGTGTCGCCGCCGTCGAGCGGCGAAGGCCATTCCCAGTCCGCCGATCGCCCACAATGCGAGCGAGGTCGGCTCGGGAACCGGGGCCGCCAGTTGGGCGAACCCCTGCAGATCGTACGTGAAGCTGTTGCCGGCTTGACCGAGCGCCGCCCCTTCATCCGTGAGGATCGTGAGGACGGCGGTCTTCAGTCCGGGAGGGGCCGAGGCGTTGAACACGACCTGGAAGTTCGCCACGTCCAGCTCCGAGAGCACCATGCCGTCGGTGAAGCCGACGATCGAGAACGCCGCCGCATCCGGTCCAGAAAACGTGGCGGACAGGAGAGTCAGGTCGGTCAAGGGATCGGCGCTGCCGATTTCCGTACTAAGGTTCGTCACGTCGAGATTCAACGACGCCGAATCCCCGATGTCGACCGTGCCGAAGTCCAGGGTCGAGCCGGGTGCGGGGGTGCTGTCGTAGATCGGACCGACCCCCGTGCCGGACAGGTTCAGCGGCGCGTTGCCGAGGTTGCTGGTGATCGTCAGGTTCTGCGTCGACGTCACATGTGCCGTGGGGGTGAATGTGTAGTTGCGCGTGGCGCCGGCGGCGGCCCCGTTCGCGGCGATCGGGCCGAAGGCTTGCGTCGTCGTGGGCGCGAACACGCCGCTGGCCGCCGGAAACGTCCCGCTCAAAGCTCCGCCGACTGAGGAGCCGTTCCGGAACGCGGTGATGGAATCGGTCGCGGTCGTGCCGATCCGGACATCTCCAAAGGAGACCGCCCCATTGCCGGGGACCGTCTGGATGGTGCCGGGCGGCGCCTGCGCCGCGGCGGTCGTCGCGATCAGCGCGGCGGAGATCTGGACAACCGCCCAAATCACGATCGAACTGCGCATCGTCGCACTTTCCATTTCATCGGGTTGAACCGGACGCTCGAAGCGGAACGCCACGCGGAACGGGGATCCTGAGAGGCACGCCCCAGCGGCCATTCATGCATGTGGCGTGCCATTTTTTTCGCAGCGTATGGATTTTGACGCCGAGTGGGAATTCGCAGGATCGTGCGATATTGGCGGTCGTGCGGAGCGTGGCAAACAGCCACAGGGCGCGCAAACGACGGTCTACGCCGTAATTATTCGTTGACGCGCCCATTCAGCTCAGCCGCGCTCCCTAAATCAGCGTCTCCAGCAGCATCCGCAGCTTCCGCATCTCGAGCGGGCGGGTGTTCGGGTCGAGCTGGTCGGCGATCAGGTCCACCGACAGCGCCTGGTCGTACCCCTGCCGGCGGAGCTGGGCGATGAGCCGGCTGTAGTCGATCTCCCCCAGCCCCACCGGCACCTGCACGCTGTCGCTCGTCGAGTCCCGCAGGTGGACGTGGTACACGTGCGGGAACACCTGGTCGTACGACCGACCGCGGTTCGGGCCGCACAGGTAATGGCTCGGGTCGAGGGTCAACCCCAGCCCGCGGACCGCCTGGCACAATTCGACCGCGGTGTGCGGGTCTTCCGTCAGATGGCCGATCCGCGTCTTGATCGACAGCCGGATCCCGTTCTCGTTCGCCACCGCCAGCAGCGTCCGCAGCCGGTCGATGGCCGTGTTGAACGGCGTCCCCAGCGGGCCGGCCGGAAGCGTGATCTGCGTGATCCGGAACAGCTTCGCCGCCCGCGCGAGCTCGACGAACGTCTCCCGCGCGACCTCTTCTTCGAGGCAGATCGCGACCGGCGTCAGCCGCGTCAGCTCCCGGTAATGCCCATAGAACCGCTCGGGATCGGCCGCGACCTCGGAGGGCTTCAGGTGTTCGCCCGCCTCGCTCATCCACAGCTCGATCCGGTCGTACTCCAGATCGGCCAATTGCCGGCAGGCGTCGTCGAAGGGGACGTCGGCGAACGACCCGGTGGAAGCAGCGACGAACACAGGCTCACTCCCTCGTCGGCCGCAGGTTTCCTATCCGGTCCATCCGCACATCTTACGGGACCCGAGCGGCCGGCAATCCATTGGGGAGCAATCTATCCCGGTTGTCCGGGTTCTGCAAGGCCCAACGGTTGTTCCTCGTCTGCCGAAGCGTTCCGTTGTCCCGGTTCTCCCGCGGCGGGCGATGTTCCTCGTCGGCACTCCCCTTCCCGGGGCGACGGTCGTCGCGGTCCTGCCGGTTGCTCGCCGATACTCCGCATGAATGCGGGTCCCTTCCCAGGACCGCATGAACTACCAACCGATCGAACCGACGACCCACGGAGGGGGTGCGAAACATGAAAGCACTGACGAGTCTCGCCGGCTGCCTGCTGGGAGGCGCCGCGTTGCTGGGGACCTGCCGCGCCGACGAGCCCAACGGCTCCGTCGCGATCGCCTCCCAGCCGGGCACGACGATCATCTACGACGAGCCGGCCTACGGCGGCCCGTACGGCTACCCGGCCGATTGCCCGCCGGGCGGATACGCCTCCGGCCACTGGCACGATCAGCATCTCTATCCGGGGGTCCCGCGCGTCGCGGGGACCGCCGCCCGCGCCGCGGGAGGGGCCGGGTACATCGGCATGCAGGGAGGCTATCAGGTCGGAAAAACGGCGTGGCGGATGCTCGAAGGCGACCCCGGCTATCAGGGGCATTGGGACCATCCGCACCACGTCGCCCAGCACGGATACGGCGGCGCGGGCGGGGGGAATTGGGGGCCGCAGCACCGCATCTTCTACACCTACCACCGCCCGACCGACCTGCGGTATCCCCCGCCGCAGGTCCCCGCGGCCGTCGTGCAGTACCCCTACTACACGAATCGCGGCCCGACCGACTTCTTCATGAAGTGAGCGCGGCCAACCGGCCGATGAATGGTCGGCGACGCGAGGCCGGCACGAGCGCTCGACGCCCGCGACCCAGAACGGCCCGGCGTTCGCCAGAACGCCGGGCCGTTGGGCGTTCGTCAGCTGTCAGCTGTCAGCTGTCAGCTATCAGCTATCAGCTATCAGCTTTCAGCTATCAGCTTTCAGCTTTCGTTCCCTGATCGCTGACGGCTGACAGCTGACAGCTTCTTCACCCCTGATCGCTGACGG
>JBBDNU010000125.1:0-75019 GCA_040877365.1 Planctomycetales bacterium
CGCCGCCGATGTTCTTCGACGAGTTCGCATCGATCTGCCAGGATGGCCGCTTCGGCGCGGTCCCGTGCGGGGAGGAAGAGAACGGAGGGGAGGAGTGACGGAATTCCTCGATCGAATCTGGAATCAATAGGGTAAGCCCGGCTCCTTCTCGAAAGACGTGCTCCGCGACATGGCCGTCGTCTTCGATCCGCTACATAGCCTCGGCCTCACGCGCGAATTTCTCGCCGCGCGGAAGTTCCGCTACCACCCTGGATTCGCGAAGGCCGCATCATCGCGACGTCGGGAATGGGACACAATCCCGGCTGCTTCGCGGCGAACACGCGGGCATTGGTGACGAATGGCGTTGTTTCGTAGGCGCAATCATGAGACGACGCAAAGTGCATTCGATCCTCGGCGCGATCGGATTGGTGGTCGTCTGCCTGTTCCCGAAGCCTGAGTCGACCATCGAGTTGGACTGCGTCAACTTGCGGATCAGGGAGTGTTCCCGATATCGGTCGTGGCTCTTGGGCTTCGTTCTGCGAGAGACTTGCACCGCTCCTTGGGAGCACCCGACGGCGGTCCGGTTGCGGGAACTCGGAGTGTTGGCCCCGGTCCGGGACGAACACGCGCAGTGGGCAATGATCAAAGGCTTCAAAGTCGGCGTGCGAGGCTGGTACGGTGCAGGGCACGATTATCTCTACGCCCTGGGGCCGGTTACGATGCTCACTCCAGCCCCGTGGCCCGCGAACGAGGACCTGTCGAAGAACATCTGGGTCGAGTGGGCCGTCAAGGATCCGGCAGCGGCCAAACACTTCTGGCAGGAGGTGCAAGCCATCGCGGCCAGGACGCAAGACGTTTCATACTACGTATCCGCAGCGAAGGGATACTTGGAGAACCACAAGCTGGACGTGGTGGGGAGCGAATTGGAGGCGCATGCCCGATTCGCAATCGGCGAGTTGTAATCGCAATCGGCGAGTTGTGACCTGGACCGACGGAAAGCCGCGGACAATGCCGCGCTCGCCGCATGCGGTGGGAGTCCAGGCTTCAGCCTGACGGCTCGCGCATGGAGGCGTCGCAGGTTCATCCGTCAGCCTGAAGGCTGGACTCCAGCGCTCGACTCCGGCGTTTGAGTCCGGGCTTCAGCCCGGCGAGACGCAGCGACTATAATGACTCGGACACGATCGAGTCGCGAAACCGCGGCGGCAATCGGCGGAGGAGATGGCATGATCCGGACGATTCTGCACCTGACCCACGAGAACGATCGCCTGCCGGTGACTCGCGAGGAGTTCGCCGAGGCGGAGTTCGAGGAACCGTGGCGGTACGAACGCGCGAAAGGGAGGCTCGTCGTCATGCCTCCGCCGGGATGGGACCATCAGCACGTCACGGGTTGGTTTCGCAATCATCTGGGCGCGTACACGCTGGACCATCCGGATCTCGTCGAAGCGGTCTTCCAGGAATGCTGGACGGCGATCGACGAGGACACGGACCGCATTCCCGACATCGCCGTCTATCTGAAGACGAGCACCGACCAGTCGAAGTCGCCGGAGCGGGCGCCCGACCTGATCTTCGAGACCCTCAGCGCGGGGGCCGAGGCGCGTCGCCGGGATTACGAGGAGAAGCGCGAGGACTACCGCCGCTTCGGCGTGCGCGAATACGTCGTCATCGACCGCTTCGAGCGCCGCCTGACCGTGCTGCGGCTCGTCGAGCGAGAGTACGTGGAAACGACCCTCGGCCCGGACGAGACCTATACCTCCCCCTTGCTGCCCGGACTGGCGATCCCGCTGGCTGGCGCGATCTGACATGAACGCCGCCTTTCCGCACCGATTGATCCGCGCCTCGGCCGGGACCGGGAAAACGTTCCAGCTTTCCAATCGCTTTCTCGGTTTGACCGCGGCGGGCGTGCCTCCCGATCACGTGCTCGCCGCCACGTTCGCCCGCAAGGCGGCGGGCGAAATTCTCGACCGAGTGCTGACGCGCCTCGCGGAAGGGGCGCTTGACGACGCGAAGCGCGACGAACTCCGCACGCACCTCGAACTCCCCGACCTCTCCACTGCGGATTGCCGGCGGATGCTCGCGGGGCTGTTGGCCCATCTGCACCGGCTGCGGATCGGGACGCTCGACAGCTTCTTCGTGCAGATGGCCGGGGCCTTCGGCCTCGAGCTCGGGCTGCCCGCGGGCTGGGGGATCATCGACGAGCTGGACGACCGGCGGCTGCGGACCGAGGCGGTCCGCGAAGTCCTCCGCGAGGAACAGACGGCGGACGTCGTCACGCTGATGAACCTGCTGAGCAAGGGGGACGTCGTCCGTTCGGTGAGCTCGCAGATCCTGGATCTCGTAGCCGACCTGTACGAGCTGCATCGCGAGTCGCCGCCCGAGGCCTGGGGGCGAATCCCGCGCTCCGCGCCGCTGGGAGAGGACGACCTGCGCGACGCGCTCGAGGCGCTCGCGAACCTCGATCGTTTCGCCGATCAGCGGTTCGTCAAGGCCCGCGACCGCGACCTGTGCTGCGCGAACGAGGGCGACTGGGAGGGGTTCATCGGGGGCGGGCTCGCGGCGCGGGTCCTCGCCGGGGACTGCACCTATTACAAGAAGCCGCTCGACGCCGCGGCCGTCGCGCTCTACGACAAGCTGCTCGACCACGCGAAGAGCGTGGTGCTGGGACACCTGGCGAACCGCACCGAGGCGGCCCGCGAGCTGCTCGACAAGTTCGACCTGATCTATCATCGCCTCAAGCTCCGCGAGAAGGCGCTGCGGTTCGACGACGTCACGTGGACGCTCGCGGACGCATTCGCCGCCGGCACGCTGGCATCGACCGCATACCGCCTCGACGCGCAGCTCGACCACCTGCTGCTCGACGAGTTCCAGGACACCTCGCGGGCGCAGTGGCGCGTGCTGCGGCCGCTGGCGGAGGCAGTGACGCGGGGACAGTGGACGGTGGACGGACTTGGCAGTGGGCAGTGGACAGTGGACGGTGGACAGAAGAGAGAGGAAGGTGGACGATCTTCACCGTCCACTGTCCACCGTCCACTGCCCACTCCTCGTTCTCTCTTCTGCGTCGGCGACGTGAAGCAGGCGCTGTACGGCTGGCGGGGGGGCGTCGCCGCGATCTTCGACGCCGTCACCGAGCAGCTTCCGGGGATCACCTGCGGCGAATTGACCAGGAGCTTCCGCTCGGCCCCGGTCGTGATCGACGCGGTCAACACAGTGTTTGGCCGCCTCGCGCAGAACCCCGCGCTCGCCGACTGGCCCGACGCCGCCCGCTGGTGGAGCGAACGCTTTTTCCCCCACGCCACCGCGAAGCAGGAGCTCGAGGGCGAAGTGCGGCTGCTGGTCGCCCCGCAGGCGGAAGGCAAGGCGCGGTACAATTCGCGCGAGCAGCGGCGGATGACCCTCTCCTTCGCTGCCGACGAAGTCGCCCGCCTCGTCGCCGCCCATCCGGGGCGCAGCATCGGCGTGCTCGTCCGCCGCAACGAGGCGGTCGCCCGGCTGATCTACGAGCTCCGCAGCCGGCACGAGATCCCCGCGAGCGAAGAGGGGGGCAATCCCCTCACCGACTCGGCCGCCGTGCAGCTCGTACTCTCGCTGTTGGTCCTCGCCGATCATCCCGGCGACCGCACCGCCCGTTTTCACGTGGCGACCTCCCCACTGGGAGCGGCCCTCGGCTTCACCGCCTACGGCAACGACGATTCGGTCGCGGCCGCCGCGCGTTCCCTCGCCCGCGACGTCCGCCGCAAGTTGCTCGACGAAGGCTACGGCCGCACGATCTACGGCTGGGTCCGCCGGCTCTCTCCCCACTGCGACGACCGCGAACTCTCTCGGTTGTTGCAGCTCGTCGAGCTGGCTTATGGCTACGATCCCGAGGCGACGGTGCGGCCGCGGGACTTCGTGCAGCTCGTGCGGTCGCAGCGGGTCGAATCGCCGACGGCGGCGAACGTGCGGGTGATGACGGTCCACCAATCGAAGGGGTTGCAGTTCGACGTCGTCGTGCTGCCGGAGCTGGACGCGAGCCTCAAGGGGCAGCCGCCGCGGTTCGTCGCCGGGCGTCCGCATCCCATCGACCCGCCGGACCGCATCTGCCCGTACGCCTCGGCCGCCGCGCTGAATTTCCTGCCGGCGAGTTTTCGGACGATGTTCTCCGACTGGGAGACGCAGCAGGTGACGGAGTCGCTGTGCGTGCTGTACGTGGCGCTGACGCGGGCGATCCACGCGCTGCACATGGTCGTCGCTCCGCACGACAAGGATCCCCCGGCGACGTTCGCGGGAGTGCTGCGGGCGGGGCTTCTCGGCGGAAAGCCGCTCGAGCCGGGCACGCTCGCCTTTCAGACGCCCGACGCCGGGTGGTCCCCCGAGCCGCCGGCGCGCATGGCCCGGGCGACTCCTTCGGCAGTCGAGCGGCTCGACGTGCGATTGCGGCCGAGCGACGCGCGCCGCCGCCGCGGCCTCGAACGCAAGACCCCCTCCTCGCTCGCGGGGGGAACGCGGGTCCGCCTCGCCGATTGCCTCCGCCGCGACGACGGCGCGACCTCGCGCGGCACATTGTTCCACGCCTGGCTGGAAGAGATCGAATGGCTGGACGACGCCCGTAGCGACCGCATTCATGCGGTCCCGTTCGACGCTGCCCGAGAGGAGACCTTCCGTACGATCGCCCGCCGGCTCGAGTTCGCGGGAGATATCGAAGCCGATCTCGCGAAGCTGCGCGAGCTGCTCGCCGGCCCGCCGCTGGCAACGCTCTTGTCGCGCGCGTCCTACGCCGACCCGGCCGCGATCGGCTGGCCGGCCGAAGTGGTCGCGTCACTCGTCACTCGTCACTCGTCACTCGTCACTGATTGCGTCGTCCACCGCGAATTCCCGTTCGCGGTGCGGATCGACGAAACGCTCGTGAACGGCATCATGGACCGCCTCGTGCTGGTGCGTCGCGAGGGGAAGGCGATCGCCGCCGACGTGATCGACTTCAAGACCGACCGCGCCCCCGACGCGGCGGCCCTCGATGCGGCGGTGAAGAAGTACGCCCCGCAGCTCGCCGCCTACCGCACGGCGGTCGCGCGGACGTTCCGCCTCGCCCCGGAGCGCATCGTGACGCGGCTCGCGTTCCTGGAGGCGGGCAAGGTGGTGAACGTGAGAAGCGCGTGACGGGCATCGCTGGCACGACGCTTTCGTCGCGAACTTCGGCAGAGGCCGCACCCAGCGTGCGCTCGCTTCGCTCGCAACCCTGGGCTTTGTTGTTCAACCCCTTCGGGGTATGGCTCGCAACTCGCTGCTCGCCATCAGAAACCTCCGCATCAGCTCGTGGCCGCGGTCCAGCGTGACGCTCCCCTGCTCCGCCGCGGTCGGTTCGTCGTAGCGGTCCGCGCTGTCGGGGGCGATGCCGGCGCCGCACAGCGCGAACGGGACGTAGCCGTGGCTGTGCGTCTTCGTGCGGAGGAAGGTGGGATGGTCGGGGCAGACGAGCAGCCGGTAATCGCCGCGCGAGCGGAGATGCGCGTGCAGCGGGCCGACGATCTCGCGGTCGATCGCTTCCAGGGCGGCGACCTTGGCGGCGGCGTCCCCCTCGTGCGAAGCCTCGTCGGTCGCCTCGACGTGGACCACGACGAGATCGACGGCGTCGAGCGCGCGGATCGCGGCCTCGGCCTTGCCCGCGTAGTTCGTGTCGAGATAGCCCGTCGCGCCGGGGACTTCGACGACCTTCCAGCCGAGCAGCTTCCCCAGACCCCGGAGCAGATCGACCGCGGTGATGACTGCGCCGTTGACGCCGTACTTCCGCGCGAACGGTTCCAGCGCCGGGCGCTGCCCCTGCCCCCACAGCCAGATCTGCGTCGCCGCAAGCTCACCCCGCGCGCGGCGGGCCTGGTTCTCGGACGAGGCCGCGAACAACTCCGCGCTGCGGGCCATCAGCTCGAGCAGCTCGTCCGCGCCCGGCCCGTGCGGGAGATACTCGGCAACGGGCTTGTCGGTCACGTCGTGCGGCGGGACGGTCCGCGTCTCCGCGTTGAACGGCGCAATGCCGTCCCGCGAACGAAACACGAGCAGGTTGCGGTAGCTCACGCCGGGGTGGAACTCCCACGACGGCCCGCCGCGGTGGTCCTGCTGCAACACGCCGACGAGTCGCCGGGCCAGGTCGTTGGGAATCTGCCCGGCGGTGAAGCTGCGCATCACGCCGTCTTCGACGGTGACGAGGTTGCAGCGGACCGCCCAGTCGTTGGGGGCCAGCTCGATCCCCTGCGCGGCGGCCTCCAGCGGGGCGCGGCCGCTGTGGCAGACCTGCGGATCGTAGCCGAACAGGCTCATCGTCCCCACGTCGCTGCCGGAGGGCATCGAGGCGGGAACGTGGTCGGCCCGCCCGACGATGCCGGCGCGGGCGACGGCGTCCATGTGGGGCGTGAGCGCGGCCTGAAGCGGCGTGCGGCCGCCGAGACTCGCCTGCGGCTCGTCGGCGCAGCCATCCGGAATGATCAGCGCGTATTTCATCGCTGCCAGTGTCGTCGAAGCGCGACGGCCGATCAAGCGCTCGCTGAAGACCGAACTCCAACGCTCCCATCCGTTGATTCTTCGGCATGGCTCGCGAATACTGAAGTAGAGGCGACGGCATGCATCGGGTTGCACCATCGGATGACATCAGCGCGAACGCCCTATCTCGTCGCTCGTAACCCGTCACTCGTCACTCTCATCCATGTCCCTCCCCCCGTGCGAGCCGCGAGCAGCCTACGTCCACGTGCCGTTTTGCGCTCATCGCTGCGGATATTGCGACTTCACGCTGGTGGCGGGGCGGGATGACCTGATCGAGGACTACCTGCGGGCGATGGAACTCGAGTTGAGCCGGCTCGAGTCAGTTCCGCTCGACACGCTGTTCATCGGCGGGGGGACGCCGACGCATCTTTCGCCGCCGCAGCTCGCCCGGCTGCTCGACCTGCTGCGCCGCTCGTTCGAGCTCGCGCCCGGCTATGAGTTCAGCGTCGAGGCCAACCCGGCGGGCCTCGAGCGCGAGCACGTCCGCGTCCTCGCCGACGCCGGGGTGAACCGCGTCAGCCTCGGGGCGCAGTCGTTCGATCCGGCGGCGCTGGCGACGCTCGAGCGAGACCATTGCGGCGACGATGTCCGCCGGGCCGTCGAGCGGGTCCGCGCACGGATCGACAACGTGTCGCTCGACCTGATTTTCGGCGTCCCCGGCCAGAACCTCGCGAGTTGGGACGACACGCTCGACCAGGCCCTCGCGCTCGAACCGACTCATGTTTCGACGTATGGTCTCACGTTCGAAAAGGGGACCCGCTTCTGGGGCCGGCGGTCGCGCGGCGAATTGCGGTCCCTCTCCGACGAGACCGAGCGGGCGATGTACGCCCACGCCATGGACCGCCTCGCCGCCGCCGGCTTCGAGCAGTACGAGATCTCCAACTTCGCCCGCCCCGGCCGTCGCTGCCGGCACAATGAGGTGTACTGGAAGGGAGAGCCGCATTACGGCTTCGGTCCGGGCGCCGCCCGCTATCTGAACGGTCGCCGCGAGATGAATCATCGCAGCGTGACGACGTGGCTGAAGCGGGTGTTCGCCGGCGAAGACCCGATCGCCGATGCGGAAGAGCTGTCTCCGGAGGAGCGGGCCCGCGAGTCGATCGTGCTGGGCCTGCGGCGGGCGGAGGGGATCGAGCGGAACGAGTTCCGCGTTCGCACCGGCTTCGACCTCGATGAGCTCGCGGCCGAGCCGATCGCCCGGCATTGCCTGTCCGGCCTGTTGGACGTGGACGACGCCCACGTGCGCCTCACGCGCGAAGGGCGGTTCCTGGCGGACGCGGTGATCGTGGACTTCCTATAGGTCGAGGGTCGAGGGTTGAGGGTCGCAGGTTGAGGAACGATCGGCGATCGAGGCCGCGTTGACTCGCCCCGGAGGATCCGTTACGAACTCCACGGGCAAACCGCGCCGCGTCGCTGTTCAGCCTTCCCTCGTCGGCCTTCCCGCTTCATCTCTCGTTCTATGCCGCTCGATCCCGAGTTCCTCGCGGTCCTGACGCTGGTCGCGTATGCGTCGATCGCGGCGGCGGTCGTGGTGGCGAACCGGTATCGCAAGGCGCCGGCGTGGGACGTGTGGCTCCTGTACTGCGTCGAGCGGATCTATCTGCCGTTGATGTTCCACTGGCGGGCGAACCGCCGCGCCCCGTTTCCCGAACAGGGGGCGGCGCTCGTCATCGCCAATCACCGCAGCCCGGTCGATCCATTGATGATCTGGATGAACCACCACCTCTCGTGGCCGAGTCGCCGCGTGCGGGTGATCGGGTTCCTGACGGCGAAGGAGTATTGCGAGCTGCCGGGCGTGCGGCGCATCACGCGGGCGGTGCGGTCGATTCCCGTCGAGCGGGGCGGCTCCGACATGGGCCCCGCCCGCGAGGCGCTCCGCCGCCTCCAGAACGGCGAACTGGTGGGCGTGTTTCCCGAGGGCCGCATCAACCTGAGAGCGGGGTTGCTCGAAGCGACGCCCGGCATCGCCTGGCTCGCCCTGCGGGCGCAGGTGCCGGTGTTTCCCGTATTTCTGCACGGCACGCCGCAGAAGGGGAGCATGGTCGCCCCGTTCTACACCCCCAGCCGCGTCCGCGTGACGTTCGGCGAACCGATCGACCTCTCGGCGTATCGCGACCGTCCGAAGTCGCGGCCGGTGCTGATGGAAGTCACGCGGCTGTTGATGGAGCGGCTGGCGGCAACGGGAGGACTCGATCCGGCAACGGTGCGGGTCGTCGAGCGCGAGGGGGGAAGGACGAAGAATGAAGAATGACAGTAGTTCCAAGAACGCGACTCCGTCATTCCCGCACAGCGCCTGCCCCCAGCAAAGGCGGGGGCGGGAATCCAGCTTCTCGTGCGCGCCGCCGCTGGATGCCCGCCTTCGCGGGCATGACGCGCCGTCGCGAACTTGGAAGTACTGAAGGAAGAAGGAAGAGGGGATTGGACATGAACGTCGCCGTTCTCCGCGTCGATGGTGATGAATCCGCGCTGGCTGACCTTCAGCGGCGGATGAAATTGGAGACGGACGAGTTTTCTGCGTGGGCCGCCGGTGAGACCACATTGCTCGGTCGATCGCACGAGCGCTCCGGGTTCCGCATGACGATCGCCGACGAAAAGACGCAAGGCGAACTGGTCGAAGTCATTCGGGAGTTCGTTCGATACTGTGCGGAGGAAGGGATCCGCTTCGATACGAACGGGCTGTCGGCGGAACTCGGTATCGGCATGACGGTGGGCACGTCTGAACAATTCACCGCGAGCGTCCGATTCGCGCCCGAGGACTTGATCGCGATCGGACGATTGGGCGTCGAGCTTTGCGTGAGCGCCTACCCGGCGTGCGATCCGGACGACGATGAAGGGAACGATGCGACATCAATCGACGACGCTGCGCCGCGAGGCGATCTGTGATTTGGCGAGAAGCGGCCGCACGAAATGTCGCGGCGTGAAAGCCCCCTCACCCTGGCCCTCTCCCCCGCAAAGCCGGGGGAGAGGGGACTTCGCGCGTTGGCGTCATTCGCGGCGGAGGATGGCGGGGCGGGTGAGGGTTTGGCCTTTGAGCTCCAGTTGCAGCCGGGGCCAGTTCTCCATCGGGGTGAGCGTCTCGTGGCCATCGTCGCCGACGAGGACCGTGTCGCCGACGAACGCCGGACCGACGGACGGGTGCCAGTGCAGGGCCATTCGCGGCGCGAGGCGGAACTCGCTGCGGGGGACCACCGGGACTTCGCACGTCTCATAGCCGATGATCTCCGCCTGCTCGGCGTGTTGCCATTCGTGCGGGTAGCCGTACTTCTCGTAGATGCGCTGGGCGCGGTTCCAGACTTCGGCCAGCTCCCATTCGGGCTGCGAGAAGAACATCCCCGAGGCCTGCACCAGGCTCGCGCAATGGTGCGCGTCGACGACCTCCTGCGACGGCCGGCCGAAGGCGATGGTCCGCGACGCGGCCGCGCACAAGCCCCACTTGCGGGCGACGGCGGCGATCGTGCACCACTGCTCGACCGGATGCTCTCCGTAGGTCCAGTGCGGGTACTTCCCCGCCCGGCCGTCGGCGAAGACTTGCAGCCGCTCCGGGACCGCCTCGTGCTTGATCAGGCGATGGGACAGCTCGCCGGCGACTTCGGACTCGGTCATGCCGGGACTCACGTGCCGGGCCGTCGCTTCGACCGCATGCGCGACGAGCGCCCCGACCTTCCGCAGCCGCTCGCATTCCAGCGCGGTCAGCGGAATCCGCATGCCGGTCAGGTGCACCGAGACGTCCTGGATCCGCGGCGCGGGCAGGTCGCCGGCCACGCGGCGGCCCCGGGACAGGTCTTCCAGCAGGAGGTTCCGCGGCTCGTGCCAGGGGCGCTCCTTGAGTTGAAACCCCAGCCCGGCCAGTTGCTGCTCGAACAGCTGCGCCGCGTCGATGCTGCCCGCCGCGACGACCCGGGCCTCGGGCGTGACGAACACGGCGGCGGTCCGTTCCGACGAGCCGGCCCGCGAGGAGTCCCCCCCGGAGGTGAACCACGCGAAATTCGACGGCTTGCAGAGCAGCAGCCCCTCGTAGGCGTGCGACTCGAGGAACTCCGTCACGAGTCGGTGCTTCCGCTCGATGTCGCCGAACCGCTCGACGTCGGCGATGGGTATCTCCGCGGAAGACATCCGGCTTTCCCGGCTCCACATCATCGCGGTCATGTCGGACCTCGCCTGGATTTCGACATTCGCCGTCCATTAGCATACCATTCGGATAGCCGAAGGGAACAAGAAATCCGGCTTGGCCGGGACGCGGTCCTTCGGCGTTTCGTGATTCGCGTTACTGGCAATTGACTCGACTCCGTCATTCCCGCGCAGGCGGGAATCCAGTCCGTCGTCCGCGCCGTCGCTGGATGCCCGCCTGCGCGGGCATGACGCGCCGTCGCGAACTGGAGAAGCACCGATTCGAGCATTGGGCCTTCGGCGAGCGGACATTCGAGCGGAGCACTTCGTGCGATTCTCCTTCCGACTCCTCGCCGTCCTGCTGGGGACGCTCCTGCCGGCCCTCCGCCCCGCCGCGGCGCAGCCGCCCGAACGCCGCTTTCGCGAATCGGTGTCGCTCGACGTCGACAGCCAGGTCGTCAAGAAGCTCGGCACGGTCCGCGACTATCTCAAGGAACGGCGGTGGGAACAGGCGATCGAAATCCTCCACGAGATTGCCGCGACGCACGGCGGCAGGCTGATCGCCGCCGAGCCGGGACGCTACGTCAGCGTCGCCGACCGCTGCAACCGATTGCTCGCGGCGCTTCCCGCCGAGGGGCTGGCGGCCTATCGCGCGAAATCCGACGCGCAGGCGAAGCTGTGGTTCGAGGCGGGGGAGCGGACAGGGGCGCGGGAGCCGCTCGAAAGAATCCTGCGGGAGGCCTACGTCAGTAGCTCTGGCGACGACGCGCTGTGGCTGCTGGGGGAACTGGCCTGGGAACGGGGGGACCTGGCGGCCGCCCGCAGGCAGTGGTCGCAGCTCGTGCCTCTCGCGCGGCCCGCTCCCGCCGGTGACGCGGCCTCCTTGCTCTGTTATCCCGACAGCGAGTTCGATCCTGCGCATGTCCTTGCGCGGCTTGTTTTATGCACTGTGATGGAAGGAGACCGCCACCGCGCCGCGAGCGAGTTGGCGGAGTTCGCGAAGGCGCATCCGCGGGCGGAAGGGACGCTCGCCGGCCGCACCGGCAATCTGGCGGAGATCCTCGAACAAGTGGCGGCCGAGTCGCGCGGCTGGGAGGTTCCCGCAGACGCCGCCGCCGCCGCGACGACGTTCGCGGGCGACGCGCGCCGCAACGGCAAAGCGCCGGGACCGGTCGCAGTGGGAGCCGTCGTGTGGAGCGCGCCGCTGCCTGCCGAACCGCTTCCCACCGTGCGACCGGAGCGGGCGTTGCCCGCGGACGCGCCGCTCGTGCATCACCCGGTCGTCTGGCGGGACGTGGTGCTCGTGCCCGAGGCGGACCGCATCCGCGCCTGGAACCTGAACACCGGAAGACCGTGGCCCGATCCGGCCAACGACGATGCCGTGCTGTTCCCCGCGGGCGCGCCCGGTCCCGCTCCGCTGCCGCAAACCGCGGTGGTGGGACTGCCGGCTTACACGGCGACGGTCCGGGACGGACGATTGTTCGCCCGCCTGGGAACTCCGGTGATCTCCGAAGCGCGGAACGAGTTCCGCGATCTGTCCCGCTCTCTGGTGTGCCTCGACCTCGAGCGCGGCGAAGGAAAGCTCGTGTGGAGGACCGCGCCCGAGGAGGCGATGGGGGGCGACAAGGGGTGGGCGTTCGAAGGCTCGCCGGTCGTCGCCGGCGGACGGTGCTACGTCACGCTCCGCCGCGGCCGCCCGGAGACCCAGATTCACGCGGTCTGCCTCGACGCCGAGACCGGGCGTCTCCTGTGGGGCCGGCGGATCTGCGCCGCCGTTTCGCCGGTGGGCGAGGCGCGGAACCTGGCCGGGCATCTGCTCCTGGCGTTCGACGGCGGCACGTTGTACCACGCGACCGGACTGGGGGCGATCGCCGCCGTCGACGCCGAGCGGGGGACGCTGCGGTGGGTCGTGACCTACGAGAGCAGGCCCGCCGCGCGGGAGGAAGACCTCGGCGATCCGGCACGGCACGGCATCGTCCCTTGCGTGGCCGACGGCGAATTCGTGTATGCCGCCCCCGCCGATTCGAGTTCCATTTTCGCCATTCATGCGGCGAGCGGCGTGGTCGTCTGGGAGCGGGAATGGAACGAGCCGGTGCGGCACCTACTGGGCACAGGAAATGGAAACCTGATCGTATCGGGACGCGCGCTGTGGGGACTCGACGCCCGCACCGGCGCGATCGCCTGGGGCCGGCCGGAGCCGGACCCGGCGCGGACCGGCTACGGCCGCGGGCTGCTCGTCGGCGACGCGGTGTGGTGGCCGACGCGCGAGACAATCGAGGTCGTGTCGCAGCGCTCGGGGCAGCGGCTCCGCGACCCGATCCAACTGACGGCGAAAGGCGCGGCCGGCGGCAACCTGCTCATCGCCGCCGATCGCCTGCTGATCGCGCAGCCGGACCGGCTCATCGCCTTCGGCGAGGACTCCGCCGCCCCGGCGGCGGAGAACAAGCGCGTCGCGTCGTATCGAGCCGCGACGGTCGGTTCGAGCGGATCGCGCGAAGCCGCGCAAATGCGAAGTTGGAACCGATGAGCCGAGGGGTTTATCCCCTCGGTGTCATCACGCTCGCCGCATCTTGCGAGACCATCGAGGGGCCACCCTTGCCGGGCCGTGCCCACTCTGCGGTCCCGGCTCGACTTCCCTCGCGTCTTCGCGGTGTCCCTTGACCGCGGCCCCGCCGCGCCGGGTTCGTTACGGCGTCCAGCGGACGGCGATGTCGTCCAACTTGCCGTCCGTGTAGGTGTCCGGATCCGGCTCTGTTCCCTGTTCGTCTTCGCCATTGCGGCCGACGCTGTACAGGACGATCCCCTCGCCATCGCGGCGGTAGCGATACGGCTTATCCGAATGCGGATCCCGGGGAAGCTCTTTGAGGCGTCCCGGCACGAGGTCCTCCAGCGAACCCGGAAGTCGCCCGTGCTCGTGCCGATATGCGGCGATCTCGATCGCGATCCGCGTCATGTCGAACGTCGCCTGGACGGCGAACTCCCGATGGGCGGCTGCTGCGGTCGCAGGCAACATGAAAGCAAAAATCATGTCGTGCATCACCTCGCCGTACGCGGACAAAGTGCCGACCGTCGCCGCGATGTAAATCTTCTGTCCCCGTGCCCACAGCCGCAACGTGTTGCCCACCCGCCGTCGATGAAGCTCATCCTGAAGGGAAGATCCCGGAAACTCGTATTCGCCGCCGAGCTTCGCCAAGCGCCGTCGCCGTTCTCGCGGCGCCGGGTCTTCAATCGCCTCGACCACGCGATCGAACCATCCGTTGGCCTCGCGCAGAATGCCGTTCCAGTCCGTGCCGATCTGCCAGGCGAGCCCAGCGAGGGCATCGCCCGCTTTCTCGAAATCGATGTGAGCGACGAACACCACCGCTGGCTCCGGCTGGTGGTCCGCGGTCAGGGCCATGAAGACTTCCAGAAGCCGCAGCGCCGAACCCTCGGAAATGAGCTGCACGTTCTCCAGAAATACGTATCGCTCGGCGCGGTCGAACACTTCCGATAAAGGCAGACGCGCCGGCAAGTCGTCCCAGCTCGTGCGCAGTGAGCCGAGCTCCCTGGATGAAAGCTCCTGGTGGAGCGCGAATGCGACCTCGGCGCGGCAGACGGCCACCTCCAGGTTGCTGGAAAGCAGCCAATCGACCAGAAAGGGCTGTTGCCCGGCGAAGCGGGACCAGCGATGCGCGGCGGTCAAATCGCCCCGTGCATCGGCAAAACGTTTCTCCTCGACCCGCAGCATCGCACGCGCCGTGAGCGCGTAAACGATCTCGCGTTCCGCGTCAAAAGCCGGCAGCAACGCCCTGATCAATGGCGCGTGCGACAATTCGATGCCGGCGACCGATAGATCCGAGCAGACGACCGGAACGAAGAACCGCGTTCGCCGGCTGGCGTCGATCAGCCGGTCCAAGAACTTCTCGTTCGCCGCGAGCCATTCGGCGACCTGCGGGAAGCGCTCCTTCGGCCAGGGACCGGCCATCGCCTCCTGCACCAAATCGTCGCTGACGCCTCGCTCCTTCCTCGAGACCCAGTACGCGCCGTCTTGCGCCGGAATCTCGATCGAAAGGCGATTGCAGATCTCGTCGAGATATTTCTCATCGACGTCCGCAATGAGCGCTGGCATCACTTCGATCAGCACGACCGCCGCGTTGTTTTCCCGGGTGACGCCCTTCGAGTGCTCGGCGTTGAGCGCCGCCGCGTAGTCGACGAAGCCGTCCTCCGTGAGCGGCCCGGTGAGGCGGGTCGTTTGCTTCGAAATTCGGAACCGAAGTCGCGGCCGATCTTCGTCGGGACCGTCCTCCGGCGCGGCCGCCGCCTCGGCCGGTCCGGCGACCGCGGCCGGTGGTCCGTCGACCGTCCATAGAAGCGTCGCAACAGACCAACAAGCGATCACGAGGCGAATGACAGGTGTCCGCATGGACGCCCCCTTCTCTGACGAGGGCGGAATGGGATCCCGCCCTCCGCCGTTCCGCGCCATCATACAGCGCATGCGGCGGCGATGCACAACGGGAGTCTACGTCTCCGATTCACCCCCCGCGGCGCTCTCCTGCGCGGCCTTCGACTCGGTCTTCTTCCGCGTGAAGTCGAAGTGCTTGATGTTCGCCTTTTCCAGGTCCGGCTGCGTGAGGCGGATGTGGTCCCCGTCGAGCAGCTCCAGGGTGAACGTCTCGGTCCGCTCCGCCTCTCCCCGGGGACTCGTCGAGCGGACCGTCACCTTCTGCTCCTTCTGGCCGATGACCTCCCATTGGCCCTGTTCCGTCCGGGCCCGCTGGTCGTGGCGGAAGGTCGCCGCGTAGGTGCCGTCGGCCTTGTACTCGAGCTCCAATTCCACCTTGCGCACCCGCTCCGCCGCTTGATTCACGGCGGCTTCGATCTTCTCGGGAGAAGTGCCTTCGGCGGCCAACTGCTCCGAGAGCTTCTTGGCGTCCAGCACGATCGACCCGCTCCAGGCGCCGACGAGCTGCTCCTTCGCCGACTGGGCTTCCGCCGCGAGCGGCAGCAGGAACAAGGCGAATGTCAGGGTAAGACCACGACTGAAAACACGCATGCGGATTGCTCCACGGATGACTGGAACCGAATGGCGAACCTGCTCATGACGCAAGGCGTTCCGAAACATGATCGGCTCCTCCCGCCGGTCGGTCAAGGCCGCGGAAGCGACAGCCGAAATCGGGCGCGGCCGGCTCGCTCGAATGTTTTCGGCCCCTTCGAGGCGACGGATGCCTCGAAGGGGCCGCAACAAGCAATGGCGATTTCAAGTCGGTACGCAGGCAGCCGATCAGGCTACGGCAGCTCGACCGTTTTCAGGTCCTGCCGGCCCGACTCCTCCTGCACGATGATGACCGCCTTCTGGTCGTCCAGCTTGTCGAGCTGCACGACCCCCTTCATCCCCTCGATCGTCTCGTAGGAGAGGCCGGCCGTGTCGGCGACGCGGCCGTCCTTGTCGGTGAGGCCCGGAGCGGCGGCGAGGTTCTCGGTGGTGACCTTCATCATCCCCCGGCTGCTGTTGGCCATCAGGATGTAGTCCTTGCCTCCCTTGCTGTAGACGAACATGTCGAGCGGGCGGTTGCGGTTGCCCAGCTCGGCGACCGTCACCCCCTGGAGCTGCACGCCGGGCTTCAAATCGGAGACCGGGAACTTCACGAGCGGCGTGCAGGTGTAGCCCGCGAGCAGGAACGGCTGCCCGTCGATCTTGTAGTGCGTGAAGGTCCGCACGGGGGACTGCGTCTCGAACCGCCCGTGCGCGCCGTGATAAATCTTCACGCCGGTCCCCTTGTCGGCCTTCGAGAACGGGAACGGGATCGACCGCAGCGTGCTCTCGAACTCCTCGTTCGACAGCCCCGCGATGAACACCTTGCCGTCCACGTACAGCAGGTCGGTGATCGACTGCGACCGCTTCGACTCGCCGCGGCTCGCGGCGCCGGGGGCCGGGGCGTTCGGCAACTCGGCCTTCGCGAACGGGACGTCCTTCAACGAGACTTCCGACAGCTTGCCGCCCGCGTCGACGCGGACGACGACCGGCAGCGCCTCCGGCCCGCGGCCGCGCGACACGGACAGGTACACGTTCCCGCTCGCGGGGTTCACCGCGAGGTCGTTGATCTGCACTTCGCGGGCGGTCGTGCCGAGCAGCGCCGCCACCTTCTGGTCGATCCCCTCGACGTTCACCGGCGCCTTGGCGGACGGGCCGGACTTGTCGCCGGTGTCCACGGCGAAGACGGCGGCCGAGGTCGAGTCGCCGATGAACAGCACCCCGTCCGGCCCGAAGGCGAGCGCTCCGGCCGACTTGACGTCGGGGTCCCCCTTCTGCAATCCGCTCTGCACGCCGGCGTGGGCGGCGGAGGCGGACAACGCGACGACGGCCAACAGCGCGCAGGTCCGTGTGAACATGGTTCGATCCTTTCGTGAATCCAGCGACTCGTGACGCGAACGACAATGGTGCGCCGCACGACGCATCAACGTCTGCCGAACCATTGTCCAAGCCCGCGCCGGCATTGCAAGCGTGGCTGCCGCCGCCGGCTGACGCGGGTGTGGCAATTCTTCTTGACGACGGGTGGCGGGGGCGCTCCGCAACGCGGAAGCCCCCGTGGCACGCGACGGAGGCTTTCGCTGCGCGAAGCGCCCCCGCCACCCAACTCTTGTCACTTGCCAGTGAAAATTGCCACACCCGCCGCTATCTGATGCAAAACAGCCGGGTCCGCGTGCGGAGGAACAACCGGCCGCCGGAGATCGCGGGGGAGGCGAGGATCTCTTCTTCGAGCGGGTTCTTCGCGAGGATCTCGAACTTGCGGCCGGCGCGGACCACGAACGTGTCGCCCCCTTCGTTCGAGACGTACAGCTTGCCGTCCCCAGCCGCGGCCGACGCGGAGAATTTTCCCGCCAGTCGCTCGCGATAGACGGTCTTGCCGGTCGCCGCCTCGAAGCAGGAGAGGATGCCCGCCTCGTTGTGGACGTAGAGCAGTCCGTCGTACAGCAGCGGCGAGCACACGTACGGCGCGCCGCGCCGCTCCCGCCAGACGACGCGCGTCTCCGTCACGTCGCCGGCCCCGCCGGGGCGGACCGCCAGCGTCGGCCCGTCGCGGCCGGAGGCGGCGAAGATCAGGCCGTCGCCGAACACCGGCGAGGGCGTGACCCAGCCGGTCATCCCGCCGACCTTCCACTGCTCGCGCCCCGTCCGCGCGTCGTATCCGCGCAGTTCATCTTGCGCGTTGACGATCAGCTCCCGCTGCCCCTCGCGCCCCGGCACGACGATCGGCGTGCTCCACGAGCGATACAGCCCGGGCCGCTCGGTCTTCCACACGGTCCGGCCGGTCTTCGCGTCGAGGGCGATCAGGAACGAGTCGAACGTCTTGATCCGATCGCCGTCGTGGTCGCAGACGAGAATCACCCGCCCCTCGTCGATGATCGGCGAACTGGCCAGTCCCAGTTCCGACTCGAAGTCCCCCAGATCCCGCCGCCACAGTTCCTTGCCATCGAAGTCCCAGCACGCGGCTCCCGCGTTGCCGAAGAAGGCGACGACGCGCTCGCCGTCGGTGGCGGGCGTGGCGGCCGCGTGCCCGGTCAGGGGGAGCGTGATCTCGGGGAAATCGTCCTTGATTTCCCGCGTCCACAGCGTCTCGCCCGAGTCGCGGTCGAGACAGTGCAGCACCCGCACGCCCCCCGCCTCGCGGGCCGACGTCAGAAACACGCGATCCCCCCACACGATCGGCGACGACGCCCCCTCCCCCGGCACGTTCACCGACCACGCGATGT
This sequence comes from Planctomycetales bacterium, assembly GCA_040877365.1. Lineage (GTDB taxonomy): Bacteria > Planctomycetota > Planctomycetia > Planctomycetales > Planctomycetaceae > JBBDNT01. Next base: position 18,319 of record JBBDNU010000125.1, read on the forward strand.
TCGTCTTCCGGTCCCACCGCACCGGCAGCTCCGTCTCCGCCGACACCGCGTTCCCCTGCGACCCGCGCCACCGCGGCCAATCGTCGCCGCGCGCCTCTCCGCGCCCGGCGAGCAGGACGCAGCCGAGAAAGCCGCACGCCCGGAAGAACATCGTTCGCTCCATGACCTTCACAGCTCCGCGAGCGGCTCGGACTGCGGACCAGTCTCGTAAAGATCGGCGCTCCGCGCCCGCCGGTCCGGCAGAGGATGTCGCCGTTCGACGAGCGGGTATTGATACCAGAACGCCGTACACGAGTAATCGTCGCTCCGCAGGTAGAACACTTCGTCCGGACCGCGGCGGGGATGGTTCTTTCGGCGAAACACGAGCCGGTCGCCGTAGAGCGCCCGCGCTTCCGACAGCGGGGCGTTCCCCATCTGCTGCACGGCGACGCGAACCCGCTCGTCGAAGTAGATCGGGTCGCAGGCGTGGAAGCGATACAGCGAGTTGTGCGTCCCGACGAGCGGCGCTCCCTGATACGGCGTGCCATGCGGTCTCAGCCCCCACGCCGCGCCGATGTAATCCTCGATTCCCGTGCCGCAGATCGTGGGGTGTTCGGCGTCGCCGTCGAGCCACACCTTGACCTCCCCCTCCCCCCACCATAGTGGAGCGAGCGGCCGCACGCCGAGCACGCAGCCCACGTAGGCCCCGCGCGCCCCTTCGGTGTCGAGGATCGCCACGTCCTCGCCATAAGGGGCCGGGTTCCGGCGGTCGAACCCGCAATGAAACCGGCCGTGCTCGTCCGTCACCGCGTCCCCGAGCGTGAAATCGACCTGGTAGAAGAACCAGTCGATGTCGGCTTCGGTCTCATTGGAGATCGTGATCCGGGCCCGGCGGGCGAACGGCATCGGAAAAAAGCAGTTGAACCCCCGCCCCTCCTGCATCGCCACCCAGACCGACTGCACCGGCACGGCCGCCCCGTGCGCCACGCCGAAGAAATCGCCGAGCGGGACTTCGACGCTCGGGACGGGATGCCCCTCCCAGTACATGCGAAGCACGAGGTTCCGCATCGCCTGCGGTGTGCGGAGATGGGAAGTACACCAGATGTGCCGCACCATCCCCGGCCCGGCGACGTCGAGCAGCGTCTCGGTCCCGCCCGCGCGGAAGTCCATGATCGCGGGCGCCCCCTTCAACCCGTCGCCGGTGGTCCCCCCCCGCCCCCGCTCGGCGGCCGGGTTCTCGGCCGTCGCCGCCCGGCTTTGGAGGCGAGCGCTCAGGTCGTAAATCGAAGATGGGAACATGTCGGGATCCAGTGGATCGGCGATCGTATCAAAACGGAAGAGCGAACGGGGGGCAGCATCACATTTTCGGGGGCCGGTGGAGAAGCGAACCGCATCCCGATACAATCGACCGTCATCAAAGGCAAATCCATAGATTCAACCGCGAGTTCGATGAGCAGTCCACGATACAACGTCGTCTCTCTGTTCTCCGGGGGAATGGGCCTGGATTGGGGACTCGAGCAGAGCGGCCGGTTCCGGACGATCTCGTGCGTCGAGCGCGAGCATGCGTATTGCGAAACGCATCGCCCAGAGTGCGCCAGGGACGAAGCGGCCCCTCGAACAGCGAACCTTGATGCGCATGTCCGCGGTCGGGCGGTCCGTGGGTCGGATCAGGAAAATCCGGCACGCAATTGTACCTGTTCCCGATGAACAGCGCACGCTCGCGCAATTGCGGCGCGCCGTAGTTCACCGCATTCACCTCGAAGCAATCCATGTGGTAGGCCGTTCCCTCCAGTTTTTGGAGATCCTCCGCGAACAGGCGGACGACCGAACCGGGCTTCTCGTCCGCGTGCAAGGGCGCCCCCCCTTTTCCGGCCGGTTCGCAATTGGACGATGGCGCAATGCGGCCGAGAGGAGACCGCGCACGTTCTCCATCAGGAAGAACTTCGGACGCAGCGCGTCGACGAACCGCAGAAAGTCCCACAACAATGTCCCGCGCGGATCCTGAACCGTCGCGCGTTTCCCTGCGGTGCTGAACGATTGGCAGGGCGGCCCACCGACCAGCAGATCCAATTCGCCGGGACGGAGGCCGGTGGCATGGAACAATTCGCTCGGATCGAACCGAGAGATGTCCGCCTCGAAAACGTTCAACTTCGGGTCGAGGCGACCGGCGAGCTTGTTCCTGCGGATCGATTGCGGACCTGCAGGAAACCAGTCCGGTTATCATGGACGACCCGCGGCGGTTCGCGGACTTCCTGTTCAACAGCAAACTGTACATGGCCCTCGAAACTTCGTTCGGCAAGTCGGTCGAGTCCGCGTTTCTCGCCCAATATCCGTTGAACAGCCCGGACAAGTGGATCGCCGCGCCGGAGAAGGTCGCGAAATCTGCCGAACTCGTCGGGCTGAGCCGTGAAGAAAAGGACCGGTGGAACGGATTCTTCGCGAACAACTTCCCGACGGACGGTTCGATGTCTCTCAAGAACGATCCAAGGCAATGGGGGCCGTCAAAGGGACGGGCAACCGGACCACCGAGATGCGTTTGCGCTACGCGCTTGTTCGCTCGGGCATCAGCGGGTGGGTTCTCCACACACGCGATATCGAGGGCCGGCCGGACTTTTATTTCCCGGCAGCAGGGTTGGCCGTTTTCGTTGACGGGTGCTTCTGGCACGGTTGTCCGCGCTGCGGGCATGTTCCCAAAAAGAACTCCGCGTTTTGGCGGATGAAGATCGCCCGCAATCGCGCCCGTGACAAAAGGACCTCCTCGCGACTTCGCAGACACGGTATCAGGGTGCTCCGTATTTGGGAGCATCGCTTGAACCGAGACGTCTACGCCTGTCTCGCGACGATTCAGCGCCAACTGCAGGCGACTGCTCGATAGCGCAGCGCGACGCAATCCACCGAGCCAACGCCGATGTTTCGCCGCGGCAGTTGCGATCAGGGCCGTTCCGGCTTCGGCACCCGCTGCGTCTTCTTGCCGCGGCGGCGTTTGGCTTTGTCTCCCTGGCGGCGATTGCCGCCGGAGGCGAAGCCGGGCGCGTTTGCATCGCTTTCGTCCGCCGACACCGGTTGGCCGAGTTTCTGCTTCAATTCGACGATCCGGTCCCGGAGGCGGGCGGCGCGCTCGAATTCCAGTTGCTCCGCGGCGGCAACCATTTCCGCCTCCAGCTCGTCGAGGAACTCCTGCGTCACGTAGCCGGTCCCGCGGCCCGACTCGATCGTCTCGCGGACGATCCGCCGGGCCTGGATTTCCTCTTCGATCCCCCGGCGGATCGCCTTCTTGATCGTCTCCGGCGTGATGCCGTGCTCCGCGTTGTACGCGAGCTGCAGCTCGCGGCGGCGGTTCGTCTCGTCGATCGCCCGCTGCATGCTCTCCGTGACGCGGTCGGCGTACAGGACCACCTCGGCGTTCACGTTGCGGGCGGAGCGGCCGATCGTCTGGATCAGCGAGGTCTCGCTGCGCAGGAAACCCTCCTTGTCGGCGTCGAGGATCGCCACGAGCGAGACTTCGGGAAGGTCGAGTCCTTCGCGCAACAGGTTCACGCCGATGATCGCGTCGAACTTGTTCTCGCGGAGCTCGCGCAAGATCTCGACGCGCTCGAAGGCGTCCAGTTCGGAATGCAGCCACTTGCAGCGGACGCCCTCTTCCTGAAGGTATTTGGTGAGGTCTTCGGCGAGCCGCTTGGTGAGCGTGGTGACGAGCACCCGTTCGCCGCTTTCGGCCCGCTTGCGGATCTGCTCCATGAGGTGCGGGACCTGCCCGCGGGCGGGGGCGACGTGGATCAGCGGATCGACCAGCCCCGTCGGGCGGATCACCTGCTCGACGATTTCCCCTTCGGTCTGCTCCAGCTCCCAGTCGGCGGGCGTGGCCGAGACGAACACGGTCTGCTTGCGGCGGGCGTTCCATTCGTCGATCCGCAGCGGGCGGTTGTCGATCGCCATCGGCAGCCGGAACCCGTGCTCGACGAGCGTCGTCTTCCGCGAGTGATCGCCGGCGAACATCCCGCGGACCTGCGGGACCGTCGTGTGCGACTCGTCCACGAACAGCAGGAAATCGTCCGGGAAGAAGTCGAGCAGCGTGTAAGGCGGCTCGCCCGGCTTGCGTCCCGCGAGCGCCCGGCTGTAGTTCTCGATGCCCGGGCAGTAGCCGACTTCCTTGAGCATCTCCATGTCGTACCGCGTGCGGGCTTCGAGCCGCTGCGCTTCGAGAAGCTTGCCCTCCTTGCGGAACTTTTCGAGCTGCGCGTGCATTTCGGCTTCGATTTCGCCGAGCGCGCGGTCGATCCGCTCCTGAGGCAGCACGAAGTGCTTGGCCGGATAGATGTAGATGTCCCGCAACTCGCTGGCGGTTTCGCCCGTGAGCGGATCGACGATCCCCAGCTTTTCGACCTCGTCCCCCCACAGCTCGATGCGATACGCGAACTCCTCGTAGGCGGGCCAGATCTCGATCACGTCGCCGCGGACGCGGAATTTTCCCCGCGCGGGGTCGAAGTCGTTCCGCTCGTACTGGATGTCGATCAGCTTCGCGAGCAGTTCGTCGCGGTCGATCTCGTTCCCCACGGACAGCGGGACCATCATTGCGAGATAGTCCTTGGGCGAGCCGAGGCCGTAGATGCAGCTCACGCTGGCGACGACGAGCACGTCGCGGCGGCTGACGAGGGCGCTCGTCGCCTGCAGGCGGAGGCGGTCGATCTCCTCGTTGATCGAGGCGTCCTTCTCGATGTAGATGTCCCGCTGCGGAATGTACGCCTCCGGCTGGTAGTAGTCGTAATAACTCACGAAGTAGCTCACCGCGTTGTGCGGAAAGAACTCGCGGAACTCGCCGAAGAGCTGCGCGGCGAGCGTCTTGTTGTGCGACAGGACGAGCGTGGGCCGGTTGAGCTGGGCGACGACGTTCGCCATGGTGAACGTCTTCCCGGAGCCGGTCACCCCGAGCAACACCTGCTCGCGCTTCCCCTCGCGTAACCCGCGCACCAGGGCTTCGATCGCCTTGGGCTGGTCCCCGGCGGGCTGGTAATCGCTGACGAGTTGGAAGTCGGGCATTGGGGATCAGCCGTGATCCCCGCGGGTGGACGCCCCCACGATCTCGAGTTCATCCGCGGGCATCTCGAAGTCCATCTCGTGATCCGGGTCGTAGGCCACCCGCACGCGGACGAGTTGCATTCCGTCCTTCGCGATGTGGCCTCGGTCCTCGACGACAGTTCCTTCCACCCATACCGTCGCGAGGGTGAAGCGAACCCGATCGCCGACTTTGATGGGCCGAATGGTACTCTTCATTTGGATTCTCCTACCATGGCAGTGCTCCGGTCATTGTATGCAGGTAATCATGCACCACGCGATCGAAGCTGACGCTCAGTCCATTCAGGGCTCGCCTCCACGACTGGACGGTTGCCAGCTGCAGCGAAGCACCCGTGCCAAGTTTCGCCGGATCGAAGTCCTGGTGGGCGATCGCGTTCCTCCAAAGATTGAGATCCTCGAGGCGAGTCAGACGTTGGGCCGTCCGCGCATCGTGAGCGTGCACGGTCGGCCAGAATTTCAGGCCCAGGCGGTTGAAGTCGGCCCCGATGTTCCCTGCGTTTGGATTTCCCGCGTCGAGCTTTCGGCCCATGACAAGCTCGGTGCGAAGCGCATGCTGGAACGCCACCGGCTTCACGTGGCGCACGAGGTGGTCAACCGCCTCGGAATGCAGATCTCGACAGAATCCTTGGAACTGCGCGGCGAGCAGCATTGCGTACGCATGATTGACTTGCTGTGTCGCATAGCGCCGTCCCGGCGTCGTTCCGCCGATCGCGGCATGGGCCGCTTCGACCTCGTCGAGTTCTCCGCTGCGTCGGTTCGTCCAAAGTTGGAGTGATCGCGATGCCATCGATGGGATGATTTCAGGCTTTGTTGTCGACTACTCCGCGAAGTGTCCCCAGGGCCGTGCAACACCGCAGGGCTATCGTGCTTGCTTGCGAGACATCTCATTCCGCAGTTTCAGGAAGTAGCAGAGCGGGGCTCCAACCGGAGGCAACAACAGGACGGCGCCGTACCAGCCTGCCTTCCTCCACCCGCGGGTCGTCTTGTCGAGTCGCCAGCAGCACCAGAAGGCGGTCAGGACCATCAGGTTCGTAACGAAGATCAGCGCCGCGAAGAGCACAAACAGCCCCGTGTTATCGAGAATTTCCCATTTTAGCTCGGGCGAGATTTCCGCGGCGACGACAGTCACGACGAATGCGATCCACGTCGGCGTCGCCCACAGCGGGAACCACGAGAACCAGTAGTCGATCAGACGTTGCATGGAGTTCCCCCAATTCGATGAGACGACTTGGCGACCGCCGCAGTAGTCGTCCTGCAGTTCACTGCGATTTCTCCGTCGATCGCCGTAGATCCTCGAATTGCTCCCGCACCCAAGCGCGGAAGGCGCGGATCCAGCTTGTTTCGTCCATCGCCTCCGCCTTGCGAAGCCATGCCGCGAACTCCGCGAACGGCAGGAACGGAAACGCCCGGCTCGTCTTCGACTTGCGGTAGCTCCCATTCTTCCGCAGGACGTAAGGCCGCAATTCGCTCCCGTCATAGACCCACACCTCGGGTACGCCGAGCGCGGCGAAGATCGGCAGGCGATCCAGCGACGGGCTGGTGATGTCCACTTCCACGAGCAGGTCCGGGGGCGGATCGCGCGTTGGATCGAATCGTCGCCTGCCGCGCATCTGCGGTTCGTGCGCGATGTAGTACGACTCGTCCGGCTCGGCGCCTTTCAGAGCCGGTGAACTCTTCAGAGTGAGGGCGCCGACGCTTCGCCTTGGAATCCCGAGTTCCTCCGTCAATGCCTCGATCATCTGGCCGATCAGCTTCTTGTTCCATTCGTGCGGCAGGCCGAGTGGCGACATGATCGTGAGGACTCCCTCGTCGTAGAAATGCCTGACGCGCTGGTCCCGCGTCTCTTCCAGGAAGCGCTCGTAGAAGTCCCAACTGATGCCGTAAAGGGTCACGCAGCCGGGGGCTTCCGTTGCGGCCGGGGGCAGGGTGGCGGTGGCCATGACGCGAGTCCTCGCATGCGATCGGAAACGTTCGATTGATCGCCGAACGTCGATTATAGACGCGGGCGGGCGAGAGTGCGGAGGGAGAAGCAGTTTCTCGGCGGAGGGGAAAATGACCCGAACGCTCGAAGCGTCCGGGTCGCTGCGGTTCGGTGGCCGGAATTTTTTCTCGAACCGGTCCTGGCTATGTTGACAGCACTAGAACTACAGTTGTAGTATTACGCCTGTCGTTGCGACGATCTGCCGATTTTTCCGCGGGAGCGACGGGCCATGGGGGGAACGATGCGGCGCCGCTTGAGCCGGCTGCAACTGGCCGTGATGCACGTCCTCTGGGAACGCGGGCGGGCGACCGTCGCCGACGTCCAGGAGGCGGTCCGTCCCGACCAGGAGCTGGCGTATTCCACGCTCGCCACCATTCTCCGCCGGATGGAGCGGCAGGGGATCGTCAAGTACACCGTCGAAGGGCGGACCTACATCTACGAGCCGGTGCTCGCGCCGGAGAACGTGGGTCACTCGCTGATCGGCGACCTGGTCGAGCACGTCTTCGCCGGCAGCCCCTCCGAACTCGTCAGCCATCTGCTGGAAAGCCAGCCGGTCGACGCGGACGAGCTGGCCCGCATCCGTTCGCTGATCGACGAGCACGCGAAGCAATCCGCCCGCGGGGGGCGAAAGGGAGGCGCGACATGACCATCATCGCGACTTTGGCCGGCTTTCTCGCCACTTACCTCGTGCACTCGACGCTGCTCGTCGCGGCGGTCGCCGGGGCGCTGCGGCTGCTCCCGCGGACCCGTCCCGAAACCCGCGACGCGCTCTGGAAATTGGCGCTCGTCGGCGGTGTGGCGACGAGCGGGATCGCGGTCGCGTTCCCCGGCTCCGGCTGGGGGGCGATGGTGCTGCACCTCGATGCGGTCTCGGCGAGTCCGTCCGCTTCCGAACAGACGCTCCCCGCGCCGCCGCGCCAGGCGATCCTTGTCCACGCGCGGCCGAGGACGGTTCCCGACGCGGTTCTCGATTCGGGCGAACCGGTCCGCGGGATCGACTTTGCCGGCTGGTGGAGCGCTGCCGCCGTTGTCTTCACGTGGCTGGCATGGGCCGCGGGGGCGGGACTGATTGCCGGCGCCGGACGGTGCGCCCTGCACGGCATGCGGCTCCGGCGGCTGGAACGGCAGGGACGGCGGCTGGGCGGTGACGGCTTCGAACCCCTCTCCGCGCGGATGGGTCTTCACCGCCGGGTGGACGTGCTGCTCGTGCCGGGCGTCCGCAGTCCGCTGGCGGCCGGCGTGCTGCGGCCGCGGATCCTGCTTCCCCCGGCGCGGCTGCTGCGGCGACTCGATCGATCGGAGCTGCGGGCGATGGTGGCGCACGAGCTGGCGCACATCGTGCGGCGCGATCCGTTGTGGTCGCTCGTGGCGCATTTCGTGTGCCACGCGCTGTTCTTCCAGCCGCTGAATTTTCTCGTGCGTCGTCGGCTGCGGATGGAGGCGGAGTTCCTCGCCGATCAGGACGCCAGCCGCGTCCTCCGCGATGGGGTCGGCCTGGCGCGGTGTTTGACGACTGTCGCGGAATGGCTGCACGCGCCGCACACGGCGCGCGGGTTGCCGCGGATCGGGACGGTCGGCATGGAGGCCTTTCGCTCGACGCTGGGTCGCCGTGTCGAGCGGATCCTGACGCATCCGAAAAATCCCGCGCGGCCGTCGCGGAGGCAGCGCGTCGGCCGATTCGCGTGCTTGGGTCTGATTCCGCTGCTGTTGCTGTTCGCCGGGCCGCGCGTCACGGCGGGAACGTCTCTCGATCATTCGAATTCCGGAGCAGACTCGATGAAGCACACGCTGGCCGCCGTGGCCCTCTCCGTCGGCCTGGCCGGTCCCGCCGCCGCGGCCGCCGAACACGCCCCGCAGCCCGCCGCGGCGGAGGAGAAACCCGCCGGCCTCTCGGAAGTGCCGGAGAAGCTCGCCGGGTTCAGCGGACGGATCGCCGGAAAGCTCGTCTCGGTCGACGCCGAGAAGGGGACGATCGTCCTCGCCGTCCAGCAGGTTCGCAACGTCTGGAAGCCGAGCACCGCCAAAGAGCCGCACAGCATCGTCGGCCGCACTCTGCCGATCGACCGGATCAGCGGCAAATGGATCGACGTGCTCGTGGCGATGAAGACCGGAGATACGATCGAGATCGAAGTCAAACACGTCCAGGGAGACCGGCTCCAGTTCCTCGGCGAAACGATCCGCAAAGTCGAGCCGGTCCGCGAGCCGGAGAAGCGGACCGACGCCGAAGCCGATTCGGACAAGCCAACGGAAGCGGACCGCGAGAGCGCGGCATTCCCCGCCGAGCTGCGCGGGTTCCGCGGCGTGCTGGCGGGTCGGCTTATCAGCAAGGATGACGAGAAAGGGACATTCGTGGTCCGGGTCGAAGACGTGCGCCAACTCTACGACAGGAACGAAGCCCGCCGCTCCGAAACCGCTGTCGGCCGGACGCTGTCGTTCGCGCTCCGCGAACCGCGGCCCGAAAGGATGCAGGCGAACCTGAAGTCGCTGAAGGTCGGCGACTTGATGGAGACCGGCGCGTTCCACCTCGGCGGCGACCGGCTGACCGCCGTGGAAGTGCTGCGGAAGATCGACTGACCGTTCGTGGTGAAGATCCGGGCTGACGGCCCCTTTCCTCCTTTCGAGATTTCGGGAACCGACAATGAAGAACCTTGCTGCCGCATCGACATCGACCGCCGCCGCGATCCTTTCGGCGGTATTCGCGATCGCTCTCGCCGTTCCCTTCTCCGCCTCCGCGATTGCCGCGCCGCGGCAGGCCGAGGCGGAGGGAGAAACAGTGGACTCGGGGATTCCGGCGGGCCTCCAGGGGTTCCGCGGCATCCTCGTCGGCACGCTCGTCAGCAAGGACGCCGAGAAGGGAACGCTCGTCCTGAAGGTCACCGGCGTGAAGAACGTCTGGAAGAAGAGCACGGCCAAGGACCCGAAGAGCGCCATCGGCAAAGAAGTCCCCGTCAAGGGTGTGTTCGGCAAATGGCTCGACGTGCTCGTCGTGCTCCAGCCGGGGGACAAGATCGAACTCGAGGCCTTCCACGACGAGGGCGACCAACTCCGCTTCCCCGGCGAATGGCTGAAGAAGGCTGAATCGTGACAGCACTTCCAAACGCGACGCCGTCATTCCCGCGCAGCGCCTGCCCCCAGCGAAGGCGGGGGCGGGAATCCAGCCCGTTGTCCGCACCGCCGCTGGATGCCCGCCTTCGCGGGCATGACGCGCCGTCTCGATCCTGGAATTTCTGAGTGACGAGTGACGTGCGGTCGTGCGAAGTCGGTTCGCACGATGCCACCAAGATCCAATAACCGCGGGCCGTTTCGGCTTCCGCATTCGGGAAACTGGCCGGCAAGTCGTCTGGAATCGCGGTCTCTGAGCGGAACCTGAAATCCCGACACGCAACCCGGCTGCGTCATCGCCAATGATCCGCTTCGTCTCGTTCGCCATCGCTCTGCTGACTGCCGCGAGTGCGGCCCGCGCGTGGGACGCGCCCGTCGGCGGCTCGCCGATCGCACAGCCGCTCGAATCGGTGCGCGTCCGCTACGCCCGCGACGACGTCGGCGAGGTTCCCGATTTCCAGCAGCACGTGACGCCGCTCTTCAGCCGGCTGGGCTGCAACGGGCGGGCCTGTCACGGCTCGTTCCAGGGGCAAGGCGGTCTCCGCCTGTCCCTGTTCGGATACGACTTCGCCGCCGACCATCAGGCGTTGCTCGGCAAGTCGACCGCCGAGGGAACGCCGCGCGTCGATCGCAGGGATCCCGCGAAGAGCCTCGCCTTGCGCAAGCCGACGCTGGCCGTCGACCACGGCGGCGGGGAAGTGTTCGATTCCAGGAGCTGGGAGTACCGCCTGCTCCTCCGCTGGATCGAAGGGGGGGCCGCGCCCGTCGAGTCGCCGCGGCGGCTCGAGCGGCTGGAAGTCGCGCCGGCGGAACTGGTTTTCGCGCAGCCCAATCAAGCGGCGCGACTCAAGCTGGTCGCGCACTGGGAGGGAGGCGTTTCCGAAGATGTCACCGAGCTGTGCCGCTTCCAGTCGAACGATGACGCCGTCGCCGCGATCGACCGCGACGGAAAAGTGCAGGCCGCCGGCCGCGGCGACACGCACGTCGTCGCCTTCTACGACAAGGAGGTCGTGGCGGTCCCGGTGACGGTTCCCGTCACCGCTCTCGCGGGGGACCGTTATCCGCCAGTGCCGGCGCGGACGCGCGTCGACGAGCTGATCGTCGGTCGCCTGCGGAAGCTCGGGATCGTCCCGTCCGAGCTCTGCACCGACGCCGAGTTCCTCCGCCGGGCGAGCCTGGACATCACCGGCACGCTTCCCGCGCCGGCGGAAGTCGAGGCGTTCCTGGCCGATGCTGCGAGCGACAAACGCGCCCGCAAGATCGACGAGTTGCTCGAGCGCCCCGCCTACGCCGCCTGGTGGGCGAACCGCTTGTGCGACTACACCGGTTGCAGCCCCGAGCAGCAATCCGAGGCGGGCCAGCAGCTTTCCGTGATGTGGTACGAGTGGCTCCACGCGCGGCTGCGCGAGAACGTCCCCTATGACGAGCTCGTCGAGCGGATCGTGCTCGCGGAAGGCCGCCGCCCCGGCCAAAGCTACGCGGAGCACGCCCGCGAGATGTCGTCGTTCGTCCGCGAAGGGAACGAACCGGGCTACGCGGACCGCGAGACGCTCCCGCTCTACTGGTCGCGGCGGACGCTCGCCAAGCCGCGTGACAAGGGGCTGGCGTTCGCGCACGCGTTCCTCGGCATCCGCCTGCAATGCGCGGAGTGTCACAAGCACCCCTTCGACCGCTGGACGAAGCAGGATTTCGGCGAGTTCAGCGGGCTGTTCGGGTCGATCCAGTACGGCGTGGCCCCCGGCTCGCAGAGTGAATACGAGCAGTTGGCCAAATCGGTCGGCGCGAAAGTCGACCGCGCCCAGGGGACGCCGATCAACCCGGACCTGGTGGCCAAGGCCGAAACGGGCAATGTGGTCCCGTGGCGCGAGCTGCACATCGATCCCCGCGCACAGCCGATCCGGCGGGTGCTCGGGCAGGATGTTCCGCCATCGGGCGATTCCAGCGATCCGCGAGCCGGGCTGATGCGCTGGCTCCGCCAGAAGGACAATCCCTGGTTCGCCCGCGCGTTCGTCAACCGCGTCTGGGCCAACTATTTCCACAAGGGGATCATCGAGCCGACCGACGACCTCAACCCCGCCAACCCCGCCTGCAACGAAGAGCTGCTCGACTACCTCGCGGAAGGCTTCATCGCCCACGGCTACGACATGAAGTGGCTGCACCGCGAGATCGCCAACAGCGACGCCTACCAGCGAAGCTGGAAACCGAATGAGACGAACCGCCTCGACCGCCGGCACTTCAGCCGGGCAATCCCCCGCCGGCTCCCGGCCGAGATCGTCTACGACGCGCTCAAGCAGGCGACCGCGGCCGACGCGCAGCTCGACGAAGTCCGCAGCGATCTGTCGCGGCGGGCGATCGGCCACCTCTCGATGCGGCTCTCGGGGACCTACGCGATGATGGTCTTCGGCAAGCCCTCCCGCGCGACGAACTGCGACTGCGAGCGGGTCAGCAAGCCGAGCCTGCTGCAGGCGGTGTTCCTTCAGAACGACCCGATCCTTCACTCGCGCTTGTCGCCCGACGAAGGCTGGCTCGCGGAAATCGCCGCGGCCCCGTCGGAGCGCGCAGTCGATGAACTGGTGCGGCAGGCGTACCTTCGCACGCTGAGCCGCCCCCCGAAGGCGGCAGAGCGGGAACGCGCCGCGAGGCACGTGGCGGAAGCCGGATCGACGGTCGCCGGGATGCAGGACCTGCTCTGGGCGCTGCTCAACACCAAGGAGTTCCTGCTGATTCACTGACTCCGACTGACTGCCCTGAAAGGGCTGAACAACAAAGCCCAGGGTCGCGAGCGAAGCGAGCGCACCCTGGGGCCGCGTATCACGAGGGACAGGAACCCTGAAAGGGTTCAACAACGCCCCGGAACGAGAAATTTCGGGCGATTCCGCGGGCTGCGATACCAAGGATCAACCATGACCAATCGAATCTCCCGCCGCCACGTCCTCAAGGTCGGGGCACTCGGCGCCGGCCTGACGCTCGGCAACAGCCTCCGCTGGGCCGCCGCCGACGAGGCGCTCAACAACGGCCGGTCCGGGATCCTCGTGTTCCTCACGGGCGGCCCGTCGCACCAGGACACCTTCGACCTCAAGCCCGAGGCCCCCGCCGAGTACCGCGGCGAGTTCCAGCCCATCGAAACGAACGTCCCCGGCATTGAAATCTGCGAGCACCTCCCGCAACTCGCCCGCCGCGCCGACAAGTACGCCATCGTCCGCGGGCTGTCGCACAACCTCGCCGACCACGGCATCGGCGCCCGCTACGTGATGACCGGCAACCGCCCGGTCCCGCTGCTCGAGTACCCGGCCTTCGGCTGCGTGGCCAGCCGCGAGTTCCGCGCGGCGGACGACCTCCCCGCCTCGGTCGCAGTCGATCGCGATCCGCAGGGGCCGGGCTATCTGGGCATGGAGTACGCGGCGCTCGCGACGGGAGAGAAACCGCGGCCCGATCAGCCGTTCCGCGTGCGGGGAATTTCGATCGAAGACGGGCTGACGATCGAGGACTTTTCCAAACGCCGGCGATTGCTCGACGATCTCGACCTCGCTTTCCAGGGCTACGAGGAGCTGGACGATCAGGTCCGTTCGGCCGACCGCTTCTCGCAGCAGGCGTACGGCATCCTCCGCTCGCCGCGCACGCGGGAAGCGTTCGATCTCGAGCGCGAGCCGCCCGAGACGATCAAGCGGTTCGGCTCGAACGAAACCGGGCAGAGCCTGCTCTTGGCCTGCCGGCTGATCGAGGCGGGGGTCCGGTTCGTCACCGTCCTCGCCTCCGACGGGGCGTGGGACACGCACAGCGACAACTTCAACATCTTGAAGAAACAGCTCCTCCCCGCGCTCGACGAATCGCTTGCCGCGCTCCTCGACCGCCTCGAGCGGAAGGGGCTGTTCGAGAGCACGGCGGTCCTCGTCACCGGGGAGTTCGGTCGCACGCCGAAGATCAACGGACAGGCGGGACGCGACCATTGGGCGCGGGCCATGTGCGCGCTCCTGGCGGGAGGAGCGGTCCGCGGCGGAACGCTCGTCGGCGAAAGCGACGACAAGGCGGCCGAACCGGCCGGCGAGGGCTTCACTCCCGACGATCTCGCCGCCACCTTTTACAAGAACCTGGGGATCGACCCGGCGAAGGAGTACCACACCGACGCGGGCCGCCCCATCACGCTCGTCCGCGACGGCCGCCCGATCCGCGGCGTGATGTGACAAGTAGGATGGGGCTGTGCCCACCAGCAGGATGGATACGGTTTCCGGCGCGGTTTGGTGGGCACAGCCCAGCCTAAGAACTCTCGGCGGTCAATCAGTCGCAGAGCCGGTCGGATCGGGCGTTTCGACCTTCGGGTTTGGTCATTCGTCATTCGAGCTTCGACGTTCTCGCCGTTGGTCATTGGTCATTGGAATTTGGTCATTCCGGATTCAGGATTCGATCGTCATGCGTCACTTCTCCCGTCGGGCGTTCCTCCGTTTCGCTCTCGCCGCGTTTCTGTGTCTCGCGGTGCGAGCCGCGTCCGCCGACGACGTGCTCGAACTGGTCAGCGGGGCGAAAGTCACCGGCAAGATCCTGGAGCGGACCGCGCAGAGCGTGAAGATGGAGGCCCGCATCGGCGCCCGCACCGTCACCAGCACCTATCCCGTCGCCCGGATCAAGGCGATCGTCACGAACGGCCAGCGCCAAGATCTCGCCGCCGCCTCGAGCGCCGCGGGCGACCCGCCGCCAAGCAAGCCGCCCGCGACCCGGCCGGCGCCCGGCGCGACGGCGCGGCCCCCCGCCGCTTCGTCCGGTCCATTGCCGTCGGGCGTCCCGTCGCGGACGCGTGCGGAGGTCGAGGCGATGGTCGTCGCGGCGGGCCACACGCCCCCGGACTGGTTCGATTCGACGCCGCTCGCCTATCCGCAGACGCTGGACCTGAGCTTCCCGCAGCCACCCCCCGGCGGCTGGAGCAATCAGACCAACGTCGGGCAGTACGTCTGGGACATCGTCAATCCGAACCCCGGCCGCTGGAAGGAAGGGGTTCGGCTGATGCACCACTTGCTGGTCGTCAATCAGAAGAATGCGGGGACGGTGCGGCGGGTGATGGGCACTCTGGGCACGATGTACCAGAACCTGCACGAAGACCACGCCCGGGCGGCGTTCTGGTGGGAGCAGGCCGCGGCGCGGAGCGGGCTGAATTCCAGGGAGGGAGTGATGCTCGCCGAGTGCTACTGGAAGCTCGGCAATCGGGACATGGCGATCGAAATGCTCAACCGCACGCCGTCCACGTTCCAGTCGATCAAGCTCTGGGCCGACCTGGGGGAGACGCAGAAGGCGCTCGCGATCGCCGATTCGGCGATCCGCTCGAACCAGCAGTTGGAGCAGGCGTACCTCTATGCGGGGGACGCCTGCCGCATCGCCGGCGACGAGGCCCGCGCCCTCGCCTATTACGAGCAGGGGGCCGCCGTCCAGCCGGCGTCGCAGAACCCCAATCAGGACAAGCGTTCGATCGACCGCTGTCGCGCCAGCGCCGAGGCGATCAAGCTGTTCCAGCTCGCCGACGCCAACCGCGTCCCCGACGGCCAGTACCAGTCGAGCAGCCTGGGCTATGAAGCCCCGATCACCGTCGAGGTCACGGTCCGGAACAAGAAGATCGAATCGGTCCGCGTCGCCCAGCACCGCGAAAAGCAGTTCTACTCGTCGATCTCCGACACGCCGCGGAAGATCGTCGAGAAGCAGGGGGTCCGCGGCGTGGACGCCACCAGCGGCGCCACGATCACCTCGGAAGCGATCATCAACGCGACGGCCAAGGCGCTCGCCGGCGGGGCGAAATGACGGGGGGAGTAGTGGACAGTGGAGAGTGGACGGTGCAATGAAATCGGGCCGCCTACGTTTCCTCGCTCTGATCTCTGACCTCTGTCCTCTGACCGCTGCCTTCTGACCACGATCCACTGCCCACTATCCACTAATCCCCCCATGCGCCTCGACGTCTTCCTTCCCGTCATCCGCAAGCCCAGGCCCGGCGAACCGCCGCGGCGGCGGAGCGCGCTCTACCGCGCCGCGCGGCGGCTGCTGCCGGGCGCGCTCTTCTCCGACCCGGTGACGAAGCGCAGGGGGCTGGTGCGGCGGGCGCTTCGCAAGCTCGGGATTTCGTGGCTTTCCGCCCCGGTGCGGCGCGCGGTCCAGGGCGGGTGTCTCGTGCTGTTCCTCGTGCTCTTCTTCTATGTCTGTTGGCCCTACAGCGCGCAGCCGCCGGTCGTGTGGCGCGGCTGGCTGCCGGAGAGCGTCGATCTCGACGCCGGCCGGTTCGTCGTCGCGACCGAGGAGGGACCGTCCGTCGCGCCCGCGGCCGGCGCGACGGTGTTCCTCGTCGATGAAAGCGCCGCGGCGGGAGCGCCTGAAACGACAGCGATTCCCTTCCGCATTCTGGATAGCGACGCGGGGAAGCTGGCCATCGAACCGGCCGGACCGCTCTCGCCCGACACGCTCGAGCTCCTGGCCCTCAGCCCCGGTCCGTGGACCCTCCATTCCCGCGATCCCGCCGCCTGGCCCGCCCAATACACCGAAAACCTCGAGGCCAAGGAGAAGATCGCCGCCGAGACGTTTCTGGCGATCGATCCGCTGGTGAGTCTGTCGACGGCGATCGCCGCCCGCGCGTGGGTCTGGTCGCTCGCCTGCGCGGGGATCATCCTCGCCGTCTGCGTGCTGGTCCCCCGCGGGTTCTGCGGCTACTTGTGCCCGCTGGGAACGACGATCGACCTGTTCGACTGGGCGATCGGCAAGCGCGTCACCCGCTTCCGGGTGTCGGGAGACGGATGGTGGGTCCACATCAAGTATTACCTGCTGCTGGGCTGCCTCGTCGCGGCGCTCGGCGGCGTGCTGTTGACCGGCTTCGTCGCGGCGATCCCGGTCATCACCCGGGGACTGCTGTTCGTCGCGAGTCCCTTCCAGACCGGCGCGATGCGCGGCTGGCATCAGGTGCCGCCGATCGGGTTGGGACACGTCATCTCGATCGCGCTGTTCTGCGGCGTGCTGGGGCTGGGCCTGTTGCGGCCGCGGTTCTGGTGCAAGTACGTCTGCCCCAGCGGTGCGGTGTTTTCACTGGGGAACCTGTTTCGGGCGAGCGAGCGGAAGGTCGAGTCCTCCTGCATCAATTGCAACAAGTGCGTGGAAGTCTGCCCGTTCGACGCGATCAAGCCGGACTTCACCACCCGCACCACCGACTGTACCCTCTGCCAGACCTGCGCCGGCGTGTGCCCCACGCACGCCATCAAGTTCGTCGAGCGGTGGAACCTCGTCGAGCTGAAGGTCGAGAACGATCCTCCCACGCGCGAGACGGCCATTGGCCGCCGCGGCTTCCTCGCCGCCGGCATCGGCCTCACGGCGGGGATCGCCGGGGGATTGTCCGCCGGCCTCGCGACCAAAGCGTTCGGCGCGAACCTCGACGATCCGCACGCATTTCGACCGATCCGCCCTCCGGGGAGTGTCCCCGAGGCCGAGTTCCTGCAAATGTGCATCCGCTGCGGCGAGTGCTTCCAGGCCTGCCCGAACGACGTGCTGCACCCGCTCAAGTTTCAGCAAGGTCTCGAAGGATTGTGGACGCCGCACGTCGTCGCCGACTGGTCCGGCTGCGAATCGAGCTGCAGCGCCTGCACGCAGGTCTGCCCGACGGGAGCGATCCGGGCGATCCCGCTCGAGGAGAAGACGGTCTGCCGGATCGGCCTGGCGATCGTCGATGAGCGGACGTGTCTCCCGTACGCTGGGCGCGAGGCATGCCAGTTGTGCGTCGACGAGTGCGACGCGGCGGGCTATCACGCGATCGAGTTCACGCGGGTCGGCACCGAGGCGGACGAGCTGGGGAACCCCAAAGAGGGGACCGGGTTCGTCGCCCCGGTCGTCCTCGCCGAGAAGTGCGTCGGCTGCGGCCTGTGCCAGACGCGGTGCTACGGCATCAATGTGAAGTCGGAGGGGAAACTGACGGAATCCGCCATCGTGATCGTGGCGGGAGAGGGAAGGGAAGACCGGATCATGAGCGGCTCGTACCTCGCCCTCCGCCAGGAAGAGCAGCGCCGGCGCGAGGCCGAACGCCGCGCCCGCGAAGCGGCCGCACCCGCCGCCTCGCCGGACGAATCCTACCTCCCGGACTTCCTCCGCGAGCCGCCGCCGTGAGAACGGGCCGGGGTCGAACGGGCCCCTTCCTGTTATCAGTTCCTCCGAAATCATCAGCGGGGGGCGCGTGCCGTCATCATCGTAAGGTGACGCCGTCGGCGACCTTACGGGTCGACCTCGCGTGGATCCGCGATTCATCCGTTATACTCCGGTTCCGATCGCGCCTTGAAGCTCGTGGAACCTGATTTTCCTTCCCGGAACCCGCCATGACCGCCGCCATCGCCACGGAAGTCGAGCCAACCAAAGACGTTACGAGCCGTCCCTGCGAGCTGCGGACGCTCCGCCTTTCCGACGGGGCCGAGCTGTTCTACCGCGTCTGGCCGCCGCGCGGCGACAGCGACCGGGCGCTCGTCCTGTTCCACCGCGGGCACGAGCACTCCGGCCGCTGGCAGGACTTCGTCGATCGCGTCGATCTCGCGGACCACTGGATCTTCGCCTGGGACGCCCGCGGGCACGGGCACACCCCCGGCGAGCGGGGCTACGCGCCGAGCCTCGCCCGCATGGTGCGGGACGCCGACGAGTTCGTCCGCGCCGCCTGCGACGAGCGCGGCGTGCCCGTCGAGAACGTGGCCGTCGTCGCGCAGAGCGTGGGGGCGGTGCTCGCCGCCGCCTGGGTCCACGATTACGCCCCGCCGATCCGGAGCCTGGTGCTCGCCACCCCCGCCTTCCGCGTGAAGCTGTACGTGCCGTTCGCGATCCCCGGGCTGCGAATCCTGCGGAAGCTCAAGGAAAAGGCGTTCATCAAGAGCTACGTCAAACCGCGGATGCTCACGCACGACGCCGAGCAGGCCCGGCTGTACGCGGCCGACCCGCTCGTCTCGCCGCGGATCGCGGTGAACATCCTCCTCGACCTGTTCGACACCTCGGCCCGGATCGTGGCGGACGCGGGGGCGATCGCCGTCCCGACGTTGCTGCTCGTCTCGGGTTCCGACTTCGTCGTCCGCCAAGGGCCGCAGTTCCGGTTCTTCGAGCGGCTGTCGTCCGCGGTCAAGGAGTGCGAGGTCTATCCGGGCTTTTTCCACTCGACGTTCTTCGAGAAGGACCGCGACCAGCCGATCGCCCGCGCGCGAGAGTTCGTGCTGCGGGCGGAAGGCCGCAAGAGTGACGAGTTACGAGCGACGAGTCACGAGTCGGGCCACACGAAGGACGTCTACGACCGTCTGCGCCGTCCTCTGCCGATCGCGTCCCCCCGCCGCTGGTGGTTCGCCTTGCACAAGCCGCTGTTGCGGCTCGGGGGGATGCTCAGCGAGGGGATCCGCACCGGCTGGCGGACCGGGTTCGACTCGGGCGAATCGCTCGACCACGTGTATCGGAACACCGCGCGGGGACGCACGCCGCTCGGGCGGCTGATCGACCGCGTCTATCTCGACAGCCCCGGCTGGCGGGGGATCCGGCAGCGGAAACTCCACGTGCAGGCGCTGCTCGACCGGGCGATCGCCGAGGTCGCCGCCGCGGGAAAGCCGGTGCGCCTGCTCGACGTCGCGGCCGGTCCCGGCCGGTACGTGCTCGACACGCTCCGCCAGCACGCGGGGCTCGACATCGCCGCCCTCTGCTGCGACCGGGACGAAGGGGGCCTCGCGGCCGGACGGCGGCTCGCCGCGGAGATGGGCCTCGACAACGTCGAGTACCGCGGCAGCGACGCGTTCGATCCCCGCGCGATCGCGGGAATCGTCCCGCGGCCGAACATCGCGATCGTCTCCGGGTTGTACGAGCTGTTCCCGGAGAACGGCCCCGTCCGCGACTCCCTCCGCGGGCTGGCTGAAGCGATCGAGGAAGGGGGCTGGCTGGTCTACACGAACCAGCCCTGGCACCCGCAGCAGGAGATGATCGCCCGCGTGCTCCCCAACCGCGACGGACAGCCGTGGATCATGCGCTGCCGCACGCAGGCCGAGATGGACGCCCTCGCGGCGGAGGCGGGCTTCCGCAAGGAGCAGATGCTGATCGACGAGGCGGGGATCTTCACCGTCTCGCTGGCCCGCAGAGTGCGAAAGTAGTGCGAACTTCAGTTCGCACGCCGGCCTCGGACAGTGGTGCGTGCCGAATGACGACGGACAACGGACAGCGCACGACCGACGGCGAGCACCGCCCGTGGGGCCTCGCGCTCCTCGGGGCGGCGCTGTTGTCGCTCGAGTTCATGCTCGTGTACGGCGCCTGCAACCTCTACACGGCGACGCGGAGCGATGTGGGGACGTGGTTCTTCGGCTGGGAGCTGGCGATCCCGCTCCTCCCCTGGCTGATCCTCCCCTACATGTCGATCGACCTGCTCTTCTTCGCGTCGCCCTTCCTGGCTCGCGATCGGGCGGAGTTGAAATCACTGGCGCTGCGGCTCGGGATCGCGCCGCTGCTGGCGGCGGTGGGGTTTCTGGCGCTGCCCCTGCGGCTGGGGTTCGAGCGGCAGCGGGTCGAGGGACCGTTCGGCCCGGTCTTCGCCTTTCTGTTCTCGTTCGACGCCGTGTACAACCTGTTTCCCTCGCTGCACGTGGCCTACACGCTGGTCCTGCGGCGGATGTACGCGCGGCACACGTCGGGCGTCGTGTGGTGGATCGTGCAGGCGTGGTTCGTGCTGATCACGCTCTCGACGGTGTTCACTCATCAGCACCACCTGGTGGACGTGGCGGGGGGATTCGTCGCCGGGCTGCTGATCTTCTACGCGGTCCCGGACACGCTCCCCGGCCCGGAGACGGCGCTCGCACGCTCCCCGCGCCGGCCGCGGCTTGCGGCTGCTTACGGCGCGCTGGCGGTCCTCTTCGCTCTTTCCGCCGCGACGCTCGGCCCGCGCGGCGGCTGGTGGCTGCTGTTGTCGTGGCCGGCGGTGGCGCTGACGATCGTCGCCTCGGCGTATCTCGGCGCGGGGCCGGCGGTGTTCCGCAAGGACCACGGGCGGCTGCACTTCTCGGCCCGCATTCTGCTCGCGCCGTATCTGTTTGGTTTGGCGCTGTCGCGACGGCACTACTGGCGGCAGGCGGAGGCGTGTTGCGCGGTGGGAGAGGATCTCATCGTCGGCCGGTTGATCACGAACGCCGCCGATGCGCGGTCCCTGTTCGACGCGCGGGGAGTCGTCGCGGTCCTCGACCTCACGGCGGAGCATTCGGAACGTCCCGAGTTCCGCAACCTGGGCGAGCGTTACGCCAACATTCAGGTTCTCGACCTGACGCGCCCCACGCTCGAGCAACTCGACGCCGCCGTCGCGTTCATCTCCCGCTGGACGGCGGACGGGCGAGTGTACGTCCACTGCGGACTGGGCTATGGACGCACCGCCGCGGTCGCCGCCGCGTATCTGCTGGCGAGCGGTGAAGCGGCGACGGTGGACGAGGCGTGCCGCCTCGTTTCGCGCGCCCGGCCGCAGGTCGTGCTCGACGCGGAAGGGATCGCCATGCTCGAAACCTTCCGCGACCGAGCGCTCGCGGCGGCCCCGGCGTGAGAGGCGGGTTCGGAGTACCGAGTACCGAGTACTGAGCGGCTGTGAAAGATTTCGGGCGACGACGTTTGGCGTCCCCGTTCCGATTCGCTTCCGGCGATTGGCCGGATGCGCGTCGGATTCGCCGGTTCCACCCTGAAAGGGTTGCATTCCAAAGCCCAGGGTCGCGAGCGGCAGCGAGCGCACCCTGGGTTGGACGTCCTCGATTCCGGAAACCCTGTAAGGGTTTCACTCCGGGTGCCGTGGCGGTCGTCCGGAGTGAAACCCCTTCAGGGTTTCGGGGCGTCGACGGCTGTTTTCCCAGGGTGCGCTCGCGTTCGCTCGCGACCCTGGGCTGCGGAATCGCACCCTTTCAGGGTGCCTCTGTTCGCGACGGAAACCACCTTCTTGGTGGGTGCCGCATTCCTTCACAAACTCTGAGTACTCCGTGCCCCAGTCATTCCCACGCCGCGAACCGCCCCTCCGCGGCGAGCGCGTTCATCCGCGAATTGAGTTCATCGAGGAACCCGTGCTTGTCCCCGGTCCACCGCAGCGGCTCCCCCACGAACACGTCGCAGAAGAACGGCACGAGCACCGCCTCCCCCTTCGGCAGCGCCTTGCCGAACCCGTGCATGAACACCGGCAGCACCGGCGCCTCGGGCATTCGCTTCGCGACGTGGCACACGCCCGACTTGAACTCGCCGAGCCGCTCCGGCTCGCCGCGGCCCCCCTCGGGAAAGAAGATCACGATCTCCCCCGCCTCGAGCGCCGCGCACACCTTCGCCAGCGGGTCGCGCTCGCCCCCGCAGACGACCCGCGGGATCGGAATGATCCCCACCACGCGGAGCGCGAACCACTTCAACAGGCGGTTGCGGAAGAAGTAGTCCTCGGCGGCGACCGGCCGGACCTTCGGCAACAGCCGCGTCGGAAACAGCGTCGCCAGCACGAGCGCGTCGAGGTGGCTGTTGTGATTGGCGACGACGAGCGCCGGCCCCTCCGCGGGGAGCCGCTCGCGGTGCCGCACGTGCAGCCCCAGCACGACCAGCAGGAGCGGCCGCACGACGAACGTGTAGAACAGGAACCGCAGGAAGTGGTTCATCGGCGCCTGAAACGAGGTAGCGGAATTCGCTCGGAAAAATCAACGAGGTTATCGGGGGGAAAGGCGCATCCGATCCGTTTCCCGCGGACCGGGCCGGCCGGCAAGAATTTCAGGCCCGAAGGGCCGTCCGGCAACAGCCCCGTCCGTCAGGGCGGGGCTATCGAGCGCAAACGCAACCGGGAGGTCCGAAGGACCGGTAGGAGCTGTCCCCCGGAATCGGTCGCCGTCGCGATCCCGCCCCGCGTCGGATGCGAACACCCACGCAATCGCGTCCTGTCGGCCCTTCGGACCTGGTTTCGGGCCTGGCGCAGGGTTCGGCTTCGCATCCCCCGCCCTGACGGGCGGGGCTACTCCCTTGCGGCCCTCCGGGCCTCGAATCTTTCGAGCTGCTGACAGGAAAGAACTTCGATTTTCATCGTTCGAAGCGCAGCGAAACGGCATGACGACTCTCAAGAATTCAGATGGATTGGACAGGAAATCAGAGCGCCCCGTGCGTGTGCCACACGAACAGGTAATACATGTAGTGGAAGAACAGCGGCGCCGTGTACGTCAGGCTGTCGACGCGATCGAGGATCCCGCCGTGCCCCGGCAGCATGCTCCCGCTGTCCTTGATCCCCAGGTCCCGCTTCAGCGCCGAGATGTTGACGTCCCCGACGAACCCCGCGACCCCGATGATCAGCCCGGCGACCAGCGCGTGGAGACGGTCGAGCGGCGTGAGCCACGGCCCGAGCAGCGTCGCGACCGCGGCGGTGGTGACGATCCCGCCGATCCAGCCCGCCCACGTCTTCCCGGGGCTGATCGCGGGGAGCACCTTCCGCCGGCCGAGCGACTTCCCCCACAGGTACTGCGCCACGTCGTTCAACTCGGTGAGCACGACCAGGAACACGACCATCCCCGGGCCGTAGCTCGCCTCCGGATCGCTCTTCATCCGCAGGACGAGCAGAAACGGCACGTGGCTCAGGCTGAACACGGTCGTCATCAGCCCCCAGTGCAGCGTCCCCGCCGCGCGGAGGAACCCCTCCGCCGGCCCGACAGAGAGCATCCGCAGCGGCAGAAACAGGAACACGTACACCGGAATGAAAATGATGAACATCCCGTACCATTCGCGGTACACCCACCAGTATTGGAGCGGGATCGCGAGGTACGCCCAGAACAACACGCGGCGATCGGCGCGGCGCGTCGGCACGAGCGACAGGAACTCCTTGAGCGCCAGGAAACTGATGACTGCGAACAATCCGATCGCCACCGCCCGGTCGAGCAGGAGCGCCAGCGCGAACACCGCCGCGATGATCCACCACGTCGCGATCCGGCGCTCGAGCTCCGCCCAGTCCCGCTCGGAGCGGATCCACCGCAGCGTCCACACGATCGCCTGCGCCACGGCGAGGAGCGCGAACACGCCGAGAAGGGTCCACTGCACGGGAGGCTCGAGCGTCGTCAGGCTCACGCTTCCGCCTCCCGCACCGCCCGCCGCGCCCGGTTCACGATCGTGAGGACCAGCCCCGCGAGCATCAACCCGAGCAGGGCGTTCTGCCACCATCCCGCCGGCACGCCGCACCCGAGCAGCAGGCAGATCGCTCCGAACACGAATGCCCGATCGCTCTTGCCCAGCGGGCCGTCGTACCGCCGGCGCGCCCCGATCTGCACCGCGACCACGCCCGCCATCTCGCTGACCACCGCCAGCAGCACGACCGGCACGACGAGCCGCGCGTCGAGGCCCGGCACGAGCGCGAGCGGCAGATACAGGGCCGCGTCGGAGAGGACGTCTCCCAGTTCGTTCAACACGGCGCCGAGCTTCGATTCCATCCCATGCTCGCGGGCCAGCATCCCGTCGATCGCGTTGAGCGCCATGCGGACGAACAGCGCGATCGGGACCAACAGCAGCGGCCAGCGGCCCTCCGGGCGCAGGGCCACCGCGCCGCCGGCGGCGAACGACAGCACGGCCGCGGCCACCGTCACCTGGTTGGCCGTCACTCCCCACCGCGCGAGCCCGCGGACGAGCGGCCGCAACAGCGCCTGGAAGCGGGGCTTGAGGTCGTAGATGCTCGGCATGCGCGCACCCCGAATCGAATGGAACGAATCGCCCCTCTCCACGGGCGCACGAGGCGGCCCACTATAACGCGCCGCGGCCGCAATCCGCGCAAACGCGGCGAAGCCGCAACTGGAGCAGATTTCGACGCAAAGCCGCAAAGGGCGCAAAGTTTCGCAAAGAGAAGCGGGAGTCGTGCGAGGTTGGGACCGGGACCGGGTCATCGAGCCGGTCTTTTGGACAGGAAGATGACGGGCAAACAAATGACAGTACTTCCAAGAGTACGACTTCGTCATTCCCGCGCAGGCGGGAATCCAGCCTCTTGTGCGCGCCGCCGCTCGATGCCCGCCTTCGCGGGCATGACGTGCCGCCGCGAACTTGGAAGTACTGAATGAGGACCATGGCCCGAGAATCTCTGCGCGCCCCGCGCAACTTCAAGACGAATCGGCCAATCGGAATTCCTCGACGCGCTGTGATTCCTTCGTCCTTCTTTGCGGCCCTTTGCGCCTTTGCGTCGAATCCTTTCTTCCCGATCGACGACGCGCCTCTCACGTGCGGGGCGATTGCACGCCGCGAGCGCGGCCCGTAAGCTGGTGTCCGAAGCGCGTGGCGACCGCCGCGCGCCGTCGCGTTTCGTGACCCGCCCGCCGAGAAGGAGACCGCCGATGCGCCCGCTTCGCCCGTTCGCCGCCTTCTGCCTGTTCGCCGCCTGCGCCTCCGCCTCCGCCTCCGCCGCGGACGGGGACGAGGGGAAGGTGATGCTGTTCAACGGCAAGGACCTTTCCAACTGGGACGCCGTGCTCTCGAACAAGGACGTGGGCAAGGACGACGTGTGGAGCGTGAAGGACGGAGTGCTGCACTGCAAGGGGCGGCCCAACGGCTACATCCGCACCAAGGACGAATACGAGAACTACGAGCTGCACGTCGAATGGCGGTGGCCGGGACAGGGAGGCAACAACGGCGTCCTCGTCCACACCTCGACGCCCGGCGCCCTCGGCATCTGGCCCAAGTCGATCGAGGTCCAGCTCGCGGCCGGCAACGCGGGCGACTTCTGGGTCATCGGCACCGACCTCGACGTCGAGAACGAGGCCGAGCGGAAGAAGGACCGCCGGCACATCAACCTCACCGACGACTCCGAGAAGCCGCTCGGCGAATGGAACGCGATGGACATCACCTGCAAAGGGGACGAGATCATCGTGAAGGTCAACGGGACGCTGGTGAACCACGCCACGAACTGCAGCGTGACGAAAGGCGCGGTCACGCTGCAATCGGAAGGGACGCCGATCGAGTTCCGCAACATCCACCTCATGCCGTTGAAGTAGCATTTCGTTGGAGTACAGGCTTCAGCCTGTCCCGGCAGCCGCAGGCTGCCGGAAAGCAGCCTGAAGGCTGTACTCCAACGACGAGTCGTCCACCGCTTCCAAGAAGGTCGCTTCGAGATGCGCTTTCTGATTTCCATTGCGGCACTCGCCGCGCTCTCGGCGCCGGCACGCGCCGACGGGCCGCTCGTCACGGAACTGGAAAAAACGCACCTCGCCAACGTGCGCCAAGTCACGTTCGGGCTGCCGCAGGCCGGCGAAGGATACTTCTCCCCGGACGGCCAGTGGATCGTCTACCAGGCGTATCCGATCGGCTATCCCTTCTATCAGATCTACGTGCAGAAGCTCGACGAGCGGACGCCGCTGCGGATCAGCACCGGCCGCGGCCGCACGACGTGCGCCTACTTCACGCCCGACGGCGAACGGATCCTGTTCGCTTCCAGCCATACCGATCCGGGAATCGAACAGACCGAGCGGCAGGCCCGCGCCGAGGCCGCTCAGGGAGGCCGGCGGCGCTACGAGTGGGTGTTCGACCCCCACATGGAAATCTACGTCACCGACCGCGACGGCGGCGGGATGACGCGGCTCACCGACTCCCCCGGCTACGACGCCGAGGCGAGCTACTCCGCCGACGGTAAGTGGATCGTGTTCACCTCGACCCGCGACGGCGACCCGGACCTGTACGTCATGCGGGCCGACGGCAGCGGCGTGCGGCAGCTCACCAACGCCGAAGGCTACGACGGCGGCCCCTTCTTCTCCCCCGACGGCCGGTGGGTCATCTTCCGCAGCGACCGCAGGAAGAAGGACATGCTGCAAATCTTCGCGATCTCGGTGGACGGCAAGCACGAAGTGCAGCTCACCGAGGACCTCGATACGGTCAACTGGGCCCCCTACTTCCATCCCGGCGGCAAGTCCATCGTGTGGACGCGGGCGGATTATTCGCGCGGCCCGCAGGGGGCGAACTTCGACCTGTTCACGATGGAGATCGAATACGACGCGACCAGCTTCCGCGGCGGCCAGGTCGAGCGGATCACTTCACACCCCAAGGCCGACGTCCTCCCGGTCTTCAGCCCCGACGGCCGGAAGCTGATGTGGACCTCGAACCGCGGCGCAGACGGCACGAGCCAGTTGTGGATCGCCGACTGGCTCCGCGAGGCGGAGAAGAAGTAGCCCGGCGAGCGGGGCGGCGTCAGCTCCCCGGTGATTCAGGCTCGGGACATGCCACCCATTCTCGCTCGCCGCGGCGGCGCGCGGATGCAACAATGGCGTGCTCTCGAAGTTCCGCATCATTCGGAGCCGCCCGTGACTTCCCCCTCGCCCGATCCGCTCGCCGAGTTCCCCGTCGTCATCGCGCTCCCCGTGCTGTGGGGGGACCAGGACGCCTTCGGGCACGTGAACAACACCGTGCTGTTCCGGTGGTTCGAGTCGGCCCGCATCGCCTACGGCGAGCGCCTTGGGCTGGACCGCATGTTCGAGACCGAGCGGCAGGGACCGATCCTCGCGGCGATCGGCTGCAACTTCCGCAAGCAGATCCGCTACCCCGACACGGTGCGCGTCGGCGCGCGGATCACGAAAGTCGGCCGCACGAGCTTCACGATGGCGCACGCCGCGCTGGGCGAGAGCGCCGGCGGCATCGTCGCCGACGGCGAATCGGTGATCGTGCTGTTCGACTATGCGGGGCAGAGACCGGTCCCGCTGCCGGACGAACTGGTGCGACAGGCCGAAGCGCTGGAGCGCCGGCCGCTGCGCCCGTCACGGCGAGGCGGGGTGGAAATCGGAATCTGAACGGATATCCAGAATGGACATCGGCCCCAAATCCGATAGGATGGTGCGGAGCATTCCACAACCCCTTCTCTCATTTCGTGATGGTCATCTCCGTCCGTTGTCGCGGCGTTCGTCGCGGCGCGGGAAAGCGGCCGGGAAACCGGACCGACGGATTGACGAGCGCGGGTAGTCGGGGCGGCGCGCGCATCGGGCCTGCGCGCCGCCGCACGTCGGACACTGCCGAGACCGCTTCGATGACCGGGCGTTTGCCGAAGTTCACTTCGGCGGCGGAGATCGTCCGCCGCCGCGACGGAAATCCCCGGGGAGGCCTGACGGCCGCCGGCCGCGAGTTCTGGGCGGCGCTGTTCGACCGGGACAAGCTCCCCGGGCCGTTCTGCGACGAGGCGGACGCCATCGTGCAGTTGCTGCTCGCCGAAGGCCGCATCGAGCGGAGCGTCGCCGCGATGGACGATTCCACCGCGGAGGCGGTCGGCGATCGGATCGTGCGGTTCGCGGAGGAGCTGCGGCAGGCGGGGCTGCTTTAGTGGGCAGGCACTTCTACTACAGCGCGCTTCCCATTGGCAACCACCGTCATGCCCGCGAAGGCGGGCATCCAGAACGGCGAGCGACGGAACTGGATTCCCGCCTGCGCGGGAATGACGCGCCCCGCGCTACCCCTGTTCGAGCACCCACTGGACCGCGTGGCGGGTGAGTTCCGAGCCGTTGCGGAGATTGAGCTTGGCCTTGATGTTCTCGCGGTAGGTCTCGACCGTCTTGGGGCTCAGGGCCAGCTTGGCGGCGATCTGCTTGGTGATCAGCCCGTGGCCGATCATCTCGAACACCTCGATCTCCCGGTCGGAGAGCCGCTCGATCGGGGAGCGGTGGATGTTCTCGTCGTGCCCCCCGGCGACCTGCTGCAGCATGCGGTCGGTCATCCGCTGGCTGAGGTGGATCTTGCCGTCGAGCACGCGGCGGAGCGCCGTCAGGAACGTCTCGGTGTCTTCGGTCTTGTTGACGTAGCCCAGGGCGCCGGCCCGCATCGCCCGTTCGGCGAACAGGGACTCGTCGTGCATTGAGCAGACCAGCATCCGGGTGTCCGGCATGGCCGACTTGATCTGCTTGATCAGCTCGATGCCGTTGCCGTCGCCGAGCGAGATGTCGATCACGACGGCGTTGGGGCGGAGCTCTTCGATGCGGTGCAGGGCCTCGTTCATTTCCGAGGCGTCGCCGCAGATTTCCATGTCGTCGAGGTCGTCGATGATCTGCGACAAACCCCGCCGCATGACGGGGTGGTCGTCGACGATGAAGATTCGCGACTTCTGAATGGTCTCAGTGGGATTCATGTTCATGCCTCGGTTCCACCAAACAGGTCACCACGGTCCCGCATTGCGGACCGGGTTCGATCGTGAGTTTCGCATCCATGACATTGGCCCGATACCGCATGATCCGCAAGCCCATCCCCTCCGGGCCTCCCTGGCGGGTCCGGCCGATTCCCACCCCGTCGTCCGCCACGCGGAGCGCGACCCGGCCGTCGTCGGCTTCCAGCGAGATGCGGATGTGCTCGGCGCGGCCGTGGTTCACGGCGTTGTTCGCCGCCTCCTGGGCGATCCGGAACAGGTGCGTCGCGGTTTCGTTGCCCTTGACGTCCACCGGCTCGGCGCATTCGAAGCGGCAATCGACGTCGCATTGCCGCGCCACCTGGTCGGCCAGCTCCTCCAGCGCCGACATCAGCCCGTGCGCGAACACCTCGACGGGGAACAGCCCTTTCGAGAGCTGCCTCACGCCGTGATGCGCCTCGCGGATCAGCCCGATCAGTTCTTCGGCCAGCGCCGCCTCCGGCGCGGCGCGGGACTCCAGCCGCCACTTGACGCTCTCGGCCATCATCCGGATCCCGGTCAGCTCCTGGCCCAGGCAGTCGTGCAGCTCCTGGCCGAACTGCCGCTGCTGCCGCCACACGGCGTCGATCAGCTCCGCCTGCAATTTGCGGCGTTCGACGACGCGGCTCAACTGGGTGCCGACGTGCGCCATGACTTCCAGCAGAGCGTCGTTGGCCGGTTCCGGCTCGGAGGAAAAGAACTCGAACACGGCGACCACGTCTTCCCCGAGCAGGATGGGAAAAGCCATCAGCCCGTGGATGCCGGCGGCGGCCGCCTCGGCGGTGCGGGTGAAGCTCGGGTCGTCCGCGAGACTCGAGATCCAAATCGCGCGGCGGCTCTCGAGGATCCGTCCCACGAGGCCTATCCCCGGCAGAAACTCGTGCGCGGCGGAAGCGTTCTGCAACTCTTCGAAGCGGTGCCCCGATTGCAGCGACCAGATCCCGCTGTCGACGAACGCGTCCCGCGCGGGCTCGGCGAGGACGAACACGTGCCCCGCCGGCCAGTGCATGAACCGCCGGATCCGGTCGAGCGTTTCCGCGAACGCTTCTTCGACCGTGTCGGCCTTGTTGGCGATCACCGCCACGTCCTGCAGCAGTTTCACGTAACCGGTCCGTTGCTCGACGCGAAGCTCGAGCGTCTCGTTCAGCCGGAGCAGTGCCTCTTCCGCCCCCTTCCGCGCCGTGATGTCCTGCACGATCGCGGTGAAGCAGCGGCGGCCGTCCAACTCGAACTCCCCCAGCGACAGGTGCATCGGAAACTCCGACCCGTCCTTCCGCCGACCCACGACCTCCCGCCCGACGCCCGCCGCCGGCGCCTCGCCGGTTTCGACGTCGGAGCTGCGTCCGCCGGTCGTCGCGACCTCTTCCAGGAAGGGGATCAACCGGCCGACGCTCCCGCCGACCAAC
Source organism: Planctomycetales bacterium (assembly GCA_040877365.1). Lineage (GTDB taxonomy): Bacteria > Planctomycetota > Planctomycetia > Planctomycetales > Planctomycetaceae > JBBDNT01. Next base: position 48,956 of record JBBDNU010000125.1, read on the forward strand.
TCCGCTTGCTCGAACCCGAACAGCCGCTCCACCGCGGGATTCACCGATTCGATGGTCCCCCGGTCGTCGATCGTGATGATCCCGTCCGCCGCCGTGTTCACCACCGCCCGGTAGCGGACCCCCTCGCGGCTGGCGTACTCGACCGCCTGTCCCGCGAGGATCCCCACGCAGGCGAGCAGGTCCAGGTCGTCCCGGTCGAAAGGCTGTTCGCTGGCGCCGGTGTCGACCCAGATGATCCCCGTCGGGTTCCGGGACGGCCCCAGCAGCGGAGCGCTCATGATCGACCGCATCGGGGCGTCGAAGATCGAGGCGTCCGGATCGCCGGCGGCGATCGGCTCGCTGCTCAGGATCGCCTTGCCGCTCGTCATCACCTGCTGGGCGATGGCGCGGGTGATGGGCCGCAACGTCGCCGCGGACGGGGCGCCGTCCCGCTGCTTGACCGCTGATGGAACCAACCGGGTCTCGTCCCCCGGAGGCGTTTGCAGGATGTAGCAGCGGTCGGCCTGGGGAAAGACGCGGAACACGGTGTCCAGGATCCGAGGGAGGATCTGCTCCAGATCCATCGACCTCCGAAGGTCCCGCGTGATCTGCAGGACCGCCTGAAGCTTCGTTTCGGGTCGGACGCCGGAGGCCGGTCCCAGGATCTCGCGGATGTCGAATTCGGCGACCGTTTCGAACGTCACCGGCGCGTCGAGCGAGCGGGCGCCCGCCGCGCCCGCGGCGGCGAAGTGCGGTTCCGCTGGGCGCGTCCGCGAAGGCGCCTCCGGGGAGGTTTCCCAATACCGCAGCGGGAGATCATAGAGCATGATGCAGTCGTGGCTGCGGAGACGGGTCGGCCGGTCGACTCGGTTCCCATTGACGAATGTTCCGTTTCGGCTTTGCAGATCCTCGACGTACCACCCGTCCGGGCCCCGCGAGAACCGGGCATGCTGGCGGGAGACCGTCTCGTCCGGCAGCACGATGTCGCAGTCAGCCAGCCGTCCCACGACGACCTCCTCGCCGTTCAACTCGCACTGCTGTCCGGCGCGCGCTCCCTTCAAGATTTCCAGAATCGGCATCCGTCAGTCCATCATCGACCCAGAACCTTCCCTCCCCCCAACACGCTGAGGGAATTCCCGCTTCAGACACACTAAGTATACCAGAGACAAGAGGTTGCAATGCCGGGAATTCCCCGATGTTCTTTCAGCCGGAGCTCCCGATTACGACGAACTGCCGCCGACCGGTAGCATTCAACCGCACTCGCAGGGGGCGTCCCCAGCGGTCAGGACCGGAGAAAGGCTCATGGCGTCCGCTCGACACTCTCATCCACTGCACTCGCTGCACGCGTATGCCGAGCTGGAGTATCTCCTGCTGGGCGACTTGCGCGACATGCTCGAGCAGCCGTTCGACGACGAGAATGCCCGGTGGATGCTGGCCGTGCTCGACGCCCTGCTCGATACGCTCCCCCGCGAGTTTGCGATCGAGGAGGACGGCGGATATCTTCGGGAGGTGGTCGACGAGCATCCGCACTGGGAGCCGGAAGTCGCACGGCTGCGGGAGCAGCACGAGATGTTGCTCCACAGCCTGCGCCGGCTCCGTATGCGAGTGGCCTGGCAGGCCCCTTTCGCCGTGCTGGCCAAGGACGTCCGCCGGGAACTGGAGAAGTGGATCGAGACGCTCGCGGAACACAACCGCCATGAAAACTCGCTCGTCCAGACGGCCATGAACCTGGAAGTCGGTACCGGAGATTGACCCGCCCCCGCGGCGCGCGATGGCCCCTCGAATCAGGCAACCCGGATCGTCAAGTTCGTCAGGAGAGGTTTCGACGTGTCCTTCAACACCACCTGCGATGGCGGCCCGCCCGCCGTTTCGTTTCGTGCCCGCAAGGGAAGATTGTCCGAGTGGACGGATGGAATCGTGGATCCCACCGAACCGACCGTGGCCGAGCCCGGCACCAGCCAGAAAGTCGTCACGCTGGCCGCCCGCTACGCGGCGGGCTTGCCACTGTGGAATGATGACGACCGCGACGGCCATCAACCGCTGGATGTCGACGAAGACCAGTGAAGTTCGACGACCGAATGGCGCAGCGAGGGGACCATCGGCGGCGACCCCCGCCCGGAACAGCTCGTGAATCAAGGAGGATCGGCTCATGCTCGTGTTGACCCGCAAGAAGAACCAGCGGATCCGGATCGGCGACGACATCGAGATCACCGTGCTCGAAGTTCACGGCGATCGCGTCAAGCTCGGTTTCTCCGGTCCCCCGCACGTCCCGATCCATCGCGAAGAAGTCGCCCGCCGCATTCGCGACGCGGTCGGTTCCGGCGCCGGCAGCGGCGCCCTCGTCGGCGCGCCCTGACGCGGACGGCTGCACAAGAGGCACGCAGCGCCGCGGGGAGCTGCTCGATTCCGAAATCGGCGCGTGGATCATGGCGACCTGGCATCCCTCGGCCGTGCTCCGCGCCCCCGATCGGGAGGACCGCCGCCGCATGCGGGCGGAATTGATCGCCGACCTCACAGTCGCCGCCCGCTCCTTGGCGAAGTGAGACTGCGCGTTTCTCCAAAGCACCCGCCTCGGGCGGCTTCCTTGCCGCCCGTGCGAGGCGAATACTCCGTGGAAGGACCGGGGGAGACCGAGTCCCGTCCACACTGCCACAGGGATCACCCTCCGTGGTTTCCCTCGTCCGCAAAGCCCGGTAAGCCAGCGGCAGCAGTTCGATACAACCGTCTGCATTCAGTTGGCGCCGCATCGTGCGGCGTGTGGTCCTCATTCGAAGGCGCGGGAGGCCATGTCGTCGAAGCCGGGTTCATTCGCGGCCACGAAGCGCTCCCAGTGCTCGCGGTCCCAGACTTCCGCGTGGTCCTGGACCCCCAGGAGCATGATCTCCTTCTGCAAACCGGCGAAGGCGACGAGCCGCTCCGGAATCCGGATCCGGCCCTGCCCGTCCACAGGCACGCTTTCGGCCTGGGAGTAGAACAGACGCAGGTAATTTCGGACCTCGGCCCGGTTGGGAGACTGCTGGGCGAGCTTCCGCGCCAGCTCCTCGAACGCGGCGGGGCTGTAAAGCGAGAGCGACTTGTCGGTGCCCGGAGCGACGTACAGACTGTCGATTTGTTCGGCACCGAACTGTTCTCGCAAGCGTTTGGGGACCGCCAGCCGCTGCTTTTCATCCAAGGCTCGCGAGTAGGTCCCGGTGAGTGTCATTCGCCACCACTTTTCCCCACTCATCACCACAAGGCCCCAACTTTACCAAGAGACTCCCCCTCGTCAAGAGGGGAGGCAGCGGGCGGGCGGGCCATCGGAGTCGAAACCCGCGCCGCACTCGGGAAAAACCGGGCCGCAGGAATTTCAGAAAAATTTTTCGCGACCACCGGCGATCTGCTCCGGGCACCTGCCGTCGCGCCGCGACCCGACTTCGCCAGCCTTGCATGGCATATCGTAAGTCTCTTATTAGAAATAACTTACATCCGACATCGGCGCACCGACGCCGCCTCGGCCGGATTATTTGAACCGGTCTTGTCCAGCCACGCGCGTCATTCCCGCGCAGTGCCTGCCCCAGCGACGGCGGGGGCGGGAATCCAGAGCGGGGGCGAACATGGCGCCGCACTTGGATGCCCGCTTCCGCGGGCATGACGAGCAGCGAGCCGAATGAACGAAGCGGGCGTAGTCCGTGCTCACGCACCCTCTGAAATCGACCCCATGGCGAACTGACCCCAGGCTCCGGCACCTGCTACACTCCACCGCCTCCCGGCCTGCTTCGCTTACCGCGATGGACACCCTCGCCGACTACGACTATCACCTTCCGCCCGAGCTGATCGCGCTCCGCCCTCCGGCTGCGCGCGATGCGGCCCGCCTGCTCGTGCTCCGCCGCGACTCCGGGTCGCTCGAGCATCGCTCGATCCGCGATCTCCCCGAACTGCTTCAAGCCGGCGACCGGCTCGTGTTCAACGACACCCGCGTCATCCCCGCCCGCGTGCTCGGCCTGCGGACCTCCACCGGAGGCAAATGGGAAGGGCTGTTCCTCGGCGTCGCCCCCGGCGGGCGCTGGCGGCTGATGGGCCGGACGCGCGGCAAGCTCCGCGCCGGCGAATGCCTGACGCTGTTGCCCGCGGGAAACGCCGCCGCGACGCAGCGGTTCCTCCTCACGCTGCGGGAACGGGAACCGGATGGAACCTGGCAGGCGGAGCCCGAGACGCCGGCCGACCCCCTCGCGGCGCTCGAACGGTTCGGCACGACGCCGCTGCCGCCGTACATCGAGCGCGAAGCCGACGCGGCCGACCGCGAGCGCTATCAGACGACGTTCGCCCGCGCGCCGGGCGCGGTGGCGGCCCCCACGGCGGGACTGCACTTCACGCCGGAGCTGCTCGCCGCATGCGCGGCGCGCGGGATCGCGCGGACGTGGATCACGCTGCACGTCGGCGTCGGGACGTTCAAGCCGATCGCCGTCGAAAACCTCGACGAGCACGTGATGCACTCCGAGTGGTGCGGCATTTCGGACGCCGCCGCCGCCGAGATGAACCAGACGCGCCGGCGGGGCGGGCGGATCGTGGCCGTCGGGACGACCAGCGTGCGGACGCTGGAATCGGCGGCGGACGCGGCCGGCGTCGCGCACGCGCGGTGCGGGCCGACCGACCTCTTCATCCGCCCCCCCTATTCCTTCCGCGCGGTCGATTGCCTGCTGACGAACTTCCACCTGCCGCGCTCGACGCTCCTGGTGCTCGTGAGCGCCTTCGCCGGCCGCGACCTCGTCCGCCGCGCCTACGCCGCCGCGATCGCCGAGCGCTACCGCTTCTACAGCTACGGCGACGCGATGCTCGTGTTGTGAGCGGTAGCGGAATTCGCAAGAATTCCGATGCACCGGGGCCGTTGCGAGCTCCTTGACGACGGGATGTCGATCGTATGAAAGACCTGTGCCTGACCATCGTCCGTCTGTCGCTCGCCGGGTGGGTGGGGGGGGCGGGGCTGTTCGTCGTGACGAGCGTCCGCGAGCAGGTCGCGCCCGACTTCGACCACCAAACCCGCGCCGCGCTGGCGCTCGTGCGGTTTCCCGCGTACTATCTGTTCGGCTTCGCGCTGCTCGGGACCGCCTTCGTCGCGGGCGTTGTGGGCTTCGATCCGGCCCGGTTCGGGCGCGGCCGGCGGTGGCTGTGCCTGGGACTGGTCCTGGCGGCCCTCGCCGTGACGGCGGTCGATTACGTATGGGTCTACCGGCCGCTCGAATCGATGCTCGAACAACCGCCGGCCCTGAGGCCCGCCACGTTCAACGCCTACCACGCGATGTCGGAGTCCATCAACCTGGCGCACGTGGGGCTGAGCTTCGCGGCGGCCTGTGCGGCGTGCTGGCCGTCGCGCGGAGCGTCGTAGCGGTCGCGCGGAATGCGCCGCCCGAAAACGCCGCGGCCCCAGCGCTCCGACGCGGGCGAGGGCCCGGCGGATGAGCTATGTTTCGGCGGGAGCGCCCGATGATGCTTCATTCGACCTGAAACGATCGGTAGCTGAATTCGCAAGAATTCAGACGGTTTGGGTTGAATTCTTGCGAATTCAGCTACAGGCCGAAATCCGCCGGGACCGCCGCGATGCGAATTCCTGCAATCTTCGTCGCCGCCGGAGCTTTTCTCGCGGCCCCGGCGCTCGCCAACGCGGCGGCCGCGCCGCTCGTCGAATTGACGGTCGGCGACACCTCCCATCAAGGCAAGATCATCGCCCGCGGGGGGCAGCAGGCGTGGCTCATCGAGCGCGACGGGCGGCTCGCGCGGATCGAACTGGGAGAAGTGACCGCCTTTCGCAAACTGCCGGGCGAATTCCGCCCCTCCGGAACGAGCCACCTTCGCGACCGGCTGCTCCAGGAGTTCGGCCGCGAGTTCGAGACGGCGACGACGCGGCACTACGTCGTCTGCGCACCGAAAGGCAAGGCGCGAGGCTTCGCGGATCTGTTCGAGGAGACCTACGCCACGTTCCGCATGTATTTCGGCGTCCGCGGGTTCGACGTCCCGGAGCCGGAATTCCCGCTGGTCGCCGTCGTCTTCCCCCAGCGCGAGGCGTTCCTCGAATACTGCCGAAGCGAAGAGGTGACGGCGACCAATTTCGTCGGCGTCTATCTGGCGCGCTCCAACCGCGTCGCCCTGTACGATCCGAAGGGGGCGGCGACCACCCTCGGCAGCGAAAAAACCGCCTCGCGCGCGGCGTTCGGCGCGATCGACGCCAGCCTGCGGGACACGATCATCCATGAAGCCACGCACCAGGTCGCCTACAACACGGGGCTGCACGCGCGGATCGGCGCGAACCCCCGCTGGGTCGTGGAAGGGTTGGCGACGGTGTTCGAGGCGCCCGGCATCCGCGACTCGTCGAAGAACCGCTCCGCCGACTCGCGGATCAATCGGGGCCGGTACGTCGAGTTCAAGGCCTACGCGCCGCGCCGGCCGGCGAAGTCGCTCGCGGCGTTCGTCTCGACCGACGACCCGTATCAGTCGGCCCCCTCGGACGCCTACGCCGAGGGCTGGGCGTTGTCGTTCTATCTCGTCGAAACGCGCCCCCGCGAATACGCGGGCTATCTCAAGCGGATCGCCGAGCGCGACGCGCTCGCCGCCTACCCTCCGGAAGCGCGGCTGGCCGACTTCCGGCAGGCCTTCGGCCCGCACCTCGATCTGCTCGAGGCGGACTTTCTGCGGTACATGGAACGGCTGAAGTGAGGAGGGGCAGTGGATAGTGGATAGTGGATAGCAGGCAGAAGGCGATAGCGGAAATGGCTATTGGTCTGGCTCGTCGTTCGTCTCGCGCGTGAGTTGGTCTTCGGCCGCGTCGTAGGCCCGCCGCACGCGGTCCCACGTTTTCGCCAGCCCGTCCTTCGTCTGCTCCCAGCCCTCGCTCGTGTCCCGCTTCAGCTCCTCGAACTCGCGGGCCGCCTCGGCCCGTTCGGCTCTGAGCTTCGCCATCTGCTCGTCCCACTCGGCCTTCGCCCGGCCGGTCAGTTCGGCCCCGCGCCGCTCGAGGTCTTCCATCCGCCGGTCGAACGCGGCCAGCTCGTCGCCGAACTGCTCGACGAACGCCGCCTTCGTCCGGGCGGCGAACGCCGAGACATCGCCGGCGGCCGCGCCCGCCTCCTCCCGCAGCTCGGCCGCTCCCTCGCGCACGCTCCCGGCGAGACCATCCTCAGCCTGAAGGCTGAACTCCAACGTTGGAGTACAGGCTTCAGCCTGTCGCGCGGTCGAACAGCGTTCCAGCCGCGGCCCACCGACAGAATCGAGCGAATGCCGTGCCGGGACGTATCGATGGCCTGGGGCCCCCTCCGTCCGGTCGCGAAGCGATCAGCTCGCCTTTCATGCGACCAGCGACCGGTGCGACGAACGGAGCGCGAGCGGGGACGAACCGCGTTCCAGCCGGCAGTTCGTGCGGTCGCCTTCGGCTTCACGAAGCCGCGGCACGCAGATTGCCTTGATCGATCGCAGGCTGCGTGTGCGCGCCAGGGCGGATCGGCATTGGGCGCCCGGAGCGGGACGATGACTCTCTGGGAATTGGTGATCCTGTTGTTGATCGCCGGCGTCTGCGGGAGCGTCGCCCGCGCGCTGGTCGGGTTCACGCGCGGCGGCTGCCTGGCGTCCGTCGCGCTGGGGTTCATCGGCGCGTTTCTGGGGACGTGGATCGCCCGGCAGATGGCCCTGCCGGAGATGTTCACGGTGCAGGTGGGAGATCAGCCGTTCCCGATCATCTGGTCGATCATCGGCGCGGCGTTGTTCGCCGCCGTGCTGGCGCTCCTGTCGGGCCGCCGCACGACGTGAAGCCGCCTCACGAATAGATGATCGACTGCTTCTTCGCGAAATCGTGCTGCTCCACGATCTTCACGATTTGCCCCGCGACTTTCCGTCCCCCCGCCGGGCTGAGATGGACGCCGTCGCCCGGCGCGTGGTCCGGTTTGCCCTGGACCAGCACGCGGAGATCGAGCAACGGAAGCTGCTCCTTCGCGGCGGTCCGGCTGATGACGTCGTTGAACAGCGGCAGCCCGAGCTGGCCGATCAACTGGAGGTTCCGCAGGTTCGGGTGCGTGAAGTCGGGATCGGGAATGGTGCACAGCACGGCGTGCAGCTTCTTCGCCAGCATCTGCTTGACGAGCGCCGCGTAGTCGCGCTCGAAGTCCGCGCGGTCCTGTTGAAGTCGCGCGAGCAGCGCCTGCGGCGCGGCTTGCTGGAAGAGATTGAACAGCCCCAGGATCGCATTGTTCCCGCCGGCGCACAGCACGAGGTGCGTCGCCCCCTTCGGGAGCTGCCGGAGCTGGACGGCGACCTCGCGGGCGGTCTGGCTGACCGCCGCCAGCAGCGTGGCCTTCCAGCCGGCGGGGAGCGCCTCGCGGAGGTTGTCGACGACCGGCTTCCCCTGCCCCACGAACATCTGGTTGTCGAACATCGAGTCCCCCAGCAGCACGACGTGCCCGGGCGGTTGCGCGGCCGGCGGCTGCGCGAACGCCCCCGTCGCCGCCAGCGCCCCGCCCCCGACGGCGGCCGTCAACAACTCCCGTCGCGTGATCGGCATGATGCACTTTCCTTCGGCCGCGTGGCAGGTTGCGGATCGACCCTCACGGCGCCGCCGTCGCAGGTTTCGTGGCGGACGGCAGACCGTTGCGGCCGATGTCATAGAAACCGCCGCCGAGGCCGCCCAGCCCGCCCTGCATTTGCGGGACCGGGGGTTTCGCGGAAGCGGCGTTCAGGTCGCGGAGGAAGCGTTCGACCTGGTCCTGGATTTTCCGCTTGTGGCGGACGACGAGCACGTTGCCGACCGTTCGCAGTTTTCCAGCCTCCGCCCCTTCCCACGATTCCGGGGCGACGAACTCGCGGATGGCCCCGGCGACCTCGCCGGGGTCGGCGAACGCCGGCGCCTGGTGCAACCGCGTGACGACTTCGTCCGGATCGGGCTTGTCCTTCGCGCCGACCGCGCCCTTCGCCCGCAGTTCGGCCAAGATGCGGATGATCTCGGCGTGATTCTCGTCAACGTGCTGAATCACGAGCAACCCAGGCGGCAACCAGTCGATGCTTCCGGAGAGGTTTTCGTACCACGGCCCAGGAGTCTCGTTCTCGATCAGATCGATCAACGGATTGTAGTTCTCATCGATGAGCAGATCGCGGACGTCGTACACGACCGAGTACATGGCGTCCGCGGCCCGTAACTGCGTGGTGACGACGGCGAAGCCATGCCGCACGATGCAAACCAGGCCGAGCGGTTCGAGCGCCAGGTCGAGCGAGGTCCGGCGGCGGATGTTCCGTTGCACGAGTTCCACCGGAGCGTCGCGCGCGATGCCTTCCTCCTCGAGTACCACGACTTCGATTCGATGGCGGATGCCGGAGTCCTTGAAGAGATCTGTGAGCGCGGCGTCGAGCGGCTTCTCCTTCCACGCGACGTCCACGCGTCGCTCGAGCGCTTGACGGACCGCTTCGTCCTCTTGAGCCGGATAAGTCGGCGGACGGACGAGCCGCGGATTCGCCCCCGCCTCCGCGGTGGTCACGTCCGTGAGCGCGGCAAGCAGCGCCGCGACCTCGTCGTGCCCGCGCGGCGTCTGCCGGACGACGAGCGCGCTGCCGTAGGCGGTGATGCTGCCGCCGACGCCCTCGACGACATACCATTGCGCGTCGGTGACGTTTTTGATCGCGTCGATGAGCCATTCGCTGTTTGTCGGCTTGAAGAAAAACAGATCGGGAAGCGCCTGATTGCCAATCGCGTGCTGCATCAGCCAACCGCTTACGCAGCCGAAACCTTCGATTCCATTGTTCACGGGATCGGCGACGCCTGTCGGGACAAGCTCGTCAACTGCGATCTCGCCGTTCGCGGGGCGGGATTGCATCGCCCGCAGCAGCCGGCGGACGTCGTAGGTCCGCGTCACGAACACGTCTACGGCACCCACCTCAGTCGTGATGTGCAGCACTTCCCCGTCGATGTACCACGTCAGTCCCCACGGCGGGAGAAGAATCTCCAGCGCGGTTTCGACCGTGACCGTCCCCAGGTTCCCGTCAAGCGGGGCGTCGATGGCGATCCCCTCCTTCTCGAGCGCCGCGCGGTCGATCCGCCACGCCACGCCCGCCTGCTCCGCCAATTCGGCAAGCGCCTCGCCGAGCGTATCGTTGAATTTCACCGTCACTTTCTTCTGCAACTTGTCCCGCACGGCTTGTCTATCTTCGACGGCGGCTTCGCGCGCCTCGGCCGCGGGCTGTGGATCGGCAGGCGGCCGCGCCGGCACGGGCTGGGACAACGACAACCGGGCCGCCGCCGACAATCCCGCCGCGGCGACCACAATACCTGCGAGCAGCTTCCACGAATTTCGATCCGACATGACGAGTCCCCCTGTGCGTGTCCGGCCCGCCCCGGTCGATCAAGCCATCCAGCGTACCGCGCGCGGCGGCGAAAAGCACGAACCTTTTCGAGTCTGTAGCATCATTGCAGGGCATGCCCTTCGGGGCAGTCGGGTGCAGGTGCATGTCACGGCCACCGAGGGGATGAACCCCTCGGCTCATCGGGCGCCCTCGGCTCATTGGGGCGACTCTCGGGTCACCTCTGCTGCGACGGAATTCCCGACGGGGAAATGTTCGCACGAACGGCGGGCGGCGAACTGCGGCTCTGCTGTGCTTGCTGCAATGCATTTTCGAGCTCGGCGTCCGACAGGGGCACGGTGGAGTTCAGCTTGATGACGAAGCTCTTCACCCGCTGCTGCACTTCGTGGCGGTGGCGGACGACGAGCGCGTGGCCGATCAGGCTCAGCTCCCCCGCCTGCGGGCCTTCCCACGATTCCGGGGCGACGTACTTCCGCACCGCCGCGAGCACTTCGCGCGGATCGCCGCCGGGATCGAGGATCTGGTACACCTCGGTCTCGACCGAGTCGGGATCGACGGCCGGCTTGTCCGAGTCGCGGAAGAGGACGACCTTTTCCCGCAGGCCGTCGAGGATTTCCGCGATCTCCTGATGCACGGCTTCCGTCTGACGGACCACGAGCAGCCCCGCGTCCAGGTGCGTCAATGTGCCTCCCACGCCGTCGATGTCGAACCAGGGGCCCGAGGTTTCCATTTCAAGCACATCGATCAACTCCCCCATCGACGCCCCTTCGCTCACGAGGCCGCGGACGTCGTACACGACGGCCGAACGAAGCGGCCACCGGCGTGTCCAGCGCGATCCCCTCGTCCGCGAGTTCCCCGGAATCGATCCAGACGGCGACCCCCGCGCGCTGCCCAAGGTCCGCAACCGCCTCTTCGAGCGGCGTCTTGTCGAACGCGACGGAGACCTTCGCCTGGAGTTTGGCCCGCACTCCCCGCTCGACGGCGTCGCGCTCGGCGGACCACGACTCCCCCAATTTCCGCTCCGCCGGCGGTTCGGCCGCCGGCTGCGACCATACGAACCGCGCGCCCGCGGTCATCCCGGCGACCACGAGCACGCCCCCGAGCAGCTTCCACGAATTGCGGCACGCCATGACTCGTTCCCCCTGTTCCGGCCCGGGCCATTCGATCGAGCGTTCAGCGTATCACGCGGAAGGGGGGGAACGCACGAACTTTTTCAAGTCTGTGGCATCATTGCAGGGCATGCCATTCGCCCCGAAGGGGCCACAACAAATCAGCCCAGGGCAGAGCGAAGCGGCGACAGGTTGTTTCGCCCTTTCAGGGCTTGGACCTTTGGAACGGCTCACGCAACCCAGGGCGGCGCTGCGCTCTGCCCTGGGCTGATTTGTTGCGCTCCTTCGGAGCAGTCGGATGCAGGCGAACCTCGCGACCACCGAGGGGATGAACCCCTCGGCTCTTCGACGAACCTCAGCGCTGATCGTCGGCGATCGCGTGCGCGAGCCCCTCCGCGATCGTCGGGTAACGGAGCGCCACGCCCAGTTCCGCGCGCAGGCGGCGGTTGCTGCACCGCTTGTTGAGGCCGCCGGTGCGGGAGGAGGGTTCTCCGGCGAATTCCGGCGGCGGCGCGCCGAGCAGCGCGGCGAGCTGCGCGTAGTATTCGCGGCGGCGGACGGGGCGGTCGTCGCACACGAGCCACGTCGATCCGGCCGGGGCCCGGGCTTCGGCCGCGACGACCGCGGCGGCCGCGTCGTCGACGTGGACCAGGTTCAGCCACCCTTCGGCGTCGCCGGCGATCGGTGCGGCAGAGCGGATTTCTTCCACGCGCCGCAGCAGCCGCCCCGGTCCGTAGATGCCCGCCAGCCGCAGGACGATCGCTCCGCCGCCGTCGCGGTCGGCGAAGCGTTCGCGAACGAGGCGCTCGGCGGCGAGGCACAGCCGGCCGTTCTCGCGGACCGGCTCGGTGGGCGAGTCCTCAGCGACCCATTCGCCGGCGTGCTGTCCATAGACGCTGACGCTCGACACGAACACGAGCCGCGCCGCGCGGCCGGCGAGCCGGTCCAGCACGTTCGCCAGCCCCTTCAGCGGCAAGTCCCGCGGAGCGGCGTCCGCGGCGCGGTCGGGGGGGACGGCGTACAGCACGGCGTCCGCGTCCGGCAGGGAGGCGAGCGTCTCCGGCCGGGCGATGTCCCCCACGATCGGCTCGATCCCCTCCGCGGCGAACGAGCGGGCGTTTTCGGCAGAGCGGGTGAGCGCGGCGACGCCGTCCCCCGCGGCGCGCCACAGGCGGGCGACGCGGCCTCCGAGATAGCCGCAACCGATGACGAGCTTTTGCATGGGTCTGACGTGCGATTTCCTCGCGTTGCCGTCGTGAAGCGACGGATTCCACTGATGGGCACTGATGAAGAAGGAATATCCGTGCTCATCCGTGCCCATCCGTGGTCAAGATTTGCTTTGGTTCCGGCTCCGCCGGGCTGGGCTATACGGAGACCGGTCATGCGGCGTCCGCGTCGAGATCGTCGTCGTCTTCGAGGCTGCCGCCGCGGGGGCGGAATTGCAACCGCAGTCCGTCGAGCTCGGCCTCGATGCGTTTCCGCTGCGCGGCATACCAGTCGGCCCCGCCGGCGCCGCGCAGCGCGCCCTGTTCCGAGAACGCGACGACGGCTTCAGGCCAGGCCTCGACGCCGACCGCCTCGGTGAACGTCAGGACCAGCAGCCGATCGGCGCAGGCGCGGCGGAACCGCTGCTGAAACTGCGAGCTCGTGGTTTTGAAGGACCGCCCGTCGACGAGCAGCACCGGGAACTTCCGCAGCAGCCCCGGCAGCGCGGCCAGGGCGAACCTCGGGTCGGGACCGAGCCGTTCCCACAGTGCGGCGTCGAGCTCCGCGTCGAGTTGGGCCGCGTCGTTCTTCCACTGAGCCGCGATCCCCAGCTCCTCGACGAGCGAATCGAGCGACTCGCGGTCTGCCGGGGAGCTCGACCAGCCGAGCAGGTGCTCGCGAACGCTTCCGAACAGGTAGCCGTCGCTCCGGCTTCCGCCGCAGAAGTACGACTGCCTCGCGATCTCGCGTCCGCGCTGGGGGTCGCCGTCGGCGAGGACCTGCGCGACGGAGGACGCGGTGAAGCGGTTGAGCGGCTCGGCCGCGAGATGGATCACGACGTCGCCGGGAGCGACGCGGACCGGCGGGCCCGCGTCGCGATCGCCGCGGAGAGACAAGGCCGGCAGCTTCCATTCGCCGGGCGAATGAGGACCTTCCGCCGCGGCTTGCTGGAGTTCGCGGACCAGCTCGACGTACGGCCGGACCCTGGGAAAGAAGCGGTTGGTCCGCGTGACGGCGACGGTGGCTTGCCGCAGGCTGTGCGCCGTGTAGCGGAGCGCGAGGACGTAGGCGAACAGGAGGGTGAGCGATTCGCCGTCGGCCGCCAGCGATCCGAAGAAGACCAGCACGCACGTGGCGCACAGGATCAGGAAGCCGTCGTTGAGCAGCGTGTTCCGCGGGCCGGCGAGCCGGCGGGCGTCGAACGCGTCGCGGTACTCCCGGCTGCGGCCCGACTCGAAGACCGCTTCGCAATGCGCGCGGCAGCGGGGCGAGGGGGCGACGCGGACGTGCGCCAGGAATTGGAAGGCCTGCCGCGCCTCGGCCGTGCCCGCCTGCGCAAGCTCGCTCACCCGCCGGTTGGCGAAGACGACGGTCCGGCTGAAGGAGATGAAGAGCAGTCCGTAGCCGGCCATCATCAACAGCAGGACCGCCGTGAGCGCCGCGTCGAGGCTGAACAGCGCCCCGACCGCCACCGCGAACGTGACCGCCGAGATCAGGAACTCGAGGACATAGCGGTGCGTGTATCCGCAGCCGCGCGAACCGGTGAGCAGGATCTGCTGCGCCGCTTCGGCGGAGCGCCCTTCGGCGCCGAGGCTCCTGGGAAGCGCGACGGTCTCCGTCAACAATCGCAGCAGGCGTCCGGCGCAGAACACTTCATACGAGCGGGCCACCCGCTGCGTCGTCCGGGCGGCGTAGTACTTCGCGAGCGCGCCGAGACCCGCCAGCAGGAGAAACGCCCCGGCGAACAGGAACGAGGCGGCGGCGGGGCCGAGCGGCCCGGTCCATTCGGCGAGCGGCAGCTCTCCGCCGTTGCGCGCTCCCCGGGCGAAGACGAGCACCGCCCCGCACGCCGCGACGTAGGCGGAAGTCCCCGCGAAGCTCGAGACGGCGATCTTGACCGAGTTGCGGAACGACGCGCGGCAGGCGTCGCGCGCGACCCAGGCGACGACGCGCAGCCATTCACGGCCCTTGCCGATCAGCCTGGTGGGCCATTCGGCCGATCGTTTCCAGAAGGGGTCCATGTGCATTCCCAATGGCATGCAGACAGCCGAGGAGGACCAGTCCCCTCTCCCCCGGCTTTGCGGGGGAGAGGGTTAGGGTGAGGGGGCTTGCGGCTTACCACTCCGTGCCGGTCGACGTTTGTTCGACATGGTCGCCGGAACGAAAGCACCTGTTGAACGCGTCTCGGATCGGAAGGCCAACGGCGAGGGGGGCGACTTGGTATGCGGCCCCCTCACCCCGACCCTCTCCCCCAGAGCGGGGAGAGGGGGACTCCGATGGTCGCCATCGTCTTGATCCACTTTGCAAGGTCGCTGCGATCTCCTGCGCCAAGTGCGTCGCACGCCCGCAGAGAAGTGGGCCTCATACCACACCTTGACCGTTTCGGAAATAGGTGCTACACCGCCGGCCCTCGCATCATCGACAACCTGCGACACTCCGCATTGGGAGGACGGACGATGAAATCGTCGATCAACAGCCGCCTGGCGGCCCGCCTGCGTTCGCTCGCCTTGCGGCTCGGCCGCGTGCGTCGAACGGCGCGGCTCGACGGCGGGATCCAAATCCCCCGCGAGCACGAAGAGCGCCTGCGGCAGCTCGCGGAGTACCGCGGCGAGAGCCTGGAGGCGTGCGTGGCGGCGATCGCGAAGAACGTGGTGACCCGCATCCCCAAGAACCTCCGCGACGCGGACCGGCCCCTGACCGATCTCAAGGTCGCCGACGTCGGCATCTCGGAGGACGGCGATCCCTATATCCGCTTGAAGAACGGGCGGATCTTCTACGGATACTTCAGCAAACACCGTCACGTGCTGATGTACCACCTCATGTGCGACCAGACGCCCAAGGCGTTCAAGCCGGACACGTATGCCCTGGGGATCGAGGTCCGCAAGCGGTACTGCCAGCAGCCCCCGAAGCACTTCTTTCCGGCCGGGCAGAACGCCGTGGCGGTCGACGCCGGCGCCTACGTGGGATACAAGGCGCTCGCCTTCCTCGACGCGCTCGGCCCGCAGGGGAAGGTGATCGCGATCGAGCTCGAGCCGGAGAACTTCCGGCTGCTGAAGCGGAACGTCGAGGAAAACGGCCTCCAGGACCGCGTGCGGATCCACAACGTGGGCATCTGGAACGAGCCCGGCCGGATCCCGATGAAGGGGAAGGGCTGGTCGCAGTTTTCCATCGCGGACATGGACGGCAAGGACTACCCGGACCGGGGGTTCGTGCGGACCGACACGCTGGACAACATCTTCGACCGCTCGGACGTCGAGCGGATCGATTACTTGAACATCCAGGTGAACGGGGCGGAAATCCAGACCCTCCAGGGCCTCCAGCGGTGGTTCGACCGCGTCCACGTGATCCGCATCGCCGCCTACTACAAGCGCGACGGCGTGGCGATCGCGGACGAGGTCGAGCGCATCCTCCGGGACCGCGGCGCCGAAATCGTCCAGCGGGCGCAACCCGGCTCGATTCTCGCCGTCAACCCGGCGTTTCAGGGAACGATGGCCGAATCGCCGGCGCAGCGCCGCAAGGCGGGGTAGCGATCCTCATCCGAGCCGAAAGGACAGCCGATGACCGCACAGGTCGAAAACCAGGCGACTTACGATTCCCCGGCCGAGGCCTTGCAGGCCACGAGCCGCTTCTATCAGGATAGCGGCTTCCAATACACCGACGAGAAAGTCGCCGACCACCTCGCGATTTACATCCGCCGGCCGCCGAAGAGCGGCAATGTGCTGGATTTGTGCTGCGGCGACGGGATCTGGTCCAAGGGGATCAAGGCGCTCGACCCGAATTCGACGCTGCACGGGATCGACATTTCGCCGGGGGCGATCGAGTCCGCCCGCCGGGCGGTTCCCGCCGACGCGGCGAACTTCGTCGTCGGCGACGCGGAGGGGCCGCTCCCCTGGCCCGACGGCACGTTCGACCTGATCTTCGCGCGGGGACCGGGGCTGTTCAATCAGCACAGCATGGACCGTCCCGCCGCGATCGAAGTCATCGAACGCTGGCACCGGCTGCTGAAGCCGGCCGGCGTGATGGTCTCGATGTTCTACTCCGATCCCGAGCTGTTCGGAACGTACACGAACCCGCTCAAGGTGGCGCTCCCCTACAACCGGGCGCCGCGCCTGACTGCGGCGGTGGACTTCACCGGCGGGAAGTATCACCACGACATCGCGAGCTTCCTGTGCCCGTTCCGCAAGGCGGGCAACGTGAAGCTGGGCGACTACCGGTTCCTCAAGAAGACGCACATTCTCGAAAGCCGCCGCGCATGACAGCGGGGCGCACGACCCTGCGCGATCGGCCGACGCCCCCCCGGCTTGGCGGCCCGCCGGGCGGGACCTACACCGTCGCGCACACCCCTTCCATCACCCACTGGTTCAGGTGCGCGAGCATCTCGCCGCTCAACTCGTGGGCCGCGTCGTAGGTCCGCGTCGTCACTTCCAGTCCGGCGGAGTGCAGCAGCCGGCCGGTGCCGACGGCTTCCGCGACCGGCGCCGCGGCGCTGCGGGCGCCGGTGCCGATGAGCACCCGCTTCCCGGAGAGATCGCGATACCGCGCGAGGGCGCCGGGACCGCCGCGGAAGCGGCCGCCGAACGCGATCGCGCCGGCGAACCATTCCGGCCGCGACAGGAACAGCCGCAAGGCCAGCGTCGCGCCGTCGTCGAAGCCCGCCAAGTGGATCCGCTCGCTGTGGACGTGATACGCCCGCCGCAGCCGGCAGACCGTCTCGTACAGCTCTTCGGCGAACAGGGCGTCGTCGCCGCTCGAAGCGGGCCAGCCGAACCCGCGCGGCGAGACGCTCCGCCCCGGCAGCGTGCCGCGGAACGCCAGGCCGAGGTAGTTCCGCTCGCTGACGCGGGGCATCAACTGCGCCAGCTCGCGTTCGCTCCGCCCGCGGCCGTGCAGCCAGACGATCAGCGGATACGGATAGCCCGGCTCGTACCGCTCGGGGACGAACAGCTCGACCGGCCGGCCGGTCGCGGTCGCCAGCGGGCCGAACTCCGCCGCCGCCGCGAACAGCTCCGCGGCATCGGGATCCTCGAACTCGGGGAGCGCGCGGTCGGCGAGCGACAGCCCGGCTGCGAGTTCCGCCGGCTCGAGTGGGACGTCGAGCCCGGGAACGTGGAAATAGCGCCGCATCATCGTTGCGAATTCCTTTCGACGTCGGCGAAGACGAAGGGGCCGTCTTCGGAGCCGCGCGCCCCGAGGAGCGTGGGGCCGAGGCTCCGGCTGACTTCGTGCATGGGGAAATACTTGCCGGGGCATTCCGTCGCCTTGACGTCGCCGTGACCGACGACCTTTGCCGCGGGAATCCCGTACTCGGCGCGGAGCGCGCCGACCAATCGCTTCACGGCGGCGAGCTGGGCGGAGCTCGGCGGGCGCTCTTCGAAATTGCCGACGAGCACCACGCCGATGCCGTGCTGGTTGTACTCGCCGACGCCGGCGTGCGCGCCGTGCAGTTGCTCGCGCCAGCGGAAGGTCGGCTCGATCTCGCCGTCGGGCATGCCCTGTCCGTTGCCGATGACGAAGTGATAGCCGATGCCCAGCCACGGTTTGCCGCGCGCGTCCTTTCGCTGAAGGTGCGTCTCGTGGATGCTGTCGACGCTGCCCCGCTCGGCGGCGGTGTGATGGATCACGACGTACTTCCAGTCCCGCGGCGCGGCGGAGGGCTTCCAGGGATGGAGGGACAACTCGGGGAGCGGCCGCGGCGGCAGGGCCGGCAGCGCCGGCCGGGACGGGGGCGCCAAGACGATGCTCGGCGGAACGTGCGTCACCGGCTCCGGCGGGAGCGCCGTGCGCCAGCAACCGCCGGTCGCCAATCCGGAAAGTGCCGTCAGGCAGATCATCACCACGCCCCGCAAGCTCACCATCGTCCTCCGTGACGGCCGGTTTTCTGCCAGCGATCGAACCGTTCGACCGCCCGCGCGGCTTCCCTGCCCTGGCGACGCGCTGGACTGTATCGGGGGTCCGAAAACGTGTCAACGGCGTCATTTCGGCGCGCCGCGCGCGGGGCCTGGCGCGCCGCGCGCGGCGCTCCGATGCGGTTCGAAATAACCGATTTGTGACGATCGTCGGACGCGCCGCGGGGCCGTTTTTTCTGTGCAGACTCGCCAGTCTTTGCAGCCGGCACGTTCGACTCGAATTCGGCGATTTTCGGGCCCGATCGCCGAACTCGGTGCAGCGGAGTCCCTCGACACGGCGGGTCGCGTGCGTAGGACGGATTGCCAATCCGTCCTACGGAGTTGGCCATCAGCGGGCGGGACGGATTGCCAATCCGTCCAATCGGACGTTGACCGCGGTTCCCCGACCGGACAGAATGATGTCGTAATCCGTCACGCGGTGGCGGATTGTCCGCCGATCGGCGGGGCGGCGTGCCGATGCCCGATCGAGGCGAACTTCGGACCGCAGCGGAGATGGCCGATGAACGCGTTACGGACGTCCGGTTGCCGCGGTGGGACCGCGGGGGGTCTGCTGGCGATTCTGCTCGCCGCCGCTCCGGCGAACGGCGCGACCGGCGAAGCGGCCTCAGCGGCGCCGACACCGCCGCCGCTGGCGACCGCCGACCCGACCGGCCGCGACGGGGAGCAGGCCTCGACGGCCCACGAGCCGATCGATCTCGACGTGCGGCCCAGCATCGTCCGCTATGAGGCCGCGTTCATCAGCCCGCGGCGGATGCTGCTCGACGCGCGCGGCAGTCTGTTGGTCGCCGATTGGGGCGCGGGGACGGTGTTCAAGCTCGACGCCGACGGCACGCCGTCGATCGCCGCCACGGGACTCGACGAGCCGGCGGGGTTGGCGCTCGACGACTACGGCAACCTGTTCGTCGCGCTGCACGGCGGGGGGATGCTCAAGTCGGGCAGCATCCTCAAGGTCGCGCCGGACGGGATGCACTCGCTGTACGCGACCGGCCTGGGCGGGCCGACCGACCTCGCGTTCGCCGCGGACGGGACGCTGTACGTCGCGGCCTTCCACGACAATGCCATCGTCCGCATCGCCGCCGACGGGATGATCGACGTGGTCGCGAACGACATCCCCGGCCCGACGGCGCTCGCCTTCGACGCGGAAGGGACCCTGTACGTCGCCAGCTCGACCAGCGGAACGATCGTCCGCATCGGCATGATGGGCGAGTTGACGGTACACGCCCGCGGGCTCGATGTTCCTTCCGATCTGGCGCTCGACTCGAAGGGGCACCTCATCGTCGCGAACTACGGGGCGGGCGAACTTTCCTACGTCGATCGCCATGGCAACGTCCGGCCGTTCGCCGTCGTGCCGAAGGGGACCATCGGACACCTGTTCGACCGGGACGACAACCTCGTGCTGGCGAACTGGGACCAGCACTACCTGATGAAGGTGATCACGGCCGTGACGGTCCCGTGTCCGCACTGCGGGAAGAGCGTGCCGGTGCGGTTCCGTCCGAAGCCGCAGACGGGGCCGCGCGACAAGCCGACACCGCCGGCGATCTGACTGCGGGGTGGCACGCCCTGACGCTTTGGGAAGGGCGGGGTGCTCGCGGGCCAACGGGAATCGTGCGGATGACTTCTGCGCAGTCGTAACTGGCAAACCGTGTGCGAAAAAAGGGGCCGGAGGTGAGCCGACATCGCCAGATTGCGGCCGTCGCCGTCTGTTGCGCCGCGTGCGGCTGGTCGCTCGCCGCGCGGGCGGGCGAGCCGCGGGCGACGAGCGACCGCAATCTCCACCAAGCCGAAGCGACCGAGGCCCCGCACGCGCATCCGCCGGTCGAGATGCCGGGCGACCCCATCGTGGCGCGGCTGCCGGTGAAGGTGCGGGAACCGCGACGGATGCTGGTCGACGCGGAAGGCCGCGTGCTCATCGCCGACAGCGCGGCCGGCCGGGTCCTCCGCGTCGGCCCCTCGGGGAGCGTTGCCACGCTCGCGTCGGACCTCGACGAGCCGGCCGGATTGGCGCGGGACTCGCAAGGGAACGTCTTCGTCGCGCTTCGCGCGGGCGGGCGGCCGCAGGCGGGCTCGATCGTCCGCATCGACGCCGCGGGCCAGGCGACCACGCTCGTCCGCGGGCTGAACGGCCCGGTCGCGCTCGCCGTCGATGCCCAGGACGTGCTCTACGTCGCGAATGCCGGCGACGACACGATCATGCGGGTCGATTCGCAAGGGCGGCCGTCGATCGTCGCGCGCTCGATCGAAGCCCCCTCCGCGCTGGTGTTTCACCGCGCCGCGCTCCACGCGGCGAGCGCCGCGAAGGGGAGCGTCTCGCGGATCGATTCCGACGGCCGCGCGACGCTCGTGGCCGACGGGTTCACGAGCATCGCCGATCTCGCCACCGGTCCCGACGGCGAGTTGGTCGTCTGCGACGACGGCGACGCCGCGCTGGTCGCCGTGCAGCCGGATGGGATCCGCGCCCCGTACCTTTCCATCCCGGTCGGGACGCGGGCGATCGCCTTCGACCGCGACGGCAATCTCGTGGCGGCGGGGGGGCGGCTGCGGCTCGTCGTGCGGCTGATCACGCGGCTCTCCGTCCCCTGCCCGCACTGCGACCAGCAGATCCCGCTCCGCATCCGCCCGCGCAAGCCGCCGGCGGACGGCCTCTCCGATCCGATCTGACTCGGCCGTGGGAGGGACGGAATCACGCCCCCCGTCCCGCGCCCGGCTTCCACAGCACGTCGTCCTTGCCGTCGTCGTTCGCGGCGCGGGCCAGGACGAACAGCAGATCCGAGAGGCGATTCAGATACGCCAGCACCTGCGGGTTGACCGGGTCGAGGTGCATCAGCGCCGCCACGCCCAACTCCGCCCGGCGGCAGACCGTGCGGGCGTGGTGCAGGCGCGCGGCGGCTGGGGACCCGCCGGGGAGGACGAAGCTCGACAGCGGCTCGAGCCGGGCGTTCGCCTCGTCGATCCAGCCTTCGAGCCGCTCGACCTGCGCGGCGGTCACGCGGAGCGCGGGGCGCTCCGGGGCCGGCTCGCTTTCAGGAACGCAGAGGTCGGCCCCGACGTCGAACAGGTCGTTCTGGATGGCGACGAGCGGCCCGACGAATTCGTCCGGCAGTCCGCCGGCCAGCGCCACCCCGAGTACCGCGTTCAACTCGTCGACGCCTCCGTAGGCCGCGATCCGCGGATCGGTCTTCGGGACGCGGGAGCCGTCGCCGAGGGACGTTTCGCCGGCGTCGCCGGACTTCGTGTAGATGCGGTTCAAATAGACCATTCGATCGTCGCCAGCAGTTCGGCTTGGGCCAGCAGGTCATCATGCACCATCCTCACTCCTCGTCTTCGTCAGCCGCGTCCAGCTCGCTCTGCTTGACGAGCCAGATATACGGGAACAGCATGATCCCGTGGTCGATAAGACTGTCGTGGATCGCGCGCTTCAAATCCCCCACCTCCTTGCCGTCGACGTGGTAGACGTCGACCGACTCGTCCAGCACGACCACCACGCGGAGTGCCGCGTCGCCGGTCCAGTCGGTGTAGTCCTCCGCCTCGATGCGGACCACGGGGAGGCTCGCCGGCAGCTTCAGCTTCCCGAGGTCGAGCGCCTCCCGCGTCTTCCGTTCGTCGGTGAGCATGATTCGTCTCCCTGGTTTCGAACGTGGGGCAGACATCCCTGTCTGCCTGAACCGGCAGGCAAGAATGCCTGCCCCGCCTCCGTCAGTTGTCGAAGCCTCCCGGCGTGATCACCTTCTTGAAATCGGGATGGTCGTGGAGCGACTTCAGGTCGGGGTCGTCCGCGATGTGCTCGTAATCGCGGAAGCCGTGCCGCACCGATTGCTTCAGGTCGGCCAGCGCCTTGTCGCGGTACTCGGCGACCTGCTTCGCGGCGGCGGGGTCGTCCTGCTTCTGCGCGAGCCGCTCCGCGGCGCGGGCGTAGACGCAGGCGGCGTTGTAGGCGAAGGCGGCGTCCTCGCGGAAGTCCTGGCGGTGCCGCTCGACGTACTCGACCCCTTTCGCCGGCTCGTCCTCGAACACGAACACCAGCCCCATGCCGGTGCGGGCCCCGGCGTGCATCCCGTCCAGCTCGATCGCCTTCTCGAAATCGCCCCGGGCCTCCTCGACCTGCCCCAGGTGCAGGCGGGCGGTGCCCCGCCCGACGTAGGCGTCCGGCAGGTTCGGGTCGAGCCGGATCGCGTTCTCGAACAGCCGCCGGCCCAGGTCCCAGTTCTGCTCCATGAGGTGCTGCTGGGCCTGCCAGATGTACTGGTAGCCGGGGGACCGCTGCCGGAGATTGCGGAGCGCGTTGTTCGCCAGCTCGCGCTGGTTCGAGTTCGACGCTTTCCGTCCGCGGTCGAGGGCGGCATAGCACTCGGGCGTGCCGATGGCCGCCAACGCGTTCGTCGCATACGACCAGACGGTGGAGTGGGAGGACTTCTCGAAGGCCGAGACGAGGGCCGCGACCGCCTCGGGCCCGCCGTCGGCGATCAGCGCCTGGCAACCGGCGCTGACCAGCGACCCGTCATCGCCGGCCAGGGCGTCGATCGCCAGGGGCCGCAGCCTCGTCGAGCGCAACTGCATCAGCGCCCCGAGGGCCGCGGCCTGCTCGTGCGGGTGCAGGCCGGAGTATTTCTCGATCAGGAACGCTTCCACGCTCTGGTCCCCGACGCGGGCCAGCAGGTTGATGATCGTCGACCGGGCCGCGGCGCTGTTCTCGAACTGCCGCAGCAGCAGCGGGACCGCCCGCGAATCCCGCGTGCGGTGGAGCAGGTTGATGATCTGCGGGTCCGGCGGCGATTTCTCGAGCCGCGCCAGCGCGTGCTCGACTGCCAGCTTCTCGCTGTCGGGATCGGTCCGTTCGGCCAGAACCCGGAACGCCTCTTCGCGAAGCCGGCTGTCCGTTTCCGAAAGCATCGACTCGAGCAGCTCCAACAGCCGCGGGTGCCCGATCGTGACCAGCGCCTTCACGGCGGCGAGGCGAAGCTGCGGATCGCCGGCGGCGGCGCAGTCGAAGATCGGCGCGGCCCACCGCGGGCGGGGGTGCTCGGCGAGCACCGCGACGATCCGCGCCTTCGACTTCGCGTCGGACCCGTCGAGCAGCTCGCCGAGCGCCTCGTGCGCGACCGCGAACCGCGAGGTCGCGAGCGCGCGAATGGCGGAGTGGGCGGTCTTCCCCTCGGCGTCCCCCGCCAGCTCGACGAGCCGGCCGGTCGCCGCCGCCTCGCCGAAGTGCGCCAGCGCCCCGACCGCGGCCTCCCGCAGGAGGGCGTCGCCGCCGCGCGTCGCGTCGAGCAACAGCGGCAGGGCCTCCGGGGGGAGACGGCTGCCGCCCCCGGAGATCGCCGCCGCCCGCAGCAATCGATCGTCGCCGCGAATCTCGGCGAGAAGCTGCTCCTGCGGCAGGGACTGGTACACGTCGGCGAGGGCCGCCGCGATCGCTTCGGCTTCGGTGGCGTGAATCCGTCCGGGGAGCTCGACCATGCCGTTCCAGCCCGAGTTCCGCCCGCGGCGGCGCGCGTTTGCGCCTTCCAATCCGGGGACCTGCGCCAGGTGCAGCTCGCGCAGCGCGCGGGTGATGGCGGGGAACTGCGGATAGCTCGACTCCGATCGCGCCTCGTTCCGGAGCGCCTCCTCGAGCCAGTTCAGCACGTCGGGAGGAAGCGGCTTCGACTCCTTCGCGAAGCGGATCACGGCCCGGCGGACCTTCTGCTGGACGAGCTGGTCGAGCGCCTCGGCGATCTCGGCCGCATTCACGCCATCGACTTCGCCCGAGATCGCGAGCAGGCCGAGCGACCGGAGCGGACCGATCCGCGTGACCTCGAGCCCCAGCCGCTTGCTCGATGCGGCGTTGACGTCGAGCTGCGCCTGCTGCGGGCCGAAGTCGAACTCGAGGGTCATCCGCGGGACGGACGCGCCGCGGGGCACGTCGCGGAACGTCGCCCACATCGAAGCCGATTTGCCCGCCGGGACCTCCATCCGCTCCGGACGGTCGATGCGGCTGAGCGACTGCGGTCGCCCCGCGACGAAAATCGACTGGTAACGCGACTGGGAGGGCAACGGCTTGTCGGAAAGCCGCTGACCATCCGCGGTCAATCGAACGTCCTTGCGGTGCAGAGTGAGCGGGTCGCCGGTGCGGTTGACGATCTCGACGCGGGCCACGAAATAACGGGAGGCCTCGCCCCCGAACTGCGACGAGTCGCCGATTGCGGCGCCCCGCAACAGGAGGTGGACCTTTCCCGCCTCGAGTTCCGGCGGTGGGTCGGCCGCGCGGATCGACACGGGGCCGCACGCGATCGCCAGGGCCGCCAGGAACGCCGCTCGGACGACACGCGCAGGCCCGGATTCGGAAGGCTTCATCGTTCGACTCCGACAAGTGTTCCCACATCAGCATACCCGCTAGGCGAGCACGAGTCCCGCGCGGATTTCGATCCACGTGCGGAATTCTCCACCCGGCCCCAGCACCCGCCAGCCGGCGTCGATCCCCCGCGCGTGCAGGTTGATCGCATCCGTGACGCAGGTGTAAGGCTCGAGACAGACCGCGTTCCGACCCGCCGGAGTGTACACCACCAGCTCGCGAAAGACGCCGTCCGCCCGCTGCACCACTTCCAGACCCGCCTGCTCGTCCAGGATCCGGCTCTGCACCGCCCCGGCCCCTTCCGGCAGGCCCGTCAGCACGTCGTCCAGCTCGAGCACGTCGAAATACTCGCTCTCCCGCAGGTCCTTTTCCTCGGGAACGGGGACGCGGCGACCGGTCGGCAGACAGCCGACCAGCTCCCAGCACTCCGCCGCGTCCGCCTGCACGAGGCACCGCGCGAGGTCGCTGTCGCGCCCCAGCGGCAGGCGGAAGTAGGGATGCGTGCCGAAGCCCCACGGCAAGGGCGTACGCGACGGGTTCTCGATCCGCACGTCGGCCCGCAGCGCGGCGGGGCCGATTTCATAGCGGACCTCGATCAGGAAGTCGGAAGGCCAGCCGGGAACGCGCTCGGGGGCGTCGCGCGAAAGCTGAAACTCGGCGACCGCGACGCGCTCGCTCTGCGCGGTCACGCGCCACGGTCGATCGAGGCAG
The DNA here is from genome assembly GCA_040877365.1 of Planctomycetales bacterium. GTDB lineage: Bacteria > Planctomycetota > Planctomycetia > Planctomycetales > Planctomycetaceae > JBBDNT01. Next base: position 74,503 of record JBBDNU010000125.1, read on the forward strand.
AACCCGTGGATCGCATTGCCTTGCCCGTCGTTCGCCGCCTCGTCGAGGTCGATCGCGTAGTCGCGCCCCTCCCAGACATAACGCCCGCCACGGATGCGGTTCGGAAACGGAAACAACAGCGGAATGCCGTGCCCGCTGGGCCGGCCCGCGCCGGCCGAGAAATCCGGATCGGCATCGATCACGTCGATCGTCCGGCCGTCGACGACGGCCCGGAACTCGTGGCAGTTGAACCCCCGCTGGACCGCGATGCGGGCCGATGAGCCGGAGCCTGGGTCGCGAAGGGCGAGGAAGTTCATGAGCGGCCGTTCCGAACTTCGGGGTCGCCCCATCATATCCGGCGGCGCGTCACTCGGTACTTGCAAGTTCGCGACGGCGGGTCATGCCTGCAAGGGCGCGTCATGCCCGCGAAGGCGGGCATCCAGCGGCGGTACGCACGGCAGGCTGGATTCCCGCCTGCGCGGTAATGACGGAACCGAGTTCTTGGAACTCCCGTCACGGCTCGTCCACGCGCTCCAGC
>JBBDNU010000125.1:75119-88339 GCA_040877365.1 Planctomycetales bacterium
AATGACGGAACCGAGTTCTTGGAACTCCCGTCACGGCTCGTCCACGCGCTCCAGCGGCTGCAAGGCCTCGATCGTCGTTTCGAAGACGCCGAAGCCGCCCCCCGCGAGGAAGTCCGAGAACTCGACGATCGCCGGGCCGAGCAGGAACAGGTACACCGCCGGCATCAGGCACAGCACCGTCGGAAACAGCAGCTTGAAGGTGGACTGGTTCGCCTTGGTGTCGGCCCGCTGGCGGAGGCTTTCCCGCATGCCGTCGCTGTACTCGGCGAGGGCCGCGCCGACCCCGGTCCCCATCCGCTCGGTCTGGATCAGCAGCGACGTGAAGGAGTGCACGTCGGGCACGTCCACCCGGCGGGAGAAGTTGGCGAGCGCCTGTTCGAGCGTCCCGATCTCCGCCTGATCGCTCACGATGGCCAGCTCCTGCGCGAGCGCCGGGTAGACCGTTCGCAGCTCGCGGCCGATGCGGTGCAGGGAGGTCGGCACCGTCAGCCCCTGGCTGACGCACATGTTGAGCATGTCGAGCATGTCGGGCAGGCCGACCTCGATCTGGCTCACCCGGTCTTTCGCCCGGCCGCGGACGTACACGCGGGGCAGCGCCCAGACGAGCATCGGCGCGACGACGATCGCGATCAGCAGCGGGATCTCGAACTCCGGCGGCACGAACAGCAGCCCCGCGCCGAGCACGGCCAGCGACAGCATGACTCCCACGTACCGCAACGCCGCCAGGTTGTGCCAGGCGTGCGGCTGATAGTATCCCGCGTTGCGAAGCTCCGCCTTGAGCGCCTCGCGCCCCGCGGGCGAATCGGGGAGCAGCGCCGCGAGCGACGGCGTCGCCGGGCCGAAGACGTAGTCCGACGTGCCGAGGGCCGGCACCTCGTCCGGCTCGACGCGCGGCAGATCATCGTCGCTTCCGAATCCGCTCGGGGAGTCGGCGGCCAACAGCTTCGACGGAGGCACGGGGGCGCGGCGCTCGGCCCGCGGCGCGGCGACTGGCGGCGGGACCACTTCCTCGATCCGCCGCGACATGATCCCCTGCCGCCGGCGGCGGAGCGCCATCCGCGCCGCTGCCACCAGGATCACGACGCCGCCGACGGCGTAGCCCGCGTAGAACACCCAGTTCGGAATCATTCCTGTCTCCGTGCGCTCCCCTGACGGGTCGCGGCTAACCTCACGTCCGTTGACTGGTCTTCAAAATCCGCAGCACCCAGGCCGAGCCGACGATCTGCAACCCGATCGCGATGAGCAGCGTCGTCCGGCCCCACGAGGAATCGAGCAGTCGCGACAGGTAATCCGGATCGCGGAAGACGAAGAACGCCAGGATCAGCGGCGGGAGCACGAGCATCAGGACCGCGGTGGCCCGGCTGGCGGTCGTCGCGACCTTCAGCCGGCCCAGGAAGTGAATGCGGTCGCGGATCGTCCGCGACAGCCGCTCCAGCACGCGGACGAGGTCGCCGCCCGACTGCTGATGGACGGACAAGGCCATTGCCAATACGTTGAGGCTGACGATCCCGGTCCGCTCGGGCAGTTCCTGGAGGGCGACGTCGAAGCCGAGCCCCAGCTTCAGCTTCCGCGAGCAGAGGGAGAGTTCCGTGCCGAGCGGGGCGGGAGTGTCCGCGGCGACCAGGTGCAGGCACTGCTCGATGCTGCGGCCGGTCCGCGCGGCGCGGGCCAGCTCCTCGACCATGCCCGGCATCTGCGCCAGGATTTTCTTCTGCCGCCGCGCGCGGGCGAACACCGCCCCCAACACCGGCAGCACAAAGCCGAACGCGGCGGCGACTCCCGTCGTGAGCAGGTTCTCCTGGAGGACGAAGGCCAGTCCGCCGGCGGCGAGCGCGCCCACCACGCACAGGAACAACAACACCGCCGGAGCGATCTCGAGTCCCGACTGCACCATCAGCGCGTCGAACCAGCCGTTGACGCGGTCCGCCACGTCGGCGGACCGTCCGGTCGCGTACTCCCGCTCGTCCCGCAGGATGCGGGCGAACTCCGGCCGGCGCTCGATGGAAGGTGAGGCGGTTGGCATGTTCGATGGTCAGTGGCCAGTGCTGCGAACCTTCGTAGTACGGACTTCAGTCCGTACTACTCATGGTGGCGTGCGGACTGAAGTCCGCACTACGACGGCGGACTATCCTCCGTTCAATTCCCGCGGGAGGAACAGTTCGTGCGGCACGTGGAACCCTCCCGCCGCGAGCCGCTTGAGCGAGATCGGCTCGTACCCCGTGGCGTAGAACGCGCCCTGCGCGCGGCCGTTCTCGATGCCGGTCATCCGGTACACGAACACGTCTTCGATCCGGTAATCGCCGTCGCGGTAATCGACGACTTCGGAAATCCGCATCACCTTCCGTTCTCCCGTGCTCAGCCGGGTGATGTGTACGATGAACTCGATCGCCGAGGCGATGTACTGCCGGGCGACCGAGGTCGCCAGCTCGACGCCGGAGAGGGCGATCATCAGTTCGAGGCGGTCGAGGGCGTCGCGGGTGTCGTTGGCGTGGACGGTGCTCATCGAGCCGTCGTGGCCGGTGTTCATCGCCTGCAGCATGTCGAGCACTTCCCCGCCGCGGGACTCGCCGACGAGGATCCGGTCCGGCCGCATCCGCAGGCTGTTCCGCAGCAGGTCGCGCTGCGTGATCCCCCCCTCCCCTTCGACGTTCGGCAGCCGCGTCTCCAGCGAGACCACGTCCGATTGCTGCAACTGCAACTCGGCCGTCTCCTCGATCGTGATGACGCGCTCGGTGGGCGGGATGTAGCGGCTGAGGTTGTTGAGCATCGTCGTCTTGCCGGAGCCGGTCCCGCCCGACAGCAGGATGTTCCGCCGTCCGCGGACGGCGAGGACCAGGCACTCGGCCATTTCGGGCGCGAGCGTCCCCAGGCGGACCATGTCGTCGAATGACAGGGCCCGCTTCGTGAACCGCCGGATCGAGACCGTCGGTCCCCGCAGCGCGAGCGGCGGAATCACCGCGTGCAGTCGCGAGCCGTCGGGGAGCTTGGCGTCCACCATCGGCGAGACTTCGTCGATCCGCCGCCCCGCCCGCCCCACGAGCCGCTGCACGAACTGCAACAGGTGCGCGTCGTCCGCGAAGCTGACGTCGGTCGCCTCCAGCCGCCCGTTCCGCTCGACGAACACGCGGTCCGCCCCGTTGACGAGGATGTCGCTCACGTCCGGGTCGGCCATCAGCGGATCGAGCGGGCCGAAACCGTAGATCTCGCTCAGGATCTCGTCGACCATGACTTCCCGGTCTTCGGGAGCGAGATGGACCGCCTCGAGCGAGCAGATGTGCCGGGCGAGGGCGCCGAGCTCGTCGCGGAGTTCCTGCTCGCCGAGTCGGCCGGCCTTCGACATGTCGATCGCGTCGACCATCCGGCGGTGCAGGCGGGTCTTCAGCCGCTGGAACGCCCGGCGGGAGTCCTTGGCGCCGGCTTCGGCGGCGGTGGAGTCGGTGGTTTCGGCAAGCATGGCGGGACCAGAGGTCGGAAGTCGGAGGTCGGAGGTCAGAGGTCAGTAGGCAGAAGGCAGTACGCAGTAGGCAGTCGGCAGTCGGCAGTCGGCAGTCGGCAGTCGGCAGGGGCGGAGGTCCGGGTGGAACAAATCTCATCTCCGCACTCCGCATTCCCCACTCCGCATTCCGCACTCCCCACTCCGCACTCCGCACTCCGCACTCCGCATTCCGCACTCACTTCACTGCGTCAATTGCACCTTGTAAATGTACGGGTTCGCCGGCACGTCCTCCGGCGCTTCGCCCCGCTCGGCGGCGAGCACCGCGGTCCGCGTCGCGAGCAGGCCCGGCTGAAACACCATCTCGCACGCATGCGGCCCCGTCCACCGGACCGCCATGATCCGGCCGGCGACGAGTCCCGTGCAGTCCACGCGGCCGTAGCCCAGTTGCCCGGCCGATTCGTGGTTCGAATACAGGAAACAGATGCGGCAGTCGGCGACCTGTCCCGCGAGTGCGGCGATCGCCGCATCGGGAAACGCCGACGACGACGCGCAACGGACCTCGCTCCCCGTCAGCAGGAGTTCGCCGCCGAACCCGGCGAGATCGTCCGCGCTCAAGCCCCGCCCGATCTGGTCGGTCAAGCCGGCGGACCGGAAGCCGGTCCCGAGATCGACGAGCACCACGTTGGCCGCGGCGGCTTCGCCGTCGCTCGTCTTGGTGCGGAGAATGATCTCGGGGATGCCGTCCGGCTGCTCGACGACGACGCCGGCGTCGCGGTCGTAGGAATAGAGGTCGCCGCCGCCCCGCTGCACGATCTGCGCGTCCCACGTGTCGGTCCGCGCGCCGGCGGGGTCGTCCGCGAGGATCGCCAGCGGCAGCGCGGGAACGGGCACGCCGTCCGACGCCCGCACGCCGAGAACATGGTTGTCCCACGTCGCCTCGGCCCGCGCGACGACGTCGGCGCCCGCTTCGCCGCTCAACTCGGACACGAACAGGCCGACCGGATTGTTCCGGCTGCGGAGCCGGCGGCCGGTGACCACGACCGTCGTAGGCGCGTGCTCCGTCTCGATGAACCGCGTGCGGAGTTCCGCTTCGTCGAACACGAGCTTGCCGAACCGCACGTCGCCGTCGATGCGCGCGTCGAATTGCAGCGGCTGCCCCGCGACCAGGTTTTCCGCCGCGACGGCGGCCGCCCGTTGACGCGCCGCTTCGATCCGGTCCGGCCAATCCGCTTCTCCCGCGAGGAGCGAATCGTCGAGCAATGCTGCGGCGGCGGCGAGCGCGGAGGCTTCGGCCGCGGTCCGCAGTTCGACCTCGGCCGACTCGAGCCACAGCCGGTCGAGCGCCAGCGCGACGGCCCCCATCGCCACCACCAGCGCGATCGCCACGACGAGCGCGATCATCCCCCGCCGGTGGTTAGCCGCGACGCGGAGGCTTTGCGCAGCGGAGCGCTCGATTGGGTTGTGGATCCGTTGCACGATCATGCCGAGAAATGGATTGCGTGGTGGCCGTGGTATGGATCAAACGGCCGCGGTCGTGTCGCGGGGGCGGACCGGCTCGCTCGGCGGCGGAGCGGGAGGTCCATTGTCGCCCGGCGGGGCGGGAGCGGTCGCGGGACGCCGCCCCGGCGGGTCGTCGACCGGCACTCCGTCGTCGAGGCGCCCGTCGCGGAACCGCAGGCCGCTGCGGCCGGTGCCGCGATAGATCTCGGAATACTGCGGCGGGTCGGGCTCGGGAATCGGCGCGAGGCCCAGGATCTCTTCGAGGGTCGCGCGGTCTTCGCTGGCGACGGCGACGCCGCCGTCCCCCTTCCGCTGGTCGGACGTGTACGAGAGCGTGATCGTCCCCTTCTCGCGGGCGAGAAGGATCACGTTCGCCTGCGGCGGCGTGAGTTCGAAGGTGACGGTCGTGCCGGGTTGATCGACCCCTCCCTGCCGGACGCTGCGGTTGATCGCCAGCAGCTTCACCCCCTTGAACAGCGTCATCGTGAACCCGCCGCGGAAGCGTTCGTCGTTGGTGAAGTTGGTCGGCGTGAAATGCACGTCCACGTACTGGCCGGGGGCGACCAGGCCGTCCACCATCTCCACCGGCTCGCGGAGGGCGATCGACACCACCCGGCTCCCCGGCTCGACGATGAGCGGCGGAAACTCCCCCGGGCCGTACAGGTCCGCCGCGCGGATCGGGTGCAGCGGCTGGATCGCCTTCTTGACGATGCGCCCCACGATCACGCGGTTGTTGAGCAGCATGTCCGGCTCGAGCTGGTCCTCCCGCACGGTGGCGATGCCGAGGTGCGCCGCGCTGACCACCGTCCCCGGCTCGAGGTTGGCGATCGGCGAGGGAATGTTCCGCGTGCGGACCTCGACCGGCGGCTCCTCCGTCGCCAGGAGCTTCTTGCCGACGTAAGCGGCGATCAGCCCGCCGATGACGGCGAACATCAGCAATGTGACTTTGGCGGGAGTGAATCGCACCGTCGCGTCTCCAGGAATTGTCCGCTGTCCGCTGTCAGTGGGCCTTCTGCCTTCTGCCTTCTGCCTTCTGCCTTCTGCCTTCTGCCTTCTGCCTTCTGACTTCTGACTTCTGACTTCTGACTTCTGACTTCTGACTTCTGACTCCTCACTCCCGCACCATCCGCGTCTCCGCCAGCAGGCTGCGGCCGCGGAGGCTGTAGCCGATCGGCCACAGCAGGTCCGGCGAGGCGTCGTTCATCGGGACCGCCACCGCGACGCGGACCACGTCGCCGGTCTCCTCCCCGAGGTCGGTCCGCACCTGCATCCGCCGATTGAGCCGCGGCCCGAGCAGCGACCGCACCCGGTCTTCGACCTCCGCCGCCGACACGCCCGGCGCGGCGGCGAGCCGCGCGCCGGCGCGGCTCGCTTGCGCGACCTCGCTGCGGGCGAAGAACAGCAGCGAGAACTCGAACAGCGCGAACAGCACGACCCCCAGGATCGGGAGCGTCAGCGCCAGCTCGAGGCTCAGAAAGCCCCGCCGCGCGCCTCCCCTTCCATGCGTTTCGTTCCGGTTTCGCATCGCTCCCACGTTCGCTTCACGCTTGCGGTTTCGCGGCCCTTTCAAAGCTGAGAAAACTTCAACACCGCCACGACCCACGTGGCCGCCGCCACCGGCATCGCATACGCCATGATCCGCCGCCCCTGCCGCGCCTCGAGCGTCTCACTCGGCGCCGCGCGGCCGGCCCTGGCAGGCTTGCTCGTCGCGATGAACTTCGCCCGCGTGCCGAACGGGCCGCGGGAGAACATGTTCCACGCCAGCACGGCCAGCGTGCCGACCAGCACGAACGCGGTGCTCACCGCGAGCACGAGCAGCGTGAGCTGGAACCCCAGCCACACCGCCAGCGCTCCCATGAACTTCACGTCCCCGCCGCCGCCCCCCCCCACCATCCACAGCACGAACAACAGCCCGAAACCCAGGCCGAATGCGGCCAAAGCGCTGCCCACCCCCGCCGCCGCCAGCTCGCCGGTCCCCGACCAGCCGCCGAACACGCCCTGGTAGACGAACCCCGCGAGGAACATCGGGAGCGTCAGCGCATTCGGGATCCGCCGCGTGCGGAAGTCCGAGATCGCCGCGGCCAGAGTGAACCCGCCCACGGCGAGCAGAAACACAGTCAGCTTCAAGTCCATTTCCGGCATCGGCAGTCTTCCCCGGAGGGTTCGGCGAAGGGGGTCGATCAATGAGCGGCCGCCGCGCAGGCCGACGCATCGTCGGTCCGGCAACGGACGTTGAAAACATACCACGCGTTTCGGCGGCGCGCCGCACGGTTTGCCGAATCGGCGCCATCCGCCCGCGCTCCGCCGCGGACGGGGCGTCCTCCCGCATATCGGCCCGCCGCGTCGGCGGAAGTTGCCGGAACGCGACGCGTCGCCGCAACCGGCAGCCCCCGCGCGATCGCACCGGCAGCGCGTCGCCCCATTGCGCGCCTTCGGAGCAACCGGCCCGCCCCGGCGAATCGCCATCATCCTTACCGGCGCCAACCCGCGGACGCGGCGCCTCTCCTCCCTCCTTGTAAGCGGGCGAGGCGCTTTGCGGGGTAGCGGGTCAGGGTGAAGCGAGCGCCGTCCCGTGGGGCAGACATCCTTGTCTGCCCGGCCTGGCAAGACTGCAAGGCCTGTCCCATACTCTACCCGGGACGAGGAATCCGTCCGGCCCCTTTGCGTTTCTTTGCGTCTTCGCGCCTTTGCGTCGAAAATCCATCCTCCGGCCCCGCGGCCGACGGCGGCCGTGCCCCGCCGCCGCGGGCTACAATGCCGCGCGGGGCGTTTCGAAAGCGAGGCCCGCATGCAGTCCGTCGCCGCCGTGATGATGCTCCTCGCCGCCTTCCCTGGCAGCGAAGTCGCCGAGGACGAGGTCGTCGCCTGTTATCCCACGTTCGCCGCGCGCGACCCCGGCGGGCGGACGTGGACGCTGCACATCCACGGGCTGATCTGCGAGCCGCAGGACAGCTCCGTGCGGAGGCGGGCGGCGCTGAGCACGCTCCGGTCGATCGTCGGCGTCGAGGAGACCGGCGCGGAGCGGGAGCGGTTCGAGCGCCGCATCCGCCACTTCCTGTGCGACAACGAGCGAAACAAATCGTTCGCCGTCCGCCTCGGGACGCGGCGCTATCTCGTCGGCCCCTCGCAGGCCAACGGCCACTTCGACAACCGGCTCCGCCTCTCCGCGCAGGAAGTCGCGTCGTTCGAACGGGACGATCGCGGCTGGATCGCGTATTCCGTCGCGCTGCCGGAGGGGGACGCGCGGCAGTTCCGCGGGCGGGTGCAGCTCGTCGAGCCGGAAGGGCTGTCCATCGTCTCGGACATCGACGACACGATCAAGGTCAGCGACGTGCGCGACCGGCGCGAGCTGCTTGCCAACACGTTCCTCCGCGAGTTCCGCGCCGTCGAGGGGATGGCCCCGCTGTACGAGCAGCTCGCCGCGAAGGGGGCGGTCTTTCATTACGTCTCGGCCAGCCCGTGGCAGTTGTCCGGGCCGCTCGCCGAGTTCCTCGACGACGCCGGCTTTCCCGCCGGCTCGCTGCACCTGAAGATCGTGCGGGCGAAGGACTCGACGATCTTCGACCTGTTCGGCCCGCAGGACGGGTGGAAGCGCGGGGCGATCGAACCGGTCCTCGACGCGTTCCCCAACCGGCGGTTCGTCCTGATCGGCGACACCGGCGAAGAGGACCCGGAGATCTTCGGCGACCTCGCCCGCCGCTATCCCGGCCGCATCGCCGGCGTGTTCATCCGCAAGACGAAGGGGGCGGCGAACGACGACGAGCGCCTCCGCCGCGCCTTCCGCGACCTCGACGAATCGACGTGGGCGGCCTTCGACGACCCGCAGGAAATCGAGCCGGCCCTGCTTCGTGTGGCGAACGCAGGCCGCTGATGCCGGTGTCTCAACCACGAACGGCACGAAAAGCACGAACGACGAGAGGACCGACAGCGAGGCGGATCGGCCTCCACTTGATGATTTCGGATCGTCTTTTCGTGCTTTTCGTGACGTTCGTGGTTCCGTCGTTCTTACTCAGTACTTCCACGTTCGCGGCGCCGCGTCATGCCCGCGCAGGCGGGCATCCAGCGGCGGCGCGGAGGGCGGGCTGGATTCCCGCCTGCGCGGGAATGACGGAGTCGCGTTCTTGGAAGTACTGTCACTCCGATGAACATCCGCAGGAGCCTCGGCGGCGCGCGCCGCTGACCGGTCCCGCAACAGCACCCATCCCGTCGCGGCGAAGCAGGCGAGCGTCGCGAACGTCAGCGACCCGTAGCCCAGCGCGAGGTTCCCCAGCGGGCGGCCCACCACGTCCTTGACCATCAGCGTCGTCGCGGCGAACACGAACGCCAGCGCCCCGCCCACGATCCAGTCGCGGCGGCGATAGAGGAACTCCGCCGTACACCAGGCGATCGGCACGAACAGGGCGCAGAAGTGCTGCTTGCTGCTCATCGGCGACAACAGCAGCATCGCGCAAATGACCGCCCCCCCTTCTCCCAGCCGCCGGAAGGACCGCTCGGGAGCAGTGGACAGTGGACGGTGGTCAGTGGACCGACTTGATTGGGGGCGGCCGCCTCCTTCTGTCTGTCCACTGTCCACCGACCACCGTCCACTCCGCCCCTTCGTGACCCAGGCGAGAAACCCGACCACCGCGAGTTGCGCGAGAATCGTGAGCAGCTTCAGCCCACGCGGGCCCGCCGACCACAGGCTGACGTCGAACAGGCCCTCGCTCGATTCGGCCTCCGCGATCGGCGTCGACAGGCGGTACAGCGTGCCGGCCAGGCTCTGGTTCAGGATGTTCCACGACCGCCACGCCCCCTCGGCTTCCGCGGCGCGGCCCACGCCGACCTTCGAGACGAACGAGCCGTACCACGATACCCCCCACGACTCGCCGCTCTTCTGGGGCAGGACCACGTCGGGGAGCATGGTCGCCACCGCCGCCGTCGCCAGCAGGGCGCCCGCGGCGGCGAACCGCCGTTGCCACAGGAAGACCGGCAGGAACAACAGCGGCGTCGCCTTGGTCGCGGTCGCCAGCCCCGCCCATATTCCGGCCGCCTTGTCGCGCCCGCTCCCCCAGGCGGAAATCGTCGCCGCGACGAGCGCCAGCAGGATCAAATCGTGCGCCTGGTTCTCGATCGGCGAAATCAGGAACCGGGCCGAGAGCGCCCCCACGATCGCGAAATACCCCCACACCGGCGGACCGCCCGAACGCGCCCCCGCGGAGATCACCGGCCACGCCTGCCGCGCGACGACGATCACGATCGTCCCCAGCAGCGCCACGTTCGCGAAGTACCAGCACCCCCGCCGCACCGGCTCGGACAACGCCGACAGCGGCACGAAGTACAGCCCGCAGAACGGCGGATACGTGAAGGCGGAACCCTCTTCCGGGCGGTACACCCGCTCGCCGGCGAGCATCCGCGCCGCGCCCCGGGCATACACCGCCGCGTCCCCCGATTTCTCTTTGGCCAGCGGCATGACGACCGCCACGCCGGCCGCCGCGATCAGCAACGCCGCAACCAGTCCGGGGCGGACGCGGAACCGCGTCGTGCGAGAGGGCGCTGGTCCATCCATGGCGAGATCCGAGAGGAGAAAGTCGCGGGAGCGTATGGGGCCGGACCCTGCGCGGTCAATGGGAAACTGGGCTTGCGGAGATCGGCCGCTCCTGAGAGATTCCCGCCGTCGATGCGGATTCCCTACCCGCTCAGGAGGAGCACATGATGACGTTGCGTCGCGTTGTTCTCGCTTTGCTGGCGCTCGCCGCCTGCGGCGCGCCGGCCCAGGCCCAGTTCGGCCCCGATCGCGGCGGCCCCGATCGCGGCTATTCCGACCGCGGCTATTCCGACCGCGGTGTTCCCGATCGCGGCGGCGTCCGCACCGACCAGTACCTGCCCCCGGGGCAGTACCTGCCGCACGGCCAGACCGCCCCGCAGTACACCTATCGCTTCGGCGGTCGCGGCCATCTGGCGCGGCTCGCCGGGGACCTCGAGACGCAGGCGAACGAGGTCTGCTGGGAGATGTATCGCAACTACCGTCTCAGCCGCAACTGGGACGAGACCTACCGCCAGATGTATCAAATCCTGCAGGACGCGAAGCACATCCGGCAGCTCGTCCGCGAGCAGTACCGCGGGGCGAACAACCAGGACCACATCGCCGACGATCTGCACGACGTGGACCAGTTGTTCGACCGCACCCAGCGCCGCGTCGCGCGCTGGGAGCCGGACCGCAGCCGCCGGGAAGGCGATTTCCGCCCGGTCCACGACGTTCGCGATCTCCGCGACCCGCGGAACCAGCAGCCGGTTTCCGTGAGCGAGCTGCAGCGCAAACTGCAGCAGTTCGACGGCACGCTGCACCACATGATGGTCGACTACGGCGTCAAGACCCGCCTCGAGCAGCGCGCGGAAGGCCGCTACGGCGACGGCCCCGGCCGCAGCGACGCCCCCCCGCCGCGTCCCTGATCCATCGTCCCGATACGTGCGATCGTTCGACCCGGCCGCGTCGACACGCAGGGCGGCACTTCCTTCGGGGAAGTGCCGCCTTGTTCTTTTCGCGGCCATCGGAGGCCGATAAGATCCGGGGAACAGCGCGGAGGCGCGACGCCGGCCGTTTCCGGCCGCCTGTGGTTCGACGCACACGGGATCCGATGACCAAAGACGCCTCCAAGCTCCCCGCGCCCGTCGTCTGGACCGTCGTCGCGCTGTGCGCGTTGCCCTGGCTGTTCAATCTCGGCGGCCTCTACTTCGAAGCCCGGATCGAGCGGGTCCCGGCCGAGGCGCTCGGCCGCTCCGCCGACGACGTGCCGCACCTCGCCGAGACCGGCGATTCCATCCTCGACGAGAAGAAGGGCCTGGCGATCCACACGATCCTGGAGTGGACCGCGTTCTGCACGGCGCTGTTCACGGCGGTGTTCGCCTTCGCGCATTATCACATCAAGGGGGACGTGGCGACCCCCGTGCTGGGGACCGCGCTGTTGTTCGCCGGCGCGTTCGACGCCTTCCGCACGCTCGCCGCCGACGGGCTGATCGCCACGCACCACCCGAACGAGCAGTTCCTCCCCTTCACCTGGGCCGTCTCCCGTACGTTCAACGTGCTGATCATCATCGCCGGCACGCTGCCCTTCCTGCGGAACGGAGAGCAGGGCCCGCGGAGAACGAAGCGCGGCATTCCGTTTCTGGTGCTGATCTCGGTCCTGTTCGCGATCGCCGCCTACTCGATGATCCACGTCCTCGCGACCGTGCCGCAGCTTCCGCAGGCGATCTTCCTCGAGCGGTTCGTCCCCCGCCCGTGGGACGCGCTGCCCCTCGTGCTGTATCTGGTGGCGGGGGGCGTGATCCTGCCCCGCTTCCACCGGCTGCACCCGAGCCTGTTCTCGCACGGGTTGTGGGTCAGCATCCTGCCCATGATGGTCGGGCAACTGCACGCGGCGTTCGGCTCCCGCGTGGTGTTCGCGAACCACTACAACATCTCGCTGTACCTGAAGATCGTCGCCTACCTCGTGCCGCTCGCGGGGCTGATCCTCGACTACACCCGCGCCTACCGCACCGAGGTGCAGCTCCGCACGACGCAGGAGAAGCTCAAGGTCGCCCGCGACGTGCAGCAGGGGCTGTTGCCTCAGTCCGCGCCGAACATCCCCGGGCTCGACGTCGCCGGAAAATCGCATTCCGCCGAAGCCGTGGGGGGAGATTACTTCGATTACCTGCCGATGGGCGGCGGCGCGCTGGGGGTCGTCGTCGCCGACGTGAGCGGCCACGAGCTCGGGGCGTCGATCCTCCTCGCCCAGACCCGCGCCTACCTCCGCGCCTTGGCCGACGCCGACGGCGACGTCAGCCGCGTCGTCAGCCGGCTCAACGAGTTCCTGTGCGTGGACGTCCAGAGCCGCTGGTTCGTGACGTTGTTCCTGGCCCGCGTGGATGCGGAAGCGCGGCTCATCCGGTTCGCCTCCGCCGGGCACGAGGCGTATCTGTTCGAGGCGTCCGGCACGCTGCGGAAGCTGGAGTGCACCAGTCCCCCGCTCGGCGTCACCGCGGACCAATCCGTTCCCTGCGGGCCGGAGCTGTCCTTCCCCCCCGGCGACATCCTGCTCGTGCTCACGGACGGCGTGACCGAAGCCACGAGCGCCTCCGGGGAGCAGTTCGGCATCGACCGCGTGGCGGCCTATGTCCGCGCGCACCGCGGCCACTCGGCCCGCGATATCGCCGAGGGCCTGTTCGCCGCCGTGGACGACTACTGCGGCCATGCGCCGCACAAGGACGACCGCACGGCGGTGATCGTCAAGTCGCTCGCCCGCCCATAGCCGGCGGGCAACGCCCGCCG
>JBBDNU010000125.1:88439-95029 GCA_040877365.1 Planctomycetales bacterium
CGGCGGTGATCGTCAAGTCGCTCGCCCGCCCATAGCCGGCGGGCAACGCCCGCCGAAGGACCAGAGATCAGAAGTCAGAGATCAGAGGTCAGACCCCTTTCGGTCGCTCGTAGCCGACGCTGCCGGTGTCGGCGTTCGCTCCGTCGCCGTCCTCTACTCCTCCCTCCGCGGCGGCCTCCGCCGGCGCTTTCGTTCCGATTGCTGCCGCTTCTCCGTCAGCCGCCGCTCGCGCGCCCCGCGCGACGGCTTCGTCTTCTTGCGGCGCTTGGGAGCGACGGCGGCGTCCGCCAACATCTCCCGCAGTTTGTCGAGACAGTCGGCGACATTGCGGGCCTGGTCGCGATACCGCTGGCTGCTGATGACGAACTCCCCCTCCCGAGTGATCCGCCGCCGGTGGCGGGCCACGAACCGCTCCCGCACGTCCTCCGGCAGGCTGGGGGACTCGAGCACCGGCCACCGCAGCCGGGCCTTCGTGGCGACTTTGTTCACGTTCTGCCCGCCGGGGCCGGAGCTCCGCACGAACGAGAACTCGAACTCCGATCTGGGAACCGCGATCCGCGGATCGACCACGAGCCGATCGTCGTCCGAGTCGGCGGAGTCGGCGGGGGCGGGCGAAGGCATGGAAACTCGCGACTTCGACAGGGGTCGGCACGGCGGATCGCTCGCACGCCATCATAGCGGCCATTTCCGCTCCCGGAATTTCCGCGCGGAATTTTCGTGACTTGCCGGTCCCCGCCGGTTAGCATGCCGGTCGCTGAACAATCGGTGCCGTTCGCGCGGCGGGACATTTGCCGCGCCCGAAGTCCTGGGGCCAGTGCCGGGGAGATCGCCATGAAGTCCAGAATGCTGATCGGTGGCGTGCTCGCGTGCGTGTTGACGGGATGCGGCAAGTCCGCGACGCCGCCGGAGCAGGCCGCGCCGCCGCAGTCCCAAGGGGAACCGACTGCGCAACAGTCGAGCGCGCGCCAAGAAGTCGCGCCCCAGGAAGGCGCGCCGGCGGCGGCACGGTCGGCCATTCCGTCCGCGACGGCCCCTCCCGCATCGGCCACGGCGGAGGCGAAGCCGCAGCCGCCCGGCGCGCCCGATCCCGCGCCGGCGACCACTCGCAAACCGGGATGGGGCGCCTTCCTCGACGCCCTGCGGGGGACCGTTCCCGAGACCCCCGCAGTTCCCGTCCCGGTCGAGTCGTTCGAGCCGGGCGACCCGATCACCGAGAAGTCGGCGTCCGCGCCGCGCCCGGGCGCCCCGGGGGACGAGCCGCAGCCCATCGACCCCAAGCTCGAAAGCTGGTTCGACAACGCCGGGACCGACGCCGTCCCGCGGCTCATCGAGTATCTCAAGGACCCGAACCCGGCGGTCCGCGCGAAGGCGGTCCAGCAGCTCGGCTACATGTCGTGGCGTTCCCAGAACGACGGCGCCGTCCTGCCCGCGCTCGTCGAGTCGCTCGACAGCGACCGGAACCCGGAAGTGCGGACTTGGGCCGCCCGGGCCGTCGGAGGGTTCGCCGCGCGGCACGAGGTCTTTGGCGACGAGGAGAAGCCGCGGGACGTCAGCCGGCCGGTGGCCGCGCTGGCGAAGGCCCTGTCGGACGAGAGTCCCGAGGTGCGCGCGACCGCCGCGGACTCACTGGCGAGCGTGGGGAAGCCCGCCGACTCGGCGGCCCCGGCCTTGATTCGGGCGTTGGATGACGAGCACGCCGAAGTCGCCGCGCGCGCGGCGCGGGCCTTGGGCGAACTCTCCCCGGAGGCGGCGAAGTCCGCCGTTCCCCGCCTCGACACGATGCTGACCAAGGGACAGAGCAACCAGAAAGCGGCCGCCGCGTACGCCCTGGGGAAGATCGGGGAGCCGGCCCGGTCGAGTGTTCCCGCCTTGTCGAAGCTGCTCCAGGCGAGCGGCGCCGGCCGCCCCGGCTTCTATGATCCGTACGAAGGCGTTCGCCACGAGGCCGCCGTCGCGCTGGGCCGGCTCGGCGCCGTCGCCGAGCTCGAAGCGGCGTGGGGCCCGACGGGCCGGGGCCGCGCCGCGGTCATCGCCGGCCTGGGCGAGGTGCGGCCCTCGACGGCCAAGGTCGTCGAACTGCTGTCGAAGGGGGCGCGGGACGAAAACGAGGACGTCCGCCAGGGGGTCGCCCGGGCGCTCGGCAATCTCGACCCCAAGATCGATGCCGCGGTCCCCCTGTTGACGCAGCTCCTGAAGGACGAGAACGAATACGTCCGGGCGTCGGCGAGCGGGGCGCTGGGAGGGTTCGAATCGAACGTCGAGGCCCAGGTGGCGGCGCTGCTCGTCGCCGGGACCGACAAGGAAGATTACGTTCGCATGAACGCGCGGAACTCGCTGCGGAACCTCGCCAAGAAGGCCGCCCCGACCTTGATCGAGTTCATCCGCGACTCCCAGAACGACGAGCAGCGGCGCGTCATCGCCCTCGAAGCCTTGCGGTGGCCCGACGAGGAGATCCGCGACTCGGTCCGCGCCCTCGCGCTGGAACGCCTCCGCGACGAACAGGAGTCTCCCACGCTCCGCGGCAGGGCGGCCATCGCCCTCCGCTGGATCGACGACGAGGCCGAGCCGAAACTCGTCGTCGCCGCCCTCACCGATGCGCTCCGCAAGTCGCAGAGCAGCGAGCTCCGCTCCGAGGCGGCCTCGACGCTCGCCGACCTCGAAGCGGTCGAGGCGGTCCCGGTCCTCATCGAAACGCTCGCCGAGAAGGACGAGACCGTGCGGAACGCGGCGGCCTCCGCGCTCGGCGAGTTCGGCGACGACGCCGCCCCCGCCGTCCCCGCGCTGTGCAAGCTGCTCCAGGACACGCGGCTCGTCAACCGCGGCGCGGCGGCCGCGGCATTGGGGAACATCGGCCAGCCGGCGCTCGAGCAAGGGCTCCCGCTGCTCCTGGCCGGGTTGGACGACGAGGACGACGACGTGCGGCAGAGTTGCATCGGCGCGCTGGGAGAGTTGAACGAAGCGGTGACTGAGGCCGACCAGCGCGGCCAGGTCGTCGCCGGTCTCATCGGCGCGCTCGCGGAAAAGGAAATGTGGGCTCGGACGCGAGCGGCCGGCAGCGTCGCCCGCTACAAGGCCGACGCCGCCCCCGCGGTCCCCGTGCTGGCCCGGATGATGGACTCCGAGGAAGACTACGAAGCCTCGGCCGCGGTCGAGGCGCTGGGGGAAATCGGCCGGCCCGCCGCGGCGCTCGTCCCGCGGATCGCGAAACTGGCCGCCGGCGAGAAGCAGTCGCTCCGCGATTCGGCGGTCGGGGCCCTGGGGCGGATCGCCGCGAACCCCGAGGTCGCGGTCCCCGCCATCGTCGCGGCGATGGACTATCCCGATTCCCGCTTCGCCACGGTCACGGCGCTGGAGGCGTTCATCGAGCACGCCCAGCCGGCCGTCCCCAAGCTCATCGAGATGTGCCGGGCGGCCGAGGGATACGAGCGATCGCAGGCGGTGTCGCTGCTCGAGAAGATCGGTCCCAACGCCAAACAGGCGGCCCCGGCGCTGGCGAAGATCGTTCGCGAGGACCAGAGCTATCTCGGCGACGCGGCCCTCTCCGCCCTGATGCGCGTCGCCCCCGACGAGCCGGTGACGCACCAGGCCGTCGCCGCCAAGCTCGGCCAGGAAGACCGCTACTCGATCGTCCAGATGTTGCTCGAGCGGCCGGAAGCGGCGGCGCCGATCCTCGCGGCGGCCCTGTCGAGCAAGGACAGCGCCGTCCGGCAGGGAGGGCTGGAAGTCGTCCGCCGCATCGAAAATCCGCTCGCCGTCGCCCCGGCCCTCGCCGCGGCGCTGGCGGACGAAGACCGCGGCGTCAGGCAATACGCGGCCATGGCGCTCGCCCGCTCGCGCCCCTATCGCAAGCAGGTGCTCCCCGTGTTGATCGAGTCGCTGCACGAGGTTTCCGAGGAAAGGGAATACGAAATCCAGTCGGCGCTCCGTCAAATGGGGCCGGCCGCCGTCCCGCGGCTGGTGGATGCGTTCGTCTCCGCGAAGTCCCCGGCGCACCGCCGCAACCTGGCGGACGTGCTCGCCGACCGTCATGACCTCGAAGGCCATCGCTTTCCCGCGCTCGAAGACGCGCTCGCCGCGCCCGACGCTGCGCTCCGGCTGGACGCGGCGGTCGTGCTGGCGAGCGCAGGATTCGAATCGGACGCCGTCGTTGCGGCGCTCGTCGCCGGCCTCGATCTTCCCGACGCCGAGGGCCGCGCCCGGGCGGCCGAAGCGCTCGGCGAGATGGGCGTCAAGGCCCGTCCGCATGCGCCGCGCCTGGTGAAGGCGCTCAGGGATGACAGCGAGGAAGTCCGCGACGCGGCCGGATCGGCGCTGATGTATCGCGAGCTGGTCGACGCGTCGATGCTTCCCGAGTTGCTCGCGGCCCTCCGCGACGAGCGCACGGGCTTCTATGCCGTCCATGTCCTGGGGCAGCTCGAGGCGGAGGCCGCGCCCGCGATCCCCGCGCTGATCGAGCTTCTCGAGTCGGACGATGAAGACCTGCGCGATTCGGCGTCGAACGTCCTGCCGCGAATCGGCGCCCCCGCCCTTCCCCCGCTCGTCGCCCTGCTCGGCACCGCGGACGCCACCCCGACGGCCCGGCAGGCCGCCGCGAGCGCGATCCTCCGGATGCGCGACCGGCACGCCGAAGACGGGGCCGAACCGGTGCGGCTCGATTCCGCGTACCCCGCGCTCGCCGCGCGACTGGCGGACCCGAACGAGACGCTGGCGACGCGCGTGCTCGCCGCGGCGATTCTCGCCGATTCCGACGAGCACCGCGCGCGGTCGCTGCCGGTGCTCGCCGATGGGATTCGCTCGGACGATTACGAAGTCATCTACGCGGCGCGCGGCGCGCTCGTCGCCCACAAGGAGGAGGCCGCTTCGCTCGTTCCCGAGTTGAAGAAGCGATTCCTGTCGGGCGAGTTGGACGGCGGCGAGGCCGTCGCCGAGATCCTCGGCGAACTGATGAAGCCGGACGAGGCGGCGGCGCTGTTCGTCGAGGCGATGGTCGCCGACAAGGACGGCGAGGTCCGCGAGGACCTGGAGTACGCGTTGGGCCGGCTCGGGCTGCCGGCCGCGCCGAAGCTGGTCGAGCTGCTCCAATCGAAGAATCCCGATTTGCGGTTGGCCACCGTCCGCCTGTTGCGGGACTTGCGGTACGGAGACGAGTACGACGATTACGACGAGACGGAGAGGCAGCTTCCTCCCGAGGCGCTCGCGGCGCTGGAGAAGGCGCTCGCCGACGCCGATTTGCGCGTCCGCCGCCACGCGGCGATCGCGCTGGCCGAGGCGGACCCGGAATCGGCCAAGCCGCTCCCCGTGCTGATCGAGACCATCGCGGACACCGACGCCTACGGCGACGCGGCGCCGATCGACGAAGCGCTCTATGCGATCGGCCGCCTGGGAGACAAGGCGCGAGAGGCAGTCCCCGCGATCGTCAAGCTGCTCGCAGCGCCCACCTACGGCCGCGACGGCCAGTATCGCCGTTATGCGGCGGCGAACGCGCTGGGGAGCATCGGCCCGGCGGCCAGGCCCGCCGCGCCGGCGCTCGTCGCGCTGTTGCGGAGCGGGGAGGCGGCGAGCGCGGCCGCCTCGGCGCTCGGCGAGATCGGGGCCGACGCGCCGGAAGCGGTCGCCGCGCTGATCGCCGCGCTCGACGATTCCCAGGCGTTTCACTCGGCGATCGAGGCGCTCGCCAAGCTCGGTCCGGCGGGCGAACCGGCCGTGCGGAAGCTCCTCGCCGAACTCGACGACGAGTTCGCCCGACACGACGCGGCCGCCGCGCTGGGGGCCTTCGAGGCGCATGCCGAGCGCGTCGTCCCGGTCCTCGCCGCCCGGCTCCGCGATCCCGACGTCGAGATGCGGCGGCGCGCCGCCGCCGCGCTGGGACGCCTGGGAACGAAGGCGAAATCCGCGCTCCCCGATCTCATCGCGCTCCTCGAGGACGAGCAGATCCGCGAAGCGGCGGCGACGGCGCTGGGCGGCCTCGGCGCCGAAGCGGCCCCGGCCGTCCCCGCCCTCGCGAAGTTGCTCGAAATCGACGAGCTCGATTGCCGCCGCGCCGCCGCAGCGGCGCTTGGCGCGATCGGCCCGCCGGCCGGCCCGGCGGTCCCCGCCCTGCTCCGCCTCCTGCAGGAGGACCAAGGGAAAGAGGACGACGGCTATTGGCGCTACGCGGCGATCGCGGCGCTGTCGAAGATGGGGGAGCACTCGCAGGCCGCCGTCCCCTACCTCACCGCGACCCTCGACGATCCCGACATGCGGTACTCGGCCGTCGATGCCCTCGGCGAAATCGGCCAGGCCGCTCGACCCGCGGTCCCCAAGCTGCTGGAGTTGGCGCGAGGCGCGAAGGACGAGTACCAGCGGCGCCATCTGCGCAAAGCGCTCATGGCGATCGACCCCGAAACCGCCGCGCAGGCGCCGGAGTGATGACGGCGAATCGCGAACTCACGGCGACGCCGCGGGAGCGGGCTCGCCGTCGCCGGCGGGTTGCTCGAGCGGATCGTCGGTGAACGTGAGCGCGACCGACAAGTCATTGAACTCCAGGCGGATCTTCTTCTCCGCCGGGTCGGAGTGGAAGTCGTGGCCCGCCGACGCCACCTGGCTTTCCT
>JBBDNU010000126.1:0-3820 GCA_040877365.1 Planctomycetales bacterium
ATGAAGATTCGCCGCCGGCTTCGACCGCCGGAAGGGGAGCCGGCGAGCGCCGCGAGAGCATTCTGGATGGTCGTCGGAATCTGGCTGGCGGCGAGCGGCTTGCTGGCGGCGGCGCTCAGCGAATTCGGACTCCGGGAAGCCTTGGCCCGTGGTCTGGCGAGGCTGTTCGTGACCGCGCCGGTCGCCGTCTCGGTGCTCGTTTTTTCAATGCCGGCGGTCGTGTTGTTCTTGTGGCTGCGGCACCGGCTGAAGTCCGCCGCCGGCGCGGGCCGGCTGACCCGCACCCGGACCGAGTTGGTCGGGCTGCTCGCGGTCTCGACGGTGGTGCTGTTGCCGGCGGTCGCCTTGTATCTCGGGCTGCTGTACGAACTGGTCGGCCGGGTAGACCTGCCGGAGCGCGGCTTGGGCGTATTTTCGCCGCTGTTCCTGCGGAGCGCGGTGCGCGTGGAAAGCGGCTCGTGGACGTGGGCCGTGTGGCAATGGGCCGCCTATCCGTCGATCTACGTCAGCATGGGATTGGCGCTCGGCCTGGTGGCGGCATGGTGGGCTGTTCGTGCCGCCCGCGCGCGGGGCGAACGATTCGGCAGATTGTGGCTTACCGGGCCGCGCGGCAAGTGGGGCGGCCTGCTCGCGTGCGTGAGCCGCTCGGCCCTGGGACTCGCCTTTTGCGGTCTGCTGGTCCATCTGGCGACGGCCCCGTCTTCGCTGCGCTCCGCGGAGCGCGAGTACCAGCGGCGGATGTCGTTCGTGCGGGACCCGGAGCGCTTCCAGAACACCGTGCGGCAGACGATCGCCGAGATCGAGTCCGACCCGGAGCTGATCGCCCAGCTTCGCCAGGACGTGCAGCAACGTCTGGCCGAGGAGAATTGAAGGCCGCTGGACGTTGGAGTACAGGCTTCAGCCTGACCGCACGGGCGACGCCGCCGCATTGGCCCAATTCGCCAGCCCGAAGGCTGTACTCCAACGGGTTATCGTCGCCATGCCGCTTCGCTTCCGCTACCATGATGCGCGTCGCGGCGCGGACGGATTGGCAATCCATCCCACGGGAAATCGTGAATCGTCCAAGGAGAACCTGTCATGCCGAGCAATGATCGCCGGGAGTTCCTGAAGCGGACCGCCGCGGCGGCCGCGGGGCTGGGGCTCGTCTCGTGGCCGCACGGGGCGCGGGCGCAGACCACTCGACAGCCAGATGAAAACGCGGCGCTTCGCGGCTCGACCGCGCCCGAGCTCGTCGTCGTCAACGCGAAGGTCTATACGGTCGACGACGCGCAGCCCAGGGCCGAGGCGTTCGCCGTCAAGCACGGGCGGTTCGTCGCGGTCGGCCGCACGGCCGATGTCCGCGCCCTCGCGGGCGCGGACACGAAGGTGATCGACGCCGAGGGGATGACCGTCACCCCTGGCTTCATCGACGCGCACACGCACCCGGCGAGCGCCGGCGTCGCGGCGCTCGCCAACGTCGATTGCGACGTGTACACGATCGCCGAAATCAAGCAGCGGATGCGCGACCGGGCCGCCAAGGCCCCCGCGGGGCAGTGGGTGCTCGGCTTCAAGTACGACGACACGAAGCTCAAGGACGGCCGCAAGCTGAACCGGCAAGACCTCGACGAGGCGGCGCCGAACCATCCCGCCCGCGTCACGCACCGCGGCGGCCACACGCAGGTCGCCAACAGCGTCGCGCTCAAGCTGGCGGGGGTCGATCGAAACACTCCCGATCCCGAGGGCGGCGCGTTCGGACGCGACGAGCAGGGGGAACTGACCGGCTTCGTGGCGGAGAAGGCGCGGGCCGTGTTCGACCGCGTCGGCAACGCGCCCCCGATCACCCGCGAGACGCGGCAGGCGGGGGTCAAATTGATTTCCGCGCAGATGACCGCCGCCGGGCTGACGAGCGTCCACGACACGAGCGGCGCCAACGATTTCACCGCGTACCGCGACGCCTACGACGCCGGCGAGCTGCGGTTCCGCGTGTACGCCTTCTGCGGTTTCCCCACGATGCAGGCGCTGCGGGCCCTCGGCCTGCGGAGCGGGGCGGGGGACGAGTGGCTCAAGATCGGGGGGTTGAAGCTCTCGGCCGACGGCTCCGCCTCGGAGCGCACCATGCGGATGAGCACCCCCTACGTCGGCCGGCCGAACGATTACGGCCTGCTCACCATGAGCCAGCAGGAGCTGGACGAGAAGATCCTCGAAGCGCACCAGGGGGGCTTCCAGGTCGGCGTCCATGCGAACGGCGACGTGACGATCGCGATGGTGCTCAACGCCTACGAGCGGGCATTGCGGATCAAGCCGCACCCCGACCCGCGGTTCCGCCTCGAGCACTGCTCGCTGATCAACGAGGACTTGCTCAAGCGGATCAAGGCGCTCGAAGCGGTGCCGACGCCGTTTTGGACCTACGTGCATTATCACGGGCCGAAGTGGGCCGAGTACGGGCCGGAGAAGATGCGGAGCATGTTCGCGCACCGCTCGTTTCTCGATCACGGCATCCGCGTGGCGGGGGCGTCGGACTACGTGCCCGGCCCGTTCGAGCCGCTGATGGCGATCCAGAGCATGGTCACCCGCAAGGACTTCGAAGGGCGCGAGTGGGGACCGAACCAGAAGGTCACGGTGGACGAGGCGCTCCGCATCGGCACCATCAACGGGGCCTATGCATCGTTCGAGGAGCAGGAGAAAGGCTCGATCACTCCGGGCAAGCTGGCCGACTTCGTGATGCTCGAGCAGGATCCGCACGAGGTCGATCCCGACCGGATCAAGAACATCCGCGTCGCCCGCACGGTGGTCGGCGGGAAGATGATGCACCCGCTCAACGAGTCCTGAGATTGCCGGAATTTGTTCTATGGCAATAAGTACATGAAGTTCGTCGAGGCCGAATCGTTCGCTTTGAGTCGTATCGGCTCAGGCGCGCGAGTGGTGAATCACTCAGCTTCCCGTGAAACGAGGATCCACATCATGCACATTTCCCGAATCACACACGATCCCGCCGTCATGGGGGGCAAGCCCTGTATTCGCGGCTTGAGGGTGACGGTGGGGACCATCGTCGGCCTGCTGGCATCCGGTCATTCGCGAGAGCGGATCCTGCAAGCCTACCCGTACCTGGAGCCGGAGGACATCGACGCCGCGCTGGCGTATGCGGCGTGGCGGCTGGAAGAGCGGGAAGAGCCGCTGGTCGTCGGATGACAGTGAAGCTTGTAATCGATATGAACCTGTCGGTCGAGTGGGTCGACGAACTCGCCCGGCACGGCTGGTCTGCGGTCCACTGGTCCGCGGTAGGCGATCCGCGCGCCGAGGATTCGACGATCATGGCCTGGGCGCGGGCGAACGCTTACGTGGTATTCACGCACGATCTGGATTTCGGGAGCACCTTGGCGCTGACTCACGCGACCGGACCGAGCGTTCTGCAAGTCCGTGCCCAGAACGTGCTGCCAGAAGACATCGCGCCATTCGTGGTCGCCGCGCTTCGACAGCATGATGCGGCATTGGCGGCCGGGGCTTTGCTCGTCGTCGAAGCGCGCAAGAGCCGCGTCAGGGTCCTGCCATTGTGACGTAGCAGAATTCGCAAGAATTCCGATGGCGCCGGAAGTCGGTCGGCGATTCGGCGGAACTCTTGCGAGTTCCGCTACGTACTAGCGACGCACTCAAAGCGCCACGGCCCGTCACCGACTCCGCAGGTCGTATCGCCAGCCGCCGCGCGGGTTGCGGTCGCGCGTCAGGCGAAAGGCGCGGCCCAGAGCTTCCGAGCGGACGAAGCCCTCGGCGTCCGGCTTGTACTTCTGAAAGGGGCCGCGGCCGCGGCGGTGGATGCGGAAGTCGATTTCCGCGCCGCGCGCCG
>JBBDNU010000127.1:0-15992 GCA_040877365.1 Planctomycetales bacterium
GCACACCGGTTTTCGAGACCGGCCCATTCGGCCACTCTGGCACCTCTCCGGCAGGGCGATTTTCAGGATCGGTGATGCAGCTGGATGCCGAAAGACACCTTGAATGCGAAGGTGCCTGTTCCAGCGAAGAAGTCTACCGCCTCATGCCACCGCAGTAAAGCCGCGGCCGCCGAAGGGGACGTTACGTCCCCTCTGAGGAGGGGAAGACCGCTCCGTGCTCGATCCACAGCCCCGCCGGCCATCCCCGGCAGTCGGCCCTCCCGCAATACGTCGGGGGGTGGGCTGTCCGCAGGACGGATTGGCAATCCGTCCTACGCCCCGAACGGGGGTTGCGGCCGGGTCGGGCAGATGACAACGCCCCGCCGCCAAGCCGGCCCCGACGCGACAGGTCGCGTCGAGGCGGCCTCGGCAGTCGATCGGTCACTCAATCGAGCGGCGTCAGCACGTAGGCTTGCAGAGTGCCACTCGGATTGCCGGCTCGTCCGCCGCTGCCGGCGATCTGGCCGCTGTCGTTGATCTTGAAGTCCTTGATCGGGTTGTCGAGCAGCGGAAACCCGGACGGACGGTCAACCACGAGATCCTGCAGCTTGAGGAGGCCGAACTGGTCGAGGTACACCAAGTGGAGCCCACTACGGCGGCGATCGCGCACAACTGCGCAGAATCGGCCCGTCGGGTCGGTCAGTCAAGCGGCGGCAGCGGCGTGAGCACCCAATCGCGTCCCATGATCTCCCCGCTGTCGTTGACCTTCATGCTGTCGCCGCTACCGTCCCAGGACCATCCCTTGGGAACGTCGAAGCCCAGGCGCACCCCGGCGGGGAGGTCAAAGCCCCAGCGGCTCGGTCAACTGTTGCGGTTGACCAGACCCATCCCCCGCGATGGTGTAGATTCCGTCGGCCCCACCGTTCCCGAGAGTCGCGTAATAGAACGCAATGGAGGCGCCGTCGGGCGACCAGCGGGGCGCGAAGGGAAGGCGCGGGAGCCCCCCAACGCTGTCCCACAGCACGCGCGGCTCCGCCCCGAATTCCAGAATCCAGAGCTTTTCCCCTGCGATCTGATCACTGCCCACCCGAACCACAGCCGCGTTGCCGTCGGGCGACCAGTCGAAAAGATGATCTGCACCGCTGGCGGGCAGCCGCAGGCTGGAAAGCTCGTCGAGGCCGGCGGGGGGTAGTAGCCCTTCTCCCGCGATATGAATCTCCGCACCGCTGATGGGGATTTGGAAAATGCCGACGCTCCACTCCCAGCGGACGCCGGTCCTTCCGTTGGCGCGCGCGACGAGAGTGCCCGGCAAGACGATGACTTCCGTGCCCTCTTCCACCGTCACGGTCACGAAGCCGTTCTCGTCCTCCAGCAGCGTGGCATTGACGTCCGCGAGAATTGCCTCCGTGTCGGTCGGCAATGTCATGACATTGTCTCGCAAATCGTTGCCGACGAAGGAAACGAAGGAATCCACGCCGTCGTTCGACCACCGGATCGTGTTGTGGATCCGGACGTAGGGCCGGATGTGGGTCAATTGAACGCGCTCGAGCACATCGCCAGTGTTCGCGTCAGCACGGAGGGCAAACAGTTCGCCCAAGCCGGGGACGAATGGCCGGAAGACAAAACCGCCATCGTCGAGAACGAAGAGGTAATTCCCTTCAGTGACGGGCTCGACGATTTGGTGTTCCAGCCACCAGCGATCCGTGATCGGGTCGTCGCCGTACACCAGAGACGACGGTTGCCGCCCGGGCACGTGCTGCGTGAGCGCCCGGCGTTTGCCGCTGCCGTCCGCGCTCATCCCCCAGACCTCTCCGCTGTACTCGAAGAAGATCGTTCCGGGGGGCGCCGGTTCGCCCCCGCCCCCTTTTCCTCCCCCGCCTCCACCACCGCCGCCCGGCTTGTCCGGCTTGGCGGCGGCGAGTTCGGGGGGGGTGAGCGGTCCCCAGACGGCGAAGCCGGCCGCCAGAACCGCCGCCAAGGCGATCGTCAGAATCTTCGATCGGGTGCGCATCGGGCATCTCCCTGGGATCGGAAAGCGGCCTGCGTGGCAAAATGCATTCGCCGCCCGCGTCGCGCAGACCGTTCGTCGGGGGTGGCGTCTCGTCCGCGGTCGGTGAGGGACTGGATTGCGTCTGGCCCTCACCGGCGGTTTCATTCATCAGTCGATTCCGAATTCGTCGCGCTTCGAATGATGTGCGATGCCATTGGTCTTGCTCGCTCTGAGGCAGCGGAGCGCGGCATCTTCTCGCGTCAGTCCTCGACGGGCGGGGCGACGAAGTTCGACACCCAGCAGAAAGGCCGTTTCAAGGTGCCGGCGTCGAGCTCGCCGGTCAGGTTTACCACGTTCGAGCCATCGCTGTTCATCCGGTAAATCTGCCACGTGGGATTGAGCCAGCCCACGCGCTCCAGGTAAAGCAGGTGCTTCGCATCGGGAGACCAGCGCGGGCTCGTGGTCCACGCGTTGTTCTTTTTCGATGGCGCACGAATCTTGACAGGCGGATCGAAGCCCTCGTTGGCGGCGGCCATCAGCCAGATCCCATCGCTGCTGCGAGAAAAGGCCAGCCCGCCGCCCAGCGGCGACCAACGCACGTTCCCACCATCGACGTCGGCAATCCAAAGAACGTCCCCCGTGGAGGCATCCCGCAGTTCGAGTTCTCCGAAATTACCTTCCACGATGACGGTCTCGCCATCAGCGGAGAACTGGAAATTTTGCACGTTGCTTGTCGGCCAATTGCCGGGGACGATCGTCAGCGCCTCGGGGCCGAGCTTGATGCCGGCTTCCACGGACTGCCCGATGGTCATGCCGTTACCGGCGTCCACGCGACAGAGCGACCTGTGGTTGCTGCGGCCATTATCGAGCGTGGTCGTTCCGTCGCCCTCGACGATGAACGCGTCGCTGATATCGCGTCCCCGGCCATATGCGAAGAGATCCAAGCCCTCGGTGGACCACTGCGTGACGATTGCGTTGGACGCACCGTCTCCCGTCGGAGCAAAGCGAAATTTGCCGTAGGAATCGCACACCTGCTGCCACACGAGGCTGAAATCCTCGTTTACGGAGAAGGCGTACAATTCGTAGTGGGGGAAGTTCACGTTCTTCTCGAACGTGCCATTGCTGAGGATCATGTGATTGTAAATCCGCCCGTCGGGAACGGCGACCAGCCACCAACGGACTCCGCCGCCATACAGCAGCGCAGAGGGACTGCCGAAGACTCCCGTCGGGAGCGCCTGAAACTTGTTCTTTCCGTCGGCGTCCATGCCCCATGTCTGCGCCCCGTTGGGAGTGTCCAACTGGAAATAGATCGTGCCGGGCGGGACCGCGGGGGGCGGAGCGGGATCGCCGCCGCCGCCTCCTCCACCGCCCGGCTTGTCCGGTTTGGCGGCGGTGGCGTCGGGGGGGGGTGAGCGGGCCGCGGGCGGCGAAGCCGGCCGCCAGAACCGCCGCCAAGGCGATCGTCAGAACCTTCGATCGGGTGCGCATCGGGTATCTCCCTGGGATCGGAAAGCGGCCTGCGTGGTAAAATGAATTCGCCGCCCGCGTCGCGCAGACCTGCCGTCGGGGGTGGCCTCGTCCGCGGTCGGTGAGGAACTGGTTAGCCGCCTGGCCCTCACCGGCCGCTTACAGTAGTTCGGCCTCAGCGATCTGGTGCCGCCGGGGGGCGTGGCGGCGATGGCGGCTCCGTTCCGCTCGCTGGTGGCGAGTTCGAATCATCGGTGTCCTCGATGCCCAGCAATTTCGCCAGCGCTTGGCGTCGCATCTCGTTCTCGACGTCTGGGTTGGGCTGCTGTGCGAGGAGCGCTGCCATCTGATCGTAGAGCTTACGAGCCCGATCCACCTCGCCCAGGTGGAACTGCGCCGTGGCCAACTGCCACCAGCCTAACCCCACGTCGCCCCCAGGGGTCAAT
Organism: Planctomycetales bacterium; assembly: GCA_040877365.1. GTDB lineage: Bacteria > Planctomycetota > Planctomycetia > Planctomycetales > Planctomycetaceae > JBBDNT01. Next base: position 3,883 of record JBBDNU010000127.1, read on the forward strand.
TTCATCCGCCGCCCCAGGACTGCGCGGGCGTCTGCGAAACGTCCGAGTTGAAGCAGCGACTCGGCCAACGCATACCACTCCATGGTGCCGCGTTCCGTTTCCGGCACTGAGTGGACCCTGACGATGCACCTGTGCCACAATTCGTGGGCCGACTCGCGTTCGCCCGGAGGAAGCAACTCGGAAAGCCGCAAATAGTTGGCGGTCAACACCCGTCTGGGGTTGAAGTCATTCGACGTGATTGCCTTCATGTAGCTCTCGTCTCCGAGGGACTCCAAGAGCGCAATCGCCTTTCGAGTGCGATGCAATGCCTCTTCGATGCGGCCCATGTTGCGCTCACACACCGCCAGATTCGAGTGGGACACCGCCAGTTGCCACTGGTATTCCCCGAACTCAGGGTGTCTGTCGGCGAGGTTTTGCTGGATCACGATTGCCTTGTCCCACAACTCCACGGCGTCGGGGAGTTCGCGGCGTTGAAGCCGCAGTGCGGCGAAATCCTGGTACAATTCGGCAAACAGTCTCAGATGGTCCGGGTTCTGGGTATTCCGCTCTCCAAGCGACTCGATGAGGTGAACCGCCTTTTCGAATGTTTCGACTGCTTCGTCGAATCGGCCTCGATCGTGCCATTGACGATAGGCCAGAACTATATAGGTTCGGGCCAAGTCCACATGGTCCTGCGGAACCGCAAGTTTCCGCTCCACCAGTCGTTCCTTGACCGAGATGGTTTTCTCCATCGACTCCAGCGCCAGATCGTTTTCGCCTCGAACTTGTCGCACGGCAGACAAAACACCGTACGATCTGGCCAGGATCCGCTGATTCTCGACGTCGTCGGGGTATCGCTTCGCGAACTTCTCGGCGTCCGCGATGGAATTCAGCAGCAGTGCCAGAGTCGCATCGGACCGGACATCTCGAAGGAAAAACCCCGAACGCCTGCGGATTTCGAAGAGGGCGGAGCGATACGCCGTGACACCGGGATTCTCTTCCGCAAGCTTTTCCCAAAGCACGATCGATTTATCATACCAGTCGCGGGCCTCATCGGCCTGACCCATTGCGGATCGGATCCCAGCTAGATTGGTGTATCCGTTCGCCAGGGACGACTGAAATTCAAGGACGTCGGGTGAGGATTCCACGAGGTTTTCCCAGATTCCCACGGCCTGCTCGAACAACTCCAGTACCCCACTGGACTGTCCGGCCCGTTCTTGATAAATCGCCGCACTCATGCAGGCACTGGCCCAATCCGACTGGAAGAGTGGATTTTCCGGATTCTCTTTCGCGAGTTTCTCGCGAATCGACATTGCCCTGCGCGATGCTGCCAGCGCTTCCGCGTTTTGGCAGGTCGGTTCCAACAGAACGGGAAGTCCGGCATACATTTTTCCCAAATCGGCCTGATATCGGAGGACCTCGGGATTCTCCTCTGCTACGCGTTCTCCAATCAGCATCGCCTTCCGGTATAGGGACAGCGCTTCGTCGTGCAGCCCGGTCTCACCCAACACGATAGCCATGCGCCGATAGGACATTGCCAACTCGGCCTGATGAATCGCGACTTCGGGATGCGCGGCAACGATCCGTTCGAGGATCGCGACGGCGGCCTCGTATGCCGGACGCGCCTCCCCGCCCGCTCCGATTTGACGCGTGATATCGCCCACGCGGTTGAAGGCGCGGGCCAGTTCAAGTTGCAACTCCGGGACGTCGGCTTCCTGCTCCGTGAATTCCTGGTAGTACTTCAGCGCCAGCTCCAACAGTTCCTTGCGCAGCGGCTGCATGCCGGGCCTGTTCAGGAGCTGGTCGTCGCTGACTTTCGTCAGATACGTGTCCACGGTGTCGCGGGCCCGTTGGAAGTTCTCCTCGGCCCGTCGCAGGTTCGCCTCGGCCAGTTGGAGGTTCTCCTCGGCCCGTTGCCGCTCGCGTTCTTTCTCCGCGCGCTCGCGCTCGGTCTGGTCCAGGTTCGTCCGGGCCTGATCCAGGGCCGCGGTTTCGCGCCCGAGGGCCGAGAGGATCATCGCCGTGCTGATCCCCAGCGCCAGCGTCGTCACCAGCAGGATCGCCGCCGCCGACCAGACGAGGGCCGTGTGGCGCTGCGCCCACTTGGCGGCCCGCTGCCGGAGGGTGGGACGCCGGGCCGTGATCGGGCGGTTGCCCAGAAACCGCCGCAGGTCGTCGGCCAGATCGCCGGCGGTGTCGTATCGCTCGCGGGGGTTCTTGGCCAGGGCCTTGAGGACGATCGTCTCCAGGTCGGCCGGCAGGCGGGGACTGAGCCGGCGGGGCGGCACGGGGTCTTCCGAGACGATGCGCCGCAGCAACGTCTGGCGGTCCGTCTCCGGGAAGGCGGGTTCGAGGGTCAGTAGTTCATAGAGCGTCGCGCCCAGGGAGTAGATGTCGGTGCGGTGGTCGAGGACGGCCCGTTTGGCGAGGGCCTGCTCGGGACTCATGTAGCGGAGCGTCCCCAGCACGTCGCCGGTCATCGTCAAGTTCACGTTCGACTCGGCGCGGGCCAGGCCGAAGTCCGTGATCCAGGCCTTCCTGTGCGCGTCGAGAATGATGTTCGCGGGTTTCACGTCGCGATGGACGACACCGGATTGATGGGCGTGATCCAAGGCCGCGGCCAGTTGGATGCCGATCTTCGCCACCGCGAGGAAATAGGCCGGATCCTCGGTCGAACCGGAATCGGACAGCCGCGCGGACGGCTTTTCCTTCCTGGTGGGGACTTCCCGCTTTCGGACATCGGCGGTTTCCATCGGCCCTCCCGGAGGGACGGCGCGGCGCGGGACGGCGCCCGCGACGCCGGTGGACGCCAACCGGTGCCGGCTCGCGCCATTGCCGGACGGAACGGCCGCGGTCCCCCGTCGCCGTTCGTCGCGGAGCGCTTGGATGACTTCGGCCAGCGAGTGCCCCTCGACGTACCGCATGACATAGAAGTGGACCGCCCGCTCGCAGCCGACGCCGTAGACATCGACGATGTGGGGATGATCCAACTGGGCCGCCGCCAGCGCCTCGTTCTTGAACCGCTGCAACTGCCGCTCGTCGAGCGCGCCCGCGAAGGGCAGCACCTTCAGCGCGACCCGCCGGTGGAGCGAGACCTGTTCGGCCTCGTACACCACTCCCATGCCGCCGCGGCCGATCTCCCGCAGCAGACGATAATCGCCGAGCCGTCCGTCGGTCGGCCCCGACTGGGAACCGCCGGCCGAATCGGAAGCACTTGGCCCGTCGAACCCGCAGGTGATCAGCGCCAGGCCGGGCAAGACCTCCCGGAAAATGTCGGCGGCCTGCGGATACCGCTCCGCGTACTCCTCCGGATCGGGAAACTCGCCCTGCCGCAGCCGCTGCGTGAACTCTTCGACCATCTCGCCCACGATCCGCTCCAGCGCCGTGCCGTCGAGTCGCGATGCGTTTTTCGTCATGGGAGGCTTCCAGTGCTCCAGGGGGGCGATCAACTCCGCGGATCGTCTTGATCGATCAGAAGGGTGCGCAGCCGGAGGATGGCCCGGCCGTAGCGTTGCCGCGCCGCGTCCGGGGTGATTCCCAGCAATTCGGCCGACTCGCGGCTGGTGAGTGCTTCGAAGTTGTGGAGCAGGATGATTTCGCGGTCGAGATCGGGGAGGCGGTCGATGGACTGCCGCACGCGGCGGACGATCTCGTCCCGGTCGAACAACTCGCTGGGGCCGGGATTGCGGTCCACCAACAGGGCCCCGAGTCCCAACGACGAGTCTCGGGGCAATTCGACTTCCCGCGCGACCGATCGCCGGGTCGCCCGGACGTGGCGGCGATAGGCGGCGGCGACGCGGTCCATCGCGATCCTGCGCAACCACAGCCGAAAGGTGACCGGCGGCCGGCGGAGATAATCGTCGATCCGCCGAAAGGCTTCGGCATGCGTTTCCTGGACGACGTCGGAGGCATCGACGCGCCGCTTCAGGTCCGGGCTCATGCGCAGGGCGAGGAGGTTCTTCAGATACCCGCGGTGCTGCTCGAACAATGCATTCAGGGCGGCTCGATCGCCATTGCGAACCTGCTCCAGCAGGGCCTCGATTCGTTCTCCGCTATTCCCGGTCGATTGTTGGTCCACCATCCGCGGCCCCCGATCGAATGAGGGGTTTTCCGCCGGATCGTCTCTGAGGACGATCGGAAATGACGTGTCGAGCGGCTGAATTCGCGGATTGCCCATGAAGGCGAGCCGAAGAATGACGGGGTTTCGAGCGACCTCCCACTATCAAGCTGCCGAACCCATCAAGGGAGTAGCAGGAAAAATCGTGAATCTTCCAGATTTTCCGGTTTTTTTTCGCCTCGGGCACGGTCCGGCGACGGTGGAAGATCGTAACCTAATGCTACAGCGCTACTTCATACGCGGGAGGCGTCGAAATCTATGGTTATGTCGAGACTTACGGAAACCACAGATTTCACTGATGGGCACGGATCGGCAGTTGCCTAAACGAGTTCACCGGCAATCCGTGGAATCACGGCCGCGAGCGGCCGGCCATTCGATAGCGCTCGAACGTCTGCCGAAGCCGATCATGCTGGCCGAGCCACCAGGAGGGAATTCGACGGGGTGCGCTTCGCCGATTGCCCGCTTCGACGAATTGCCCGCGCTACATCCGCTCCCGATTTCGCTCCAGGAACCGCTCCGCCCAGCGGTAATGGTCGAACAGTCCGCGCGTGTCGCGGCCGAGGATCGTGTAGGCCGCGAATAGCGCCTCGATCGTCGCCAGTCCTTCCGCGGGGTCGTCGAACGTCTTCGACACGCGGGGATAGGCGGTCTGCCAGGGAGGCAGACTGCGGATGGGGACGTCGGCGTAGTCCTTCTCCATCGCCGCCGCCCGCCGCCACGTGCCGTCGAGCACGAGCAGCCCCCGCCGGGCGTCCTCCGGCCCGAGCGGCGGCCCCCCGATCCCGAGCCGCACGTAGTTCTCCAGCGATTCCCCGCCGCGCGCGGGATACTTCCAGAACAGGAAGCCGTCGCGGCCGCGCAAGGGTTCGACCGAGCACTTGCTCCGCCGCTCCTTGGGGTGGACGACGATGATGGTGGGGGAGGCCATGAAGGGGCGAGAGGTCAGAGGTCTGGCAATCGTTCAGACTTCCGGCGCCGGTCGATCGGACTCCGCCGGATCGAGCAGTGCCGCGGCGCCGCGTTCGACCAGCAGCCGCGCGGTTTCTCGTCCCGCCGCGATTGGATCGTCCGCCGCTCCCGCGTGCCGGGCTTCGATTCGCCGCGTGCCGTCCGCGCTCAGCACGACCGCCGACAGCACGATCCAGTCCCCCTCGACGGCCGCGTCGACGCCGACCGGCGCGTGGCAGCCGGCGCGCAGCTCGGCGAGCAGCGCCCGCTCGGCGCGCACAGCGACTTCGGCGGCGCGATCGGCGATGCGTGCCAGCAGCGCGCGCGTCGCGTCGTCCCGGCTGCGGCACTCGATTCCGAGGGCGCCCTGCCCCGCCGCGGGAAACATCAGCGGCGGACGGAGCACGAGCCCGATGCGGTCCGCCAGCCCGATCCGCCGCAGCCCCGCTTCGGCGAGCACCAGCGCGTCGTACTCTCCCTGGTCGAGCTTGCGGACGCGGGTCTCGACGTTTCCACGGACTTCGCGGAGCACGAAATCGGGCCGCACCGCGCGGAGCTGCGCCTGCCGGCGAATGCTGCCGGTGCCGATTCGTGCGCCGTGCGGAATCACGTCGAGTCCCGAGGGATGCGGATCGCCGGCCGGCAGGACGAGCGCGTCGAACCGCGGCCCGCGTTCGGGGACCGCAGCGAGCACCAGTCCGTCCACTTCTTCGGTGGGGAGGTCCTTCAAGCTGTGGACGGCCAGATCGGCCCGGCCCTCGAGCACCGCCCGCTGCACCTCGCGGGTGAACACGCCCACGCCGCCGAATGCGCTCAGCGGTTCGCCCTGCGCGCGGTCGCCGGTGGTCGAGATCTCGATCAATTCGACGCTCCGCCCGGGTTCCGCCACCCGCAGCAATTCGGCGACGTGCTTCGCCTGCCACAGCGCGAGCCGGCTGGCCCGGGTGGCGATCCGGACCGGCTGGGCCGTCATGACGCGCCTCGGCGGTTCGCGGGGTCCGGTCGCGCGGGACCGGAAGCCGTTTGCGGATCATTCGTCGCGCCGGCCTCCGCCACGCCGCTGTTCGAGCCGGCGCCCGTCGGTCCGTTGCCGGATGGCCGGGACGCCTCTCCGCCGGCCAGCGCGCCGATCGGCGGCGGACCCTGGGCGAACCGCTTCGCCAGCTCGCGCTGCAACTGCTCCGGCGTGACCCGCTGGTGCGGCGGCACCAGCACCCCGCACGACAGGCAGAACTGAAACGCCTGGTCGATCGTCAGGTTGAGATCGACGACCTCGCTTCGCGGGACGCTGACGGTGAAGCCGGTCATCGGCATCGGCGACGTCGGGACGAGCACCGTGATCAACGGCTCGTTCGCCGCTACGGTGATCTCCAGCAGGCTGTCGCTCGTCACGAAGGCGATCGTCCAGATCCCCCGCCGCGGATATTCCAGCGCCACCACCCGGTTGTACGACACCGTCCGCTCGGTGAAGAAGAAGTCGGTCACCTGCTTGACGGAGGAATAGACGTTGCTGACGAGTGGGACGCGCTGCACGAACACCGACTCGACCTTGTGCACGGCCCAGGTGCCCAGGCGTGCCGTGAACAGCCCGCCCACGAAGTACAGCGCCACCACCGCAATGCTCACCGCCACCGCGCTCAGGAAAAACAGGTTCCCGAAGTAGCGGATCGTCACCAGCTCCTTGTAGATCCCGATCGCCGAAGTCGGCATCCGATGCGGAGGAAGCTGCTGCGCCACCTTCGCGTAGTCGTGGTACGGAACGGCGGAAGCGCCGAAGGGCACGTAGACGTCATCCAGGTTCTGGCGGATCCATTCGACCGGGACCTCCCGGTTGGCCGGCAGCGGACCGGTGGGGGACTGGGGTTGCGCCATCCGGGCCGTCAGTCGGTCCCGCAGGTCGGGTGTGACGACGTACTTGCCCGGGACGTCCTCGAGCGGCGGAAGGAAGTCCGCGCGGACGAGTTGCGCGGTCGGGCGGCTGTCCTGCACGCTCCAGGCCAGCGTCAGCCGCACCAATTCGCTGGTGGGAGAGATCACGTACGCATAGAGGATCTGCGCGATCCAGATCAGGATCACCAGCGTCAGAATCGGGGGCAGCGTGATCGCCAGCCCCTTGAGGAAGAACTGCGTCGCCCGCGAGCGGCGGGTCGGCGCGGCGGAGACCGGCGATTCGGAAGAGGGGCCGGTCGGATTGGTTTCTTTGGCCATTACGGCGGAAACTCGTGCTTCCTGAATGCGAGCCGAGGGATCGATTCCCGCGGTGCGGGTACTCTTGAGGGTGAGCTGCGGGACTCACCCCGCGGTCCGTCGCCAGGGATCCACGGAAAGATTCGCGGCTCAGTCCCGGCCGAGGCCCCGCGCCAGCACGGCCACCAATACCCGCTCCGCCCCCGCACTCCGCAAGTGCCGTGCGGCTTCGTGTGCGGTTGTTCCAGTCGTGAGGATGTCGTCCACCAGCAGAACGGTGATGCCGGCCGGGATTCGGCCCCGGGCGCGAAAGGCCCGGCGGAGGTTGGTCCGCCGCTGCGCCGGCGTCAAGCTCGCCTGTGCGGGAGTTCTACGCGTCTTGCAAAGTATAGAGCCCGCGAATTCCACCCGCAAGCGGCGGGCCAGCACCAGCGCGACCGTCTCCGCCGCATTCGGCCGGCCACGCAACCGATCGGTCCAGTGGTGCGGGACCGGCACGACGCACGCCGCGTCCGCGGCGCGGAGCGCCGCGCCTTCCCGCTCCCCGAGCAGTTCCGCCAACCCCGCCGCCAGCCCCCGCCCGCCGGTGTGCTTCGCCCGCATACAGGCGGTGCGGAGCAGCCCGTCGTACACCCCCAGCCGGATCACGCTCTCGAAGGCGAACCGGTCCCGCCCGCAGTGAATGCAGCCGTTCACCGTATCGAGATGCGGCCCGACCGGCGCCGCACACCGCGCGCACCGCGCCGCATCATCCCGGACCAAGGCCCCGGCGCAAGTCGCGCAGATCCCACCGCCGCCAGCCTCCGCCCCATCCGCCTCACCGCCGCACAAGGGACAAACCGGCGGATAGACGAAATCGACCGCGGCGCGGCACAAACGGCCGGCGGCGGACAGCAGTCCGACGCGAATTGGCGAGCGCGGGGAGGAGGCCATTGGTCTCATTCCGAATTCGACGAATCGTTCGGAGGTTGCTCTCCCAATGTGCGTAAAATGGAATCCACGAGCGAATCCGCAAGGTACAACCCGGATCCTCGCAGAGCGGCAAGTGCATCGGCCGCCGACTTTAGTAGACGCTCCTGGCGAGCGCGCACGATAATGCCCAATGTTCCGATGATGGGAATTCCGAATGACCGAGCGCAAATGCGTGCGGCCGCATCATCGAGGACGGCGCGGCTACCGGGGTGGCCAAGGCAGCATGCGATGACGGATGATTCGCCGACGCCGAGTCCCCACTCGAGCAGTTCTCCTGGAGTTCGCTGGACTTCGACCGTTTTGCCGAAGCCTCGCTCCAACAACATTCGAGCCGGATCCGACTCGGGGCCGTTGAGGATTTCCTGGACGACCGGCTTGGGAATCCAGACTTCGTCGGTCAAGTCCTCAACGAGGCGAATGAGACCGCATTTGGCGAGAGCGATGACCGGCGACGCGTTCGCGACCCAGATTTCAGCCACGACGGGCTTCCTCGAAAATCTCGTCCACGTCGGATTGAAACGGTGAAACCCCGAAGCGATGAAGGGCTTCGATGAATTCGCTGCGCGGCACTCCAGCGATCTCCGCGGCGCGCCCTTGAGATACGATCCGCATCTCATACCATTTGACCGCCGCGGTCAGCCGCATTTCGCGGGCAAAATCCTGCGGATCCTTCTTGAGCGTCGCGAGCGCTCCTTCCGGCACTTCGATCGTCATGCGGACCACGTTCGGTTCCTCACGGTGGTGAAGCCACGCCCATCGTCGCGAATCGGATTCCTGCCGACAAGTCCAGACGCCTCAGCGATCGCGATCCGTGGAATCCGCATCGCATGCCGCCAGCGCCCTTGCCAGTTGTCCTTCATAAAGCTCCGAATCGTCACGGATGCCCGATGCGATGCGACGACGAACTTCGGTCTTCACCAAATCGGTTGCGATCCGCTGATTCATGAATGTGAGTAGAAGCACGTCGGGAAGTTGATCGACCGGAGTGTTCCAATACTCTCTGCAGCGACGGACCAGCCCCGAGTCGAGGTCGGGTTCGACCCAGGCGCCTGCGACATCAGCCACCGAGAGATGCTGACTTTCTGCCATCTCGGGCCCTCACGCTTCGCGCGGAACATGAGCTGCCACCCACTCCACGTACTGCCGCGCATACTCATCGAGGTTCTCCACGTCCCCGCCGCCGCGGACCGGGGAGCACATCTCGTAGTTGGCGATGCCGGCGAAGCCGCCGTCGCGGAGGCCACGGAAGAACGAATCATAGTCGATGCAGCCGGCGCCGAACTTCACCGCCCGCACCAGGTCCGGCTCGACCCGCAGGTAGTTCACCGCCTCCGGCCGGTAATGGTAGCGGGGGAAGCGGACGTAGTCGGCGTTCGTGGTGATCGCCGTGTGCGGGGCCATTCGCCGGGCCGTCTCGTACAGGTCTTCGCCGCGGAGCGCCGGCGACCAGGCGTCGAAGCCCGCCTTGACGTTCGCCCGGTCCACGTCGGCCAGCAACTCCAATAACGCATCCGTGTGCAGCCCCACGTCGTGATGGTTCTGCACGGCGAGCGTCACCCCGTGATCGGCGGCCCGCGCGGCCGCTTCCTTCAGTGCGGCGACCACTCCCTTCCACAGCGCGTGCGGCGCCTGCCCCGGCGCTTCGTAGGCGGTGAACACCCGCACGATACCGGCCCCCAGCTCTGCCGCGATCCGCGCCAGCGACTCGACGTAAGCGATCTGCAACTCGATGTAGGGAACCTCCGCCGCGGCGGCGGGCGAGAAATCGGTGTAGCCGCCGAGCGCGGCGCACTCGATCTCGTGCCGGGCCAGCGCGTCGCGGAGCGCGGCGAGCCGCTCGGCGTTCGCGTCGAGCGGCGACAGGTGCGGCCGCTTGCCCATGAGCATCACCGCGTCGTAACCGAGGGCCGCGGCCTTGGCGATGAAGGCGGGCAGGTCGAGCGCCGCCTGCCCCCACAACCCGGCGTAACTGACCGAAAACAGGCTGGTTTTCATGCGCGGTCTCGCAACATGGGGCGAAGGTCGAGCCACTCCGGCCGATGGTCCGCCGGAGGGCATCGGCTTTGTTCAGAGTATCAGCGTACCGCCCGGCCGCGGTGGGAGTCAAAGCAATCGGAACGAGCGCGAAGGACGGGTTGCATGAAAAGTCCGTCGATCGTCATTGCGGAACCTTGCGGGGCCGGCCGCGGGGAGTCAGACTGCGCGGCGCGAGTCGGCGCGGCCGGCGCGTTTCATCCTTCAGTTTTCCGCCTGGCCCTCATGCAGCGCACCGAAGACGTTCTCGCCACCCTGCGGATGGTCAAGCAGGAGAAGCTCGACGTCCGCACCGTGACGATGGGGATCAACCTCGCCGGCTGCGTCGATCGCGACACGAACGGCCTCTGCCGGCGGATTCACGAGCGGATCGTGCAGGCCGCCGAGAAGCTCGCCGAGACCTGCGATCTCGTCTCGTCGCGGTACGGCATTCCGATCGTCAACCGGCGGCTGGCGGTCACGCCGGTCGAGCGGATCGCGGCGGGGCACGGCGTCGCGGGAAAGCTCGCGGTGGCCCATGCGTTGGACAGGGCCGCGGCCGAGGTGCAGGTCGATCTGATCGGGGGGTTCACGGCCCTCGTGCAGGGGGGCATGACCGAGAGCGCCCGCGAATTGATCGAGGCGCTGCCCGCCGCGCTCGCGGAGACCAAGCGCGTCTGCGCATCGGTGAACGTCGCCACCACGAAGGCCGGCATCAACATGGACGCCGTCGCCCTCCTGGGCCACACGCTGAAGAAGATCGCCGAGGCGACCGCCGACCGCCAGGGCTTCGGCTGCGCCAAGTTGGTCGTGTTCGCCAACGCCCCCGAAGACAACCCGTTCATGGCGGGCGCGTTTCTGGGGGAAGGCGCGCCGGACGTGGTGATTCACATCGGCGTCAGCGGCCCCGGCGTCGTCAAGCGGGCGCTCGAGCTCTTGCACGAGACCGACCCCGCCTGCCGCCTCAACGACATCGCCGAGCAGATCAAGAGCACCGCCTTCCGCGTGACCCGCGTGGGAGAGTTGATCGGCCGGGAAGTCGCGGCCCGGCTCGGCGTGTCGTTCGGCATCGTCGATCTGTCTCTCGCCCCGACGCCCAACGTGGGGGACAGCATCGGCGAAATCCTCAAGCTGATGGGGATCGAAAAGCTCGGCGCGCCCGGCTCGACCGCCGCGCTCGCGCTCCTCAACGACGCCGTCAAGAAGGGCGGGCTGTTCGCCTCGTCCTCCGTCGGCGGACTGTCCGGGGCGTTCGTCCCGGTGATGGAGGACGCCGCCCTCGCCGCGGCGGCCGAGGAAGGCACCCTTGGTCTCGAGAAGCTCGAAGCGATGACCAGCGTCTGCTCGGTCGGCCTCGACATGGTCCCCTTGCCGGGCGATACCGACGCCGCGACGCTCGCCGGCATCATGGCGGACGAAATGGCGATCGGCGTGTTCAACAACAAGACGACCGCCACCCGACTGATCCCGGTCCCGGGCGCCCAGCCGGGCGACCGCGTATCGTTCGGCGGCCTGTTCGGACAGGCGCGCGTGCTCCCCGTCCCCGTCACGGGACACAGCGGCGGCTTCATCCGCCACGCGGGACGAATCCCGGCCCCCCTGCAGAGCTTGCGGAACTGAGCAGCCGCCTAGTAGGGTGGGCTGTGCCCACCAGTCCGAGATGGAAACCGCGTGATCGCTCATGGTGGGCACAGCCCACCCTACTGAGCTGAAACGGCGTGAGGGCACGATTTCGAACTGCCGTTGGAATCCAGGCTTCAGCCTGCCGGTGAGTCCTGATTTCAGCCTGAAGGCTGTACTCCAACGCTCTAACGGGCAGACGAGGATTTCTGCCCCCCCCTCAGCCGGCGACGAGCGACGGCGCCTCGTCCCCATCGGCGGCAAGGCCGATCAG
>JBBDNU010000127.1:16092-20783 GCA_040877365.1 Planctomycetales bacterium
CTCAGCCGGCGACGAGCGACGGCGCCTCGTCCCCATCGGCGGCAAGGCCGATCAGCGACAGCCGCGGCATCGCGCTTGGCCCCGCCGCGTTCAGCCGATCGAGCTGCGCCTCGATCATCTGCAAGCGGCTCGAAATCCGGCGGCGGCCTTTCCACCAGCGGCGGCGGAACGTCTCGAACAGGTCGTCCGCCCGGTCCTCTTCCCGGCGGACGGCATCCAGGCTGCGGTGCAGGCGAATCAGCGAGTCTCCGAGGCGCGATCGGGCGGCCGGCGAACAACCCCCCACGGACGGCTCTGGCATGCAAGGCTCCCAAGACAGGACGCGGCCTCGCCGCGTCGGTTCGGTACAACCGGCCCCATCGTGGCGGGACGGCGGCGGTGGGTGATGGCGGGAGAACCGGCGGGGATTGCGGCCCGAGTGCCCGTGGCGGACCATGCCGGTTCGTCGTGTCTGCCCGATCTCGCGTGCTGCTGGCGGAGATTTCCGAACGCGTCGCCGGCGTAGACCAGATCGACATTGCCGCATTGGAAACTTGAGAAGCCTGCGGAAACTAAGCGGGCCGGATGCGGCAGCGACTGGGAAATCTGCACAATGTTCACGGCCCGCGCGACCGGCGAGGATGGGTCAGCCGTGACCCCCAGCGGCGACCGCGTCGCGGCCCTTCATCCTCAAACGACGCCCGCCGCGGTCCAATGCCGGTCCGTCGTCCGACGGACCCACTCCGGCGGAAAGCCGACGTCCTCGAGAAGCCGCCGCACTTCGTCGATCGTCAGGGCCGCGTGGAGCGAGTCGCGGAACATTTGTTGCGCGTGCGCCGTTTCGCCGCCGGCATGGGTCGAGACCAGTCGCTCGAGCGTCACGGCATCGGGCGGGCGGAGCAGGTCGCGGACCAACGACACTCCCCCCGGCCGCAGCACGCGGCGCATCTCCCGCAGCACGTCCACCGGCTCGGGAATGTGGTGCACGATGCTGTTCGAGATGACGGCATCGAACGAGCCGTCGCCGTAAGGCAATCGCTTGGCATCGGCCGGTTCGAGCTGGACTCGATCGGCAAGGCCCGCATCCCGGACGTTCCGCTCGGCGAGCTTGAGCATCTCGCCGGCGAGATCGATCGCCGTGATTCGGACCGGCAGCGTCGCCCCGTCCAACCGAAACGTGCGGCAGATTTCGATGGGGATCAAGGCCGTGCCGGTCCCGACGTCGAGGATCCGCAGTGGATCGCCCGCTCCGGCAAGACGTGCGGCAAGCGGCGAGCCTTGCAACAGGGAGAGGAAGTCCGCGGCGAAGGCCCGGTTGACCGCGGCGTGGTCCATCGCGTCGTAATCGCGGGCCTCTTCGGCCGTGTCCATCACTTCGGGTTCGAGAATGCGGGGAAGCATCGTTCGAGTTCGGAGTTTGGAGTTTGGAGTGCGGAGTGCGGAATCGAGTGGGGCTGGAATGGCCGAATGAAACCGACGCGTGACTCCGCGGGGCGTTGCCCGCGGGCTGTGGGGCCACTCCGGCATCTGCCCTTGCGGCAATTGGCGGTCCCCCTTATACCATGCGGCCCAAAGAGATCCGCCCGATTCGAGCAAGGATGCGCGAGCCATGACCGCCGCCGAGGCCACTTCGCTGCGCGGCCTGTATCGGACGATGGTCCGCATCCGCCGCTTCGAGGAGCGGACCGCCGAGCTGGTCGAGGCGGGCGAGATCAAGACGCCGTGCCACTTCTGCATCGGGCAGGAAGCGGTCGCCGCCGGCGTGTGCGCCGCCCTCGACAAGGGCGACACCGTGTGGGGCGCCCATCGCTCGCACGGGCACTATCTCGCCCAGGGGGGCGATCTCGATGCGCTCATGGCGGAAATCTTCGGGAAGAAGACCGGCTGCTCGGGCGGCCGCGGCGGTTCGATGCACGTCTGCGCGCCCGAGGTCGGCGTGATGGGGACGGTGCCGATCGTCGCCGCCACGATCCCGCTCGCGGTCGGCGCCGCGCTCGCCGCCGCGCTGCGGAACGATCGCCGCGTCGCGGCGACGTTCTTCGGCGACGGGGCGACCGAGGAGGGGCACTTCCACGAGTCGCTGAACCTCGCCGCGCTGCGGAAGCTGCCGGTGATCTTCGTGTGCGAAAACAACTTCTACTCGAGCCACCTCGGCCTGTTCGAGCGGCGGACGCGGGACAACATCCCCGCCTCGGGGGAAGCGCACGGCGTTCCCGCGGAGAGCCTCGACGGCAACGACGTGTGCGAAGTGCTCGCCCGCGCCCAAGCCGCGGTCGAGCGGGCGCGCGACGGGGGCGGGCCGACGCTGCTCGAATGCCGTACGTTTCGCTGGCGGGGGCACGTCGGGCCGTCGTGGGACGTCGACGTCGGCGTGCAGCGAAAGGACGAGCTGCAGGAGTGGCTCCCGAAGGACCCGATCGCCCGCTGCGCCGACAAGCTGCGATCGCTCGGCGTGCAGCAATCCGAACTTGAGGCGATCGATGCCGGTGCGGATCGCGAGGTCCGGGCGTCGATCGAATCCGCCCGCCGGGCCCCCTACCCCGCCGCGAGCGAAGTCGGCGAGCACGTCTACGCCGAGCGGCTTGCGGCCTGACGGCCGACGGTGATGAAAATTCGCGAAGATCCGAACGGGACCCGTCGAATGCGCGAACTCAACTATGCGGCGGCCGTCCGCGAGGCGCACGCCCAGCTTCTGGAGAGCGATCCCCGCGTGTTCGTGATCGGCCAGGGGCTGTGGAGCCCGTGGTACGCCGGGACGAGCCTCAAGGACCTCGACAAGGACTTCGGCCGCCACCGGATCATCGACTCCCCCGTCTCGGAGAACGCGACGACGGCGGCCGCGATCGGCGCGGCGATCGTCGGCATGAGGCCGATCGTGTTCCATCCGCGCATGGACTTCATGCTGCTCGCGGTCGATCCGATCGTGAACCAGGCGGCCAACTGGTCCTACGTGTTCGGCGGAAAAATGGCGGCCCCGGTCGTGATCCGCGCCGTCATCAATCGCCGCGGCGAGCAGGGGGCGCAGCACTCGCAGGCGCTGCAGGCGATGTACGCGCACGTTCCCGGCTTGAAGGTCGTGATGCCGGCCTCCGCTTACGACGCCAAGGGGCTGCTGATCGCCGCCGTCCGCGACCCGAACCCCGTGCTGTACATCGACGACCGGATGCTCTACTCGCAGACCGAGCACGTGCCGGAAGAGATGTACGAAGTCCCGATCGGACGGGCCGCCGTGCGCCGCGTCGGCGGCGACGTGACGATCGTCGCCACGTCTTGCATGACGGCGACCGCGGCGCAGGCGGCGGAGACGCTAGCCGCCCGGGGCGTCCAAGCGGAGGTGATCGACCTCCGCTCGATCAAGCCGTGGGACAAGCCGTGCGTCCTCGCCTCGGTCCGCAAGACGGGCAGGCTCGTCGTGGTGGACGAGGCGTGGCGGACGTGCGGCGTGGCGGCGGAGATCACCGCGACGGCGGCGGCCGAGGCGTTCGACGCGCTCGCCGCCCCGATCGAGCGCGTCTGTCTCCCGGACGTTCCCGCGCCGACGAGCCGCGCGCTCGAGGAGGCGTATTACATCCAACCGGGCGACGTCGTCGCGGCGGCCGAGCGGACGGTGAAGTATCACGCCCGCGGCGTCTCGCCGGAACGAGCGACGCTTCGGCGGGCGGGATGACGTGACGGAATCGGCGTTCCCGGCAATGGAGACCTGACATGCGCCATCTGTTCGTGTCACTTCTCGGACTCGGTTTCTCGGCCGCGATTGCGAGCGCGGAGTTGCCGCACATCGCGCCCGACGCGATCCTCGTCGAGGTCCTTGACAGCCAGAAGGCCGCAAACGATCTGGTTACGGAGGCCAGACGGCTGGAGTCGCAAGGGCTTCTGATCGAGGCCGAAGTGGCGGCGAAGGCCGCGAAGAACTTCGAGGCGACATATCGCATCCTCGACGACACTCCCGATGCCGTTCTCTGGGACGTCGAGAGACGGCGGGCCGAAGCCGAGCGGAAGGCCGCAAACGCATTGGTCGCCGAAGCCAGATCGCTCATGTCGCAAGGACGTCTGAAGGAGGCCGAAGTGGCGGCCAAGGCGGCCCAGAACTTCACGACAGTGATTTATGGCACCTTAGACACGACTCCCGAAGCGGTTCTTCGGGAGATCGAGAGGCGGCGGGCCGAACCCGAACGAGTGGCCCCGCAACCGCCAACGATCGTGGCGACGCAAAAGGCGGCCCGCGAGCTGATCGCCAAAGCTCGATCGCTGCTGTCGCAGGGCCGTCTGGCCGAAGCCAGGATTGCGGCGGTGGGCGCCAAGATGATCGGTGCAACTTACCGAAACATGGACGACAGCCCGGATCGCGTGCTCGCGGACATCGCGACCGCCGAGGCGAACGAGCCGCTTCGGCTGGGGGAAGAAGACGCCTGTTGCTTCATGTGCCCAGATGATGGGGAAGCTCACCCCGCCAACCCGGATTGCGTGGTGTTGCCGTTCAAAACGTGGGCGGACGTCGGCGCGCATGCTCTCGGGCGGCCTTGGATCGAGCCGCCGTAGCGGAATTCGCATGAATTCCGACGGCGCCGCGGAGTGGATGGGCGAAACGTCGGAACTCTTGCGAGTTCCGCTACCCAACCGGAAGCCCCCTCACCCTGACCCTCTCCCCCGCAAAGCCCAATAGCGTTCGGCACGGCATTTTAGCAGTCCGGGTTCGGAGAGGTAGGTCGCGC
>JBBDNU010000128.1:0-3730 GCA_040877365.1 Planctomycetales bacterium
CGGCCCGCACCGTCAACAAGCAGCGTCGCCAGGAAGGCCGGACGAAACAGTCGAAATCGAAGTCGCGTTGACCGGAAGGAGGACCGATGTTTCCCACCACCGAAGGCCGCGTCCCCGAGCACACGCGGGAGGAACACAACGAACGGATCCGCCGCGAGATGCTGGAGAACGTGGGGCTGGTCGCCGAGGGAGGGCCGGAGGCGATCGACATCCGCCTCCGCGAGCTCGACGCGGAATGGGACATCGAGCGGCTGCTCGAGGCGAACGCCGCCAGCGTGGTGCTTGCCGGCGTCCTGCTCGGCGCCACCGTGAGCCGCAAGTTCTTTCTGCTGCCCGGCGTGGTCGCGGGCTTTCTGTTGCAGCACGCCCTGCAGGGGTGGTGCCCGCCGGTCCCGCTGTTCCGCCGGCTCGGCGTGCGGACCGCCGGCGAAATCGCCCGGGAGCGCTACGCCCTCAAGGCGCTCCGCGGCGACTTCCAACGCGTCGGCGGCACCCCGACGGGGGACGGACAGGCCCCGCAACAGGCGCTGGCGGCGGCCGGCCGCTGAGACTCCGTTTCCGCCGGAGATCCCGTGTCAATCGGGGAAAATTCGCGGATTCTCTTCCGCCCGGCGTGGACGCATCGGCCGCGCCTGCGCAGAATCGCCTGCCGAGGGGGCGGCGAAGGGTCGCCGTCCGGGACCGATTTCCACGGCGGAGGAGTTTCCATGAAGGGCAGTCCGAAAGTCATCGACGCGCTGAACGCGGGCCTGACCATCGAACTGACGGCGATCAACCAGTACTTCATCCACTCGAAGATGTGCGCGGACTGGGGGCTGTCCAAGCTCGCCAAGCACTTCTACGACGAATCGATCGAGGAGATGAAGCACGCCGAGCTGTTGATCGACCGCGTCCTGTTCCTCGACGGCGTCCCCGAGATCGCCCGCTACGACGTGATCCGCGTCGGCAAGGACGTGCCGGAGCAGATCAAGCACGGACTCAAGCTCGAGCTGGGGGCGGTCGCCGCCTACAACGACGGGGTGGCGCTGGCGATCAAGGAAAAGGACGGCGGCAGCAAGGAGATCATGGAGAAGATCCTCGTCGAGAGCGAGGAGAGCGTCCACTGGCACGAGGCGCAGCAGTACCTCATCGACAAGATGGGGATCGAGCTGTACCTTCAGTCGCAGATGGGCGCCGGCTCGCCCGAGTAGTCGGCGAAGTCGTCCATCCCGTCGGCGGACTGGAGATTGTCTTCGCGGAGCAGTTCGACGATCCGCCGATGGCAGGCGGTGCAACCGGTGCCGGCACCGGTGCAATTGCGCACGTCCTGCAGCGAGCAGCACCCGCCGATGCCGATCGCGTCGCGAACTTCCGACTCGCTGATCTGCAAGCAATGGCAGAGGGCCAGTTGCCCGTTCTGAATCACGGACGCCATGCGTCGACCGTTTCTGCTCTGCCCCCGGTTTGGGAGCCTGAATCATGGGCGCCCTCGCGAAGCGGCGGATTTTCAATGCTGCCCGCGTTGCTTCGCCGAACGATTTTGAGACTCAATCTCAACTCCGTCATCCATTCTAATCGGCCGGCGAGCGGTGTCAACTGCACCCGGCATCTTGTTCCCCCTCCGCCCACTTGCTACGGTTGAGCGCGTCGCCTCTCCGCCGCCGCTTCGGGAGCCTCGCATGCCTTCGGCCGACACTCCGCGTCCGCGCCTCCCGTTTCAGCGCAAGCCGCGCTGGCGGGCCACGACGATCCTCACCGTCCGGCATGCGGGACAGGTCGCCGTGGGGGGCGACGGGCAGGTCACGCACGGGCAGTGCATCCTCAAGGCCGACACCCGCAAGATCCGCCGCATGCTGGAGGACCAGGTGATCGTCGGCTACGCCGGCTCCACCGCCGACGCCTTCGCCCTGTTGGAACGCTTCGAGGCGAAAGCCAAGGACTATCCCGGCAACATCGTGCGGGCCGCGACCGAGCTCGCCCGCGACTGGCGGACCGACCGCATCCTCCGCCGCCTCGAAGCGATGATGATCGTCGTCAACGCCGAGCACAGCTTGTTGTTGTCGGGGCAGGGGGACGTGATCCAGCCGACGGACGGGATCGTGGGGATCGGCTCCGGGGGGAGCTATGCGACAGCGGCCGCGCGGGCGCTCGTGCGTCATGCGGACCTGTCGGCGTCCGAGATCGTCCGCGAGGCCTTGTCGATCGCCGCGGAGATCGACGTCTACACCAACGACAGGATCATCGTCGAGGAGCTGTCATGCTTGAAATGACGCCGCGGGAGGTGGTCGCCGAGCTGGATCGGCACATCGTGGGCCAGGCCGACGCCAAGCGGGCCGTCGCCGTCGCCCTGCGAAACCGCTGGCGGTGGAGCCGGCTCCCCGACGACATCCGCCGCGAGGTCACGCCCAAGAACATCATCCTCATCGGCCCCACCGGCGTCGGAAAGACCGAGATCACCCGCCGCCTCGCCAATCTCACCGGGGCGCCGCTGATCAAGGTCGAGGCGACCAAGTACACCGAGGTCGGCTACTACGGCCGCGACGTCGAGAGCATCGTCCGGGATCTGGTGGATGTCTCGATCAACCTCGTCACCGGTAGCAAGCGGAAGGAAGTCGAAGAAAAGGCCCGCGAGCGGGTCGAGGAGCGGCTGCTCGAACTGCTGCTTCCCGAGCCGGAGTGGATCCCCGACGACGCCGATCGCGCCCAGACCGCCGAGCGGCATCACCGCAATCGCGAGAAGTTCCGCGAGAAGCTCCGCGGCGGCGAGCTGGAGGACCGTGAGGTCGAAATCAACATCCAGCAGCGCGCGCGGCCGGTCCACATCTTCTCGAACATGGGCATGGAGCAGATGGACGTGGATCTCCAGGGGATGTTCGAGCGGCTGATGCCCAAGCAAAACCGGGAGCGCAAGCTCCCGGTTTCGGAAGCCCGCGACGCGCTCCTCGAACAGGAGGTCGAGGCCCTGATGGACAAGGACGCC
The DNA here is from genome assembly GCA_040877365.1 of Planctomycetales bacterium. Taxonomy (GTDB): domain Bacteria; phylum Planctomycetota; class Planctomycetia; order Planctomycetales; family Planctomycetaceae; genus JBBDNT01. Next base: position 2,960 of record JBBDNU010000128.1, read on the forward strand.
ATCCAGGAAGAGGCGGTCTCCCTCGCGGAGCGGAGCGGCATCATCTTCCTCGACGAGCTGGACAAGATCTGCGGGCCGGAAGAAGGGGGCCGCAGCGGCCCGGACGTCAGCCGGCAGGGAGTGCAGCGGGATCTGTTGCCGATCGTCGAAGGGACCACCGTGCAGACGCGGTACGGTCCGGTCAACACGGAGCACATGTTGTTCGTCGCGGCCGGGGCGTTTCACCGCTCGAAGCCGTCGGACCTGATGCCCGAGTTGCAGGGGCGGTTCCCGATCCGCGTCGAGTTGCAGGCGCTCACGCGGGACGACTTCGTCCGCATCCTCACCGAGCCGAAAAGCTCGATGACTCGGCAGTACGCGGAACTGCTGGCGACCGACGGCGTGACGCTCGACTTCACGCGGGACGGGATCGACGCGATCGCCGACGTCGCCTACCAGGTGAACCAGACGACGCAGAACATCGGCGCCCGCCGGCTGCACACGATCCTGGAGCGGCTGCTGGAGAACATCAGCTTCGCCGCCCCGGACCCGCAAGTGCGGCGCGTCGCCATCGACGCGGATTACGTGAAGGGCCAGCTCGAAGAGATCACCCGCGACGAGGATTTGAGCCGGTTCATTCTGTGAAACTGGGCGATCAAGCGACGTCGGCCGGCTGGACCGTCAGCGGCAGTCCGGCCCGGCGGATCTTCCCCGTGAGGTTCAGCAGCCGGTGGGCCTGGTAGATCACGATTGCCAGAATGATGATCCCCTTCCGCCATTGCCACTTTTTTT
>JBBDNU010000129.1:0-3919 GCA_040877365.1 Planctomycetales bacterium
GGAAGCCGGTCGGCAATAGTCGACTGCCTGCTGCCTCTTGACTTCCCGGCGCGGTCGGCCGGGCGTCATGCCAGGCGACAGCCGGTCGACTGCCTGCTGCCTCTTGACTTCCCGGCGCGGTGCTGCCACAATCTGCGGTCGCATCAGCACGCGCTGTTGTAACGTGGCGAGTACCGTGCCTCCCCCGCGCGTTCGCGGCGGCCCCGTAAGACCGCGACGCACTCACCCCAGTCTCCGAGGAGCAGCCCCACCATGAAGTCGATTCTGAACCTCACCGTTGCCGGTCTGGTCCTGGCCCTCGCCTCCGCCGCGTCGCAGGCGGGCGAAGTGAAAGTCTCCGGCGTCCACATCTGCTGCGGGATGTGCGTCAAGGCGATCGACGCCGCGCTCAAGGACGTCCAAGGCGTCTCGGCCGCGAAGGGGGACGCGAAGACCAAGGTCGTCGTGTTCCAGGCCGCCGACGACAAGGGGGCCGAAGCGGGCGTCAAAGCGCTCGCCGCCGCCGGTTTCTACGGCGAAGCCAAGCACGGCGACGTGGTCGTGGCGTTCCCGGCTTCCGGCGCGAAGGCCGACGCCAAGGCGGACACGATCGTGCTGACCGGCGTGCACCTCTGCTGCGGCGGCTGCGTCACCGCGTCGACCAAGGCGGTCAAGGAAGTGGCCGGCGTCACCGACGCCAAGGGAGACCCGAAGGCCAAGACCGTGACCGTCACCGGCAGCTCGGTCGAGGTCGCGAAGGCCGTCGAGGCGCTGAACAAGGCCGGCTTCTACGCCAAGGCGGGCGGCGACACCAAGTAGTCGCGTCCGTTCGACGAAGCACGGATCCATCGCAGGCCCGGCCGATGCCGCATCGGCCGGGCCTGTTGGCTTTCAATCTGTGAATCGGTGTAATTCGTGGAGAAGATTCATCCACCGATTACGCGGATTTCGCAGATTTCGGGGCATGGAAAGCGGCGATGAATGTGGATCGCGCCAATCGGGACCGACTCGTCGAAGCAGTCGAGGCGTTCCTCTCGGACGAGACGACGGCCTTCCAGTTCGACGAGGAGATCTGGCGGTTCGCGGGAGAATCCGCGGATCCGACCGTGAAGCAGATCGCCCGATCGCTGTGGCTCTTCTACGACGACCTGATCGACCACAAGGCCCACGTCTCCCGCGAGCAATGGGACCTGGTCCAGAGGCTCGTCCTCCTGCTGAAATCCGATTCGCAGGTGGAGCTGGTCGCGTCGCGAACGTGGTCGTGGACGCAGCTTCTCGCAATCGGCGGATTGGTGTCGTTCGGGGCGTGCATCTGGTGGCTCGGCTGGGGGCTGCAGCTCTTCGCCCTCACGCCCGTTCTGGGAGTGCTGTCGCTCGCGATCTCCGCATCGCGATCCAAGCCCGCTCCGTCCCCCTCGGACCGCCAAATCGTTCTCGCCCCTTTCGAATCGATTTCGCAACTGGCGAGAATCCGGCGGCGCGTTCCTTCGTTCCGGAAGCGGCGCTATCGGCCGGAGATCGGAACCCGGCGCATTCGTTCCCGCGTAGGCATTCGCTCCCGCGTAGGCGAATTCGGTCTCTCTCTGTGCTTGTACGGGGCATGGCTCTTGTTGTCGCCGCTGGTCATGGCGTTCCAGGCATTGCCGCTCAGGGAGTCGGATCTCCGGGTCGCCGCGGATTAGCGCGGGGCAGCGTTTGGGGACCCGCGATTTTCGCGATGTCCGCGGCTCGGGCCGAGTGGTAGAATCATTCGAGGCCGGCATAGCGGACGAAGAATCCGTCAACACGGCCGTCGCTAATTCGATCCTGTGTTCGAGGTGTCAAGGAAATGACGGAGCACACTGCCAAGCCACGCGGTGCTTCCACGGCTGTTGGCGATTCCCGGCGCTGGGACGAACAGTCGGTGCTGGATTCGGAATACCGGAATATCGCCTCGCTCACCGAGTCGCTCTTTCCGGACGCGCCGGTGACGATCGGCAATCAGGTGGATCCTTCCGACCCGGATTCGCGGTACACCGTCCTGAACGCGTACGCGCAAGGCACCCCGAAAGAGTTGCTGGCGAAAGAACGGGAATGGATCCGGCGCGTCGAGGAGTCGATGCCGGAGTGCTCTACTGAGATCCGCCTCATCCTCTGCCCCCTGTGATGAACGGCCGCGATTTCATCCGAGTAGCCGGAACCGATTCGATGACGTATGGACAACAGAGCGTCGAGACCGCAGACGCGGTTCGGGAACTTCTGAACGATTTCCGCGACGCGTGCGACACTCACGCGGTCGTACGCGAGGAATTGGTCGCTGGGGTTGCCAAGGTGTGCGAGATCCGAAAGCTGAAATTGTGACTGCGACTCACGATCACGACGTGTCGCCCCCCCGCCGCCACGCCGTCGTCCTCGTCAGCGGCGGGCTCGATTCCGCGACCGTGCTCGCCGTCGCCAGGAGCGAAGGCTTCGTCCCCTGCGCGATTTCGTTCGATTACGGGCAGCGGCACCGCTTCGAACTCGAGGCCGCCCGCCGCGTCTGCGCCGCCGCCGGCGTCGCGGAGCGCGTCGTGTTCCGGCTCGACCTGCGGCAGTTCGGCGGCTCGGCCCTCACCGCCGAAGTCGCCGTCCCCAAGGACCGTTCCGAAGAAGAAATGGCTGGTGAGATCCCCATCACCTACGTCCCCGCCCGCAACACGATCTTCCTCTCGATTGCGCTCGGCTGGGCCGAGACCCTCGGGGCGCAGGACATCTTCCTGGGAGTCAACGCGGTCGATTACAGCGGCTATCCCGACTGCCGGCCCGAGTTCATCGCCGCCTTCGAGGAAGTCGCCCGGCTGGGGACGAAGGCCGGGGTCGAAGGGACCGCCCGCTGGACGATCCACGCGCCATTGATTTCGCTGTCGAAGGGGGAAATCATTCGACTGGGGACGCGGCTCGGCGTCGACTACTCGCTGACGCATAGTTGCTATGATCCCGACGAGACAGGCCGCCCCTGCGGCCGCTGCGACTCCTGCCGGCTGCGCCTCAAAGGATTCGCGGAAGCGGGGCTGGCGGATCCGCTGGAGTATGGTCGATGGTTGAAGCAACTGACAACTGACGACTGACAGCGGACCAACACGTGCGCATCGCCGAAATCTTCCATTCCATCCAGGGCGAGGGGCGGTTCAGCGGGACGCCTTCGGTATTCGTGCGCACGACCGGCTGCAACCTCCGCTGCTGGTTCTGCGACACGCCCTACACGTCGTGGGCGCCGGAAGGGGTCGCGCGCGACTGGCGCGACGTGCTGCAGGAGGTCCGCGGCTTCGACTGCGAGCACGTCGTCGTCACCGGAGGCGAGCCGTTCCTGCAGCCCGAGGTCGTGCCGCTCACGCATGCGCTCGCCGAGGCGGGGCGCTTCGTGACCATCGAGACCGCGGCGACCGTCGATCGGCCGGTGCACGCCGACCTGATGTCGATCAGCCCGAAGCTCGCGAACTCGACACCGGGGAACTCGCCGTGGAGTAAACGGCACGAAGCCCGCCGCGACGCTCCCGCCGTCGTCGCCCGCTTCACGCGCGACTACGCCCATCAACTCAAATTCGTGATCGACCGGCCCGAGGATGTCGTAGCGGTCGAGGCGTGGCTCGCGACGCATCCGGCGATCGATCCGGATGACGTCTGGCTGATGCCGCAGGCGACGAGCGCGGAGATGCTCCACGAGAAGCAGCCCTGGCTGGAGGCCGCCGCCCGCGGGCGAGGCTGGCGCGTCTCGCCGCGATTGCACGTCGAGCTGTTCGGCAACGTCCGCGGGAAGTAGCGGAATTCGCAAGGATTCCGAATGTCGCCCGGGGGCGCAAAACGGCATCGCGTGCGGCGGAATTCTTGCGAATTCCGCTACGGGACGGCCGCCGCTTCAGGTATTCTGCGTGCGGCGGAATTCTTGCGAATTCCGCTACGGGACGGCCGCCGCTTCAGGTAT
>JBBDNU010000129.1:4019-13578 GCA_040877365.1 Planctomycetales bacterium
GCGGCGGAATTCTTGCGAATTCCGCTACGGGACGGCCGCCGCTTCAGGTATTCTGTGACGCTGGGCAACGTAGTGCGAACTGAAGTTCGCACTACGTTGCCCGTATCAGCCATTCCCGAAGGATCCCCTGGATGCCTCTCTCCGCCGCGGACGCGACGATTCGGCCGGCCGTCGCCGAAGACGTGCCGGCGCTGCTCGGGTTCATTCACCCCTTCGTCGAGCAGGGAAAGCTCCTGCCTCGGACGGAAAAAGAGCTGGGCGTGCTCGTGCCGCACGGGTTCGTGGCGGAGCTGCAGGGGCGGGTCCTCGGCTTCGCGGCCCTCGAGATCTACTCGATCAAGCTGGCCGAGATCCGCAGCCTGGCGGTGGCGGCGGAGTATCAGGGACAGGGGATCGGAAAGCGGCTGATCGAATCGTGCCTGTTGCTCGCCCGCGAGCGAAACGTGCTCGAAGTCATGGCGATCACCTCGTCGGAGAACGTGTTCCGCGCCTGCGGCTTCGACTACACGCTCCCGGGGGAGAAAAAGGCGCTGTTCGTGCAGACGCGGTGATGGACGTCCGGCGTCTGGCCCGCAATCCCACCCCGCGTGGGGGGTGGGCTTGTCCTGGCGCGACTACTCCTTCTTCTCTTCCTCCACGATCCGCGCCGTCTTGATGTAATCGAGATTCGGGAACCGCTCCTTGAGATACGCGTTCCCGCGGCGGGTGATTTCGCCCTGGCTGGGGCCGCGACCGCCCGGCGCGCCTTCGCCGTAGCCGCTGTGGAGCTTGTCGACCACGTCCATCCCCTCGACCACTTTGCCGACGGGGGCGAAACGCTGTTCGTCCAGCCGGCTGTTGTCGCCGTAATTGATGAAGAGTTGCGTGGAGCGCGAGTTCGGGGCGCCGGTCTGCGCGAAAGTGACGTAGCCGCGGACGTTGGACTGCTTCACGGGATCGTCCTGGATGGTCTTCTCGCCCCACTTCTCCTGGACCTTGGGATCGCCGCTCATGCCGAACTGGGCCATGAAGCCGTCGATCACGCGGAAGAACGCGACGTCGTCGTAGAACTTCTCCTCGACGAGCGTGCGAAGCTGCTTGGCGCCGTTGGGCGCCCACTCGGGGTGTACCTCGACGACGAAGTCCCCCTGCGTCGTCTCGAACTTCACGCGGAAGGTCTCGCCGGTTCCCTCTGCGGAAGCCGCCGCGGGGGCGAAGTTCGCGCCGTTCTGCGTCGAAGCGGCCTGAAAGCCGCAACCGGCGACGGCGGCCGCGATCGCGAGCAGCGTCAATGCACGAAAAGTCGAAGTCATCGCAGGCTCCTGAGAAGGCGAAATGTCGTCGATGAGTTGCCGCTGGAATCGCGGCCCGATAATGGGTCGCGTTCTGGATACTTATAGAGTCGCGTGGGCCATCCCGCCAGCGTCATCGCCCGGGAAGACATCAGCCCGACGCGCCGGTTTTGATGTTGTGCTATTTCGTGAGTGGCGATGCCGTCATTCCCGCGAAGGCGGGAATCCAGTGCCTTCGCCCTCCGCGCATCTGCTGGATGCCCGCCCCCGCCTTCGCTGGGGGGCAGGCTCTTCGCGGGCATGACACGCAAAGCGACCCAGCCACCTATCGCCGGCGTCCGCTACTCGTCGTTCGAGAGCCTGGTCGGCGCGGCGGACTCCGGCCGCAGGTCGAAGCAGGCCGCTTCCTTGTCGTTGCGGACCAGCAGCAGCCCGCGGACGAGCGCCGGGACGTTCCAGCAGCCGGCGGAGATCGCCTGGAACCTCGCCAGTTCTTCGTACTTGTCCGGCCGCGCCGCGACGAGCGAGACCGTTCCATCCTCGGCGAGGATCAGCAGTTTGTCCTCCACGAGCAGCAGTTGGCCGTAGCCGTAACGGCCCCTCTTCCATTTCTGCTCCCCCGTCATGAAGTCGATGCACGCGAGCACCGTTTCGTCCAGGCCATAGACGTGCCCGTCGTGATAGGCCCCCTCGTTGAACTTCAAGCGGAACCGCCCGTCGTTCCGCCACACCGGCTGAATCGGCTCGGCAGGCCACTGGCCGTCGCGGCGGCGGACGTCGAGCAGTTGGCTCCCCAGCCCGTAGCTGCTGCTCATGAAGATGTACCGCTCGTCGCGGACGATCGGCTGCACGGCGTTGACCATCGGCTGGTTCCGCCATTCGTTCGAGCGCCACAGCGGACGGCCGTTCGCCGGATCGTAGCCGGCGAGGCCGGTCCCGTCGAAGACGAGCACCTGCCGCACGCCATCGATCGTTTCGAGGCGAGGCGCCGAGTAGCTTGTGGGATGGTCGCCGGCGCTCCAGCGTTTCTCTCCGGTGATGCGGTCGTAGGCGGCGACGCTTTTGCCCTCGCCGCCTCCCGGCGCGACGACCACCAGGTCATCGTAAACGAGGGGAGAACCGGCCATTCCCCAATCGAGGTTCTCGGCGCCGGCGTCGTCGAGGACGTTCGTCGTCCACAGGAGCTTGCCGGTCGTCGCGTCGAGGCAATCGAGGATGCCGGTCGCCCCGAGGGCGTAAACGCGGGAATCGTGTACGGTGGGAGTCGCCCGCGGCCCGACGCCTCCCATCGACGCGGCGAAGCGGGCGTCGTTGGCGTGCAGCCAGACTTCCTTGCCGGACATCAGCTCGTAGCAGACGACGCACTCCTCGTCCTGGCGTTGCTCCTGCGTCCAGACGAAATCGTCGACGACGGCGAACGAGGACCACCCTTGGCCGACAGGGTGCTGCCACAATTCAATTGGTGGCTGCGCGGACCAGTCGCTGCGGATCGCCACGTTCCGCACGATGCCGTCGCGGTTCGGGCCGCGGTATTCGGGCCAATCGTCGTCGGTGATTTCGAGTTGGACTGGTTCGGCCGCGCGCTCGCCGTTCGTCGACGCGGACCGCTTCTTCGCGGCCTCCTTGAAGTAGGCGCGCGCCTGCTCCTCGGCTCGCGGTTCGCTGCGGCGAACGAACCGCGGACTCATGTCCCCCGCGAAACCGTCGAAGCGATAAATCGCGAAAAACCCGCCGACGCACGCGGCGACCACCGCCAGCCCCGCGAGACGAGCGGCGCGCGACAGTCCGTCGGCGAACGTCCACCACAGCAGAAAGATGAACGCCGACGCCGGCCCGAGGTAATACATCCACATCACCTGCCTCGTGCGGTCGCCGGTGCGGTCGAACCACCACCAGGCGGTTCCCATCAGCAGTGCGCCGACGGTCGCGATGGCAAGGCCCCACTGCCAGCGGAAGCGACGGGCGCTCGCGGAAGGGGCGGCAGTTCCGGCGGGAGGAGAGGAGGGGGACCTCGGCGGCTGCGTTCCGTCGGTCATGCTGGCGAGTCCGTGATCGCTGCGATTGATGGAGTTTCCGTTCGGGATCATACCGTTCTTCCCGCGAAGCGGGCAAACCGGGAAAATTTCCGAAAATATCGAAGATTCGCCTGAACCTTTCGTCGCTTTCGGCCGTCTGAGCGTGTATCTGATGGCGGAGACCGTCTGTTCGCGGCCTCCCCCGCCGGCTGGAATCGGCCGGTGAAGACGTGCGGCGAGGGGACTCCCTCGCCGGCTGGTTTCCCTGGGCTGCGGTTGATTCCGCAGGAGGATGACCGATGCAACTCGCCAATCGCCACAATTCGCTCGTCGATCGTCGGACCGGTCTCATGGCCGGCGCGATTCCGGGCGGCGATGGCGCGCATCGGTCGGTGCCCGCAGCCCCGTCGTGTCCCGGAACGGGCACGCGCTCGCGCGTCTCGGGCGACAAATGGCAGGCCACATCAGGCCGCCGCCTTGTCGTCCCGGCGACGCTGCCGAGTCGTCGCGTGCCGGAGCCCTCCGTGTCCGAACAGCCGGCGCTGTTTCCGGAGACGGCGGGGCGCCTGCCGGCCCCCCTGTGGGCCGCACTCGTCCTCAACAGGACCTTGTGCGGCTGACGCAGGCCCTCGCCGTCGAGGCGAGGTGACAGGGACCGCAACCGGGATGTGTTCCGCTCGATCGGCCGAGCCGCGTCGTGCTTCGACGTCGCGCCGCGCCGATCTCCCGACCCAATGCCTCGCCCACGGCAGCCGGTCGTTCGCGGACCGCACGACAGAAAGCAGAAGGCAGAAAGCAGAAACCGGTCAGCGGCATCTCGTTGCCCACTGCCCACTGCCTACTGCCTACAGGCTGGGAAACCGAGAGAACCAATGGACACTCAGCGGATCGTGGAATTGGTCCGCCTCGCGCAGCGGGGGGACCGCGAAGCCTTCGGCCAACTCGTCGAGCACTTCGACGACACCGTGTTCTGGATCGTGCTCCGCCGGCTGCGGAACCGCTCCGAGGCGCGGGAGGTCGCGCAGGAGGTCTTCCTCCGCGCGATGCGGAAGCTCGGCCAGCTCCGGCAGCCGGAGCGGTTCGCCGGCTGGCTGCGGCGGATCGCCGTCCGGATGTCGATCAACCGCGCCACCCGCCGGCCGCTCGAGGCGATGCCCGGCCCGGAGACGTTCGCCGGCCTGGCGTCCAACCCCCGCGCGCCGCTCGAAGACGCTCTGCGCCGGGAGCGGGCGGGACAGGTCCGCGACGGGCTCGAGCGGCTCCGCGAGGTCGACCGCCAGACGCTGCTCGCGTTCTACTTCGAGGGGCGGTCGCTCAAGGAAATGAGCGTCCGCTTCGACAGCCCAATCGGCACGATCAAGCGTCGGCTGCACACCGCGCGCAATCGGCTCCGCAAGGAATTGGCCGACCTGCAGCCCGCCGCTCGAACGTGATCGGCCAAGGCCCCTCCACTGGCCGCACTTCCGGCCGCTCCGTACAATCGATTCATGCTCTCCTCCGTCACGTCCCGCGCGCTGTGTGATCTCTCGCACGTCGATCTCGTTGCCTGGTGCGCCGCGCAGGGCGAGCCGGCGTATCGCGCCGGGCAGGTTCGCCGCTGGTTGTTCGAGAAGCGGGCGGCCTCGTTCGACGACATGGCCGACCTGCCCCGCGCGCTCCGCGAAGCGCTCGCCGCCGAGTTCGGCGAGCCGCTCGCCTCGCGCGTCGTGCGGCACCAGGTCGCCCGCGACCGCACGGAGAAGCTGCTGCTCGAGCTGGCGGACGGCAGCACCGTCGAGTGCGTGCTGATGCGCGAGCCGAAGCGCCGCACCGTCTGCATCAGCACGCAGGTCGGCTGCGCGATGGGCTGCGTGTTCTGCGCCAGCGGACTGCTGGGAGTGAAGCGCAACCTGACCGCGGGCGAAATCATCGAGCAGGTCCTGCGGGCGGACCGGCTGCTCGATCCCGGCGAACGGCTCACCAACGTCGTCGTGATGGGGATCGGCGAGCCGCTCGCGAACCTGGCGAACCTGCTCCCCGCGCTCGAAACGCTGGCGAGCGGGGGGCCCCAGCCCCGCGGCGGCCTCGGCCTCAGCCCGCGCCGCTTCACCGTCTCGACCGTCGGCCTCCCCGACAAGATCCGCGAGTTCGCCGAGGTCGGCCACCCCTACAACCTGGCCGTCTCGCTGCACGCTCCCAACGACCGCCTGCGGACCGACCTCGTCCCCGTCAACAAGAACATCGGCATCGCCGCGATCCTCGACGCCGCCGACCATTACTTCGAGAAAACGGGCCGCCGCGTGACCTACGAGTACGTCCTGCTGGGGGGCATCAACGACGGCACGCGCCATGCGAACGAGCTGGCGGAACGGCTCCGCGGCCGCCACGCGCACGTGAATCTGATCCCGATGAACGCGGTGGCGGAAATGCCGTTCCGCGACCCGACGCCGGAGCGCGTCCGCCGCTTCGTGGAAATCCTCGAGGCCGCCGGCGTCGCCGCCACCATCCGCAAGCGAAAGGGGGCCGACATCGACGCCGCCTGCGGCCAGTTGCGGTTGAAAAGCGAACGACAGAACGGCGAACCGGTCGCAAGGTGAATTTCCCGGGAGCGGGGCGGCGTCGGCCCCCGCTGGGCTTCCAGCCCCGCCCATCGTCCGCATGCTGGGGTCGCGTCAATTCGCGAGCGGATCGCGCCGCGGCACCTCGGCGATGCGGATGGCGTCGTCCAAGAGCACACGGGCGCGTTTCACGAGATGGGCCGCGCCGCGTCCGTCGAACAGCCGGACAGCGGTCCGCAGGCAGCGGAACGCGATCCGCGTCCGTCCGGCCTGGCGGCACAGTTCGCCGAGATTGAGCAGGTCGCGTCCGGCGCCGGCTTCGTCGCCCAGACGGCGGTGCAGCCGATATGCCCGCCAGAGACGGGACAGCGCCGGTCCGGGTCTGCCGGCGAGCAGCGCGACCACTCCCAGGCTGCCCCAATCGTCCGCTTCTCCTCCGACATTTCCGCGGCGGGTCTCGTCCGCGAGCGACAGCGAGAACAGCCGCTCCGCCAGATCGAATTCCCCCCGCCGGACCGCGTCGTTCGCCAGCCCCGACAAGTCGGCGGGATCGAGGGCGGTTTCCAGCGACGCGGAACGCCCCGACTCGTCGATCCGGTCCGTGGCTGCCGCCAAAGACGCCTGCTGCCAGCTGGCCGCGTCCTCGAAGCGGCCTGCTTCCCGGCGGAGGGCCGCCAGATTGGCGCAGGCGACGGAGCGGAGCAGCGCGTCTCCGTTCGACCGGGCGATGCGCAGCAGGTCGGAATACGCTTCGCCCGCCTCCTCCAGCCGGCCGACGACCGCGAGGTGCTCCGCCCGTTCGACCAGCGACGCGATCCTGGCCGGCAGAGAATCAAGATCGAACGACACAGGCTGCTCCTGAGGGCCCTGGAAGGGCCGCTTTGAGAGCAACGCGTGGCGCGGCGATGTCGTCGAAAGAGAACCGGTGGAGCAGGAGCGGCCGTGCAGACCGGTCGGTTCGCGCTCCGCAGGCGCCAAATGCGCCCGGATCGCAACTCATCCTACCCAATCTTCGTATGCTGTCAACTCGGATTGCGGACAGCATCTTGTTTTCGAGCTGTCAATTTGGCAGCCGAAGGCGTCTCGCGCGGCGTTCCGCCTCATCAACTGGCAGATGCACGCCACGCGGGCAAATGCGCAAATGCCACGGTATCAGTAACTTGTATCTTTTCTTGGAATGGGCACGGGGTTCGCGAATGGGTGAGTCGCAATCTGCGGTTCGACGCCCGACTTTGCAGTCCTGCCGCGACTTGCAGGACCGAGAAACAACGACGAGCCCCCAAAGGAGAGCGTTCGGATGGCGAAGAAATCGGCAAGCGGCACGGCGAAGACGAAGTTGGTCCCCTTGGGCGATCGCGTCGTCCTCAAGCGATCGCAGGCGGTCGAGAAGACCGCTGGCGGCATCGTCCTGCCGGACACCGCCAAGGACAAGCCCCAAGAGGGAGAAGTCGTCGCGGTCGGCGACGGCCACGTGAAGAAGGACGGCACGCGCGTGCCGCTCACGCTCAAGCAGGGGGACAAGGTGATCTTCAGCTCCTACGCCGGCGAAGAGATCAATCTGGGTGACGAGGAATACCTGCTGCTGCGCGAAAGCGACGTGCTCGCGGTGTGTTGAGCGCGAGTGACGAGTGACGAGTTGCAAGTGACGAGAAACGCATAACACGGAGAGAGAACCGTCATGGCCAAGATGATTGCCTTCGATCAGGAGGCCCAGGAAGCGATGCGGCGCGGCATCAGCAAGCTGGCCCGGGCCGTCCGCGTCACGCTCGGACCGCGGGGCCGGAACGTCATCCTGCAGAAGAGCTTCGGCTCGCCGACCGTCACCAAGGACGGCGTGACCGTGGCCCGCGAGATCGAGCTCCCCGACAAGTTCGAGGACATGGGCGCCCGGATGGTCCGCGAGGTCGCCAGCAAGACTTCCGACGTCGCCGGCGACGGCACCACCACCGCCACCATCATGGCCGAAGCGATCTACAACGAGGGACTCAAGGCGGTCGTCGCCGGGGTCAATCCGATCGAGATGAAGCGCGGCATGGACCGGGCGGTCGAGGACATCGTCGCCCGTCTCAAGGACATGGCGGTCGAGTGCCGCAGCAAGAAGGCCATCGCCCAGGTCGGGACCGTCGCCGCCAACGGCGACGAAGAAATCGGCGACATCCTCGCCGACGCCATGGAGCAGGTCGGCAAGGACGGCGTGATCACCGTCGAGGAGGGCAAGAGCCTGAAGACGGAGTACGAAGTCGTCGAGGGGATGCAGTTCGACCGCGGCTATCTGTCGCCGTACTTCGTCACCGACCCGCAGTCGATGGAGTGCGTGCTCGAGAACGCCTACGTCCTGATCCACGAGAAGAAGATCACGAGCATCAAGGACCTCGTCCCGGTGCTGGAGAAGGTCGTCAACTCCGGGCGGCCGCTCGTGATCATCGCCGAGGACGTCGAAGGCGAGGCCCTCGCCACGCTGGTCATCAACAAGCTCCGCGGGACGTTCAAGGTCGCCGCGGTGAAGGCCCCCGGCTACGGCGATCGCCGCAAGGCGATGCTCCAGGACGTGGCCATCATGGTCGGCGGGCAGGCGATCTTCGAGGATCTCGGGATCAAGCTGGAAAACATTCAGCTCTCCGATCTCGGCCAGGCCAAGAAGGTCGTCGTCGACAAGGACAACACGACGATCATCGAAGGCTCGGGGAAGACGGCCGACATCAAGGCCCGCATCGACCAGATCCGCCGCGAGCTCGACAACTCGACCAGCGACTACGATCGCGAGAAGCTCGAAGAGCGGGTCGCCAAGCTCTCCGGCGGCGTGGCCCAGGTGAACGTGGGGGCGGCCACCGAGAGCGAGATGAAGGAGAAGAAGGCCCGCGTCGAAGACGCCCTGCACGCCACGCGGGCGGCCGTCGAAGAGGGGATCCTCCCCGGCGGCGGCGTCGCCCTGCTCCGCGCTTCCCGCGCGGTGAAGGCCAAGGGACTCGGCGATGACGCGGAGGTCGGCTACAACATCATCGTCCGCGCCTGCCGCCAGCCTCTCACGCAGATCGCCGACAATGCCGGCAAGGACGGCAGCGTGATCTGCGAGAAGGTGGCTGAACTGGAGGGGAACAAGGGCTACAACGCGGCGACCGACAAGTTCGAGGACCTGGTCAAGTCGGGGATCATCGACCCGACCAAAGTCACCCGCACCGCCCTGCAGAACGCCGCCAGCGTCTCGACCTTGCTCCTCACCAGCGACGCCTTGGTTGCCGAGATGCCCAAGGAAGGCAAGAAGAAGGGCGGCCACGGCCACGACGACGATTTGTACTGAGAGCGGTCAGCTTTCAGCGGTCAGCTTTCAGAAAAACGAAGGCGTCCCGCAACTCGTTCGTTGCGTTCGCCATGAAAGCCACGACAATCGGAAAGCCCCCGGCCCGATGGATTTCGGCCGGGGGCTTTCGTTCCTCCTCACGGCAAGTCGTATCGGCGGCGGCGAGAGCGTCCGGGAACTGGCGACCACCCCGGCCATTTACGCAGAGTTGGAGGTGGTCCGGCAAGTGATCTCTCCGACTGATGCCACCACTCGTCACACACGATGACATGTACCGGGCACGCTTCGCCTTTGCGTCAATCCTCGGGACCGGAAAAGGAAATGTCACTGACGCGCCGCGCCGCATCCAACAACGAGCGGGACGATCCGCGCCGCCATGTTTTCGCAGACATTCCCGCCGTCTGACAAACGACATCCGGATGCATGCCAAGGATCTGG
>JBBDNU010000129.1:13678-20352 GCA_040877365.1 Planctomycetales bacterium
GGGACATGTTCGCCTTCTTGCGAAGTGCGGTCACGGTCTTCGCATCGAGCTCGGGCGGTTCTTCGGGAATTTCGATAGTCCGTAGATCGAGTTCGCCTTTCGCGTGCCGAATGCCCTCCTCAAGCGCCTTCTCGAGGCGGGCCGCGAGACGCTTGCGTTCGGCCTTCCGGCTCATGATTCCTCCATTTCTTTCCACCGTTCCACCGCAGCCCTGGCCTCCCTCTTCAGGTCGTGCGCGAGTGCAGTGAGGATCTTTTTCTCGGCTGGACGGAGTTCGTCTTTTTCGTCCTTGCCGTAGATATCCAGCATGTAGAACCGCTTCGCTTCCGGCACCTAAAGGTAAACGACGCGCGCACCGCCGCGTTTCCCTTTTCCTCGTCCTACCCTGTAGGACTCATCTGGTAAAGCCGGCTCGTCGGAATCTCTGCCATCGGAAACTCATCATGAGAGCGCGGCTTGCCAAGTCGCGTGAACCACTGCGTTCGCGGCTGAGAGCAATTCATTCCGCGACTTCCTGCCCGAACACCAGCCGCTTCTGGGGGTCGGCCTCTTCCTGCAGCTCCTTGTGCAGCAGGCAGGGCTGGATGTCGCGGTTGTGTTGGTACTTGTTGCTCTCGTACTCGACGACTGCCCCCTCCAGGGTGTGGTAGTAGATCTGGCAGACCGCCACGCCGGGATAGACGCGGACCGGCTGGATCGCCGAGAGCTCGAGCGTCCAGTGCCCGCAGAAGCCGACGTCGCCGAACCCCCCGCTGACGTGCACCGACAGTCCCAGCCGGGCGATCGACGAGCGCCCCTCGATCATCGGGCACAGGTTGTGCGTCTCGGTCCGCTCGATCGTGCGGGCCAGGTAAAGCTGGTTCGGCTGCAGGACGAAGCCCTCCGGGGGAATCTGGTAGCGGCGGAAGCGGTTCGGCCGCTTCATGTCGAGCACGATCTCCTCGTACACGAGCAATTCGTCGTGCAGCCGGAGGTTGTAGCTGTTCGGGTTGAGCAGCCGCTCGTCGAACGGGTCGATGACGATGTTCGTCCCGAGCTGCGCCAGGATTTCGGGACCGGTGAGGATCATCGGCGGGGGTTGAAAGTTGAGAGTTGAGGGTCGAAGGGTCCACAAGCCCACGGGCAACGCCCCGTGGGTTCCGACGCGACGCCTCCCGCGCCGCATCGCCCCCCCGGCGGGGCTTTCAAGGTACGGTCCCTCGGGCGGCGAATCAAGCACGTTTCGGCTCGACTTGCTCCGCCCGATCGACATCTCTCAACTCTCGACTCTCAACCCCTCCAGCGGCGGCAGCCCCACCCGCGGGCAAAGCTTGAGTAGCGGGCACTCCGGGCACTTCGGCTTCCTCGCGGTGCAGATCCGGCGGCCGTGGTGGATCAGGCGGTGCGACCAGTCGATCCAGTCCTTCTTGGGCAGCAGCGCCAGCAGGTCGCGCTCGATGATCTGCGGGTTGGTGCTTCGCGTCAGACCGAGGCGGTGCGTGATCCGCTTGACGTGCGTGTCGACCACGACGCCGCTGGGGATCCCGAACGCGGTGCCGAGGACGACGTTGCCGGTCTTGCGGCCGATGCCCGGCAGCGCGACCAGTTCGTCGAGCGTCCGCGGGATGTCGCCGCCGTGCTCCGCGACGACCGCCCGCGCCATGCCGCGGAGGTTCGTCGCCTTGGACCGGAAGAAGCCGGTCGGCTGGATCAGCTTCTCGAGCTCCGGCTGCTTCGCGGCGGCGAGGTCCTCGACCGTTCGATATTTCCGGAACAATGCCGGAGTGGTGAGGTTCACCCGGGCGTCGGTGCACTGGGCGGAGAGGATCGTCGCGACGACCAGTTGATACGGCGATTCGTGATGCAGCGCGCAGGTCGCGTCGGGGTACGCTGTCGCGAGGGCCTTGGCGATCCCGCGGGCGCGGCGGCGTTCGGCAGTCGTCGTGTCGGTACGGGCCATATCACTCGGAAATGATACGGAATGCGGCAAGCCAGCGGAATCTCCGCCGCGATTTCTCCGCTCACGGCTCCAGTCCGGCAGACTGGATCGACGGTCGCGAACCTCCAGCCGGGAAGACGCGTCTTGTCCGGGAGACGGAAGGTCCGTAAACTGAACTTGCGGGTTCCACGTCCGCCCGCGCCGAAACACCATCCCTGCCGAGGTCTCGATTCGAATTGGGCAATCCCAAACGCGATGAACTGAAGGTCCACGAGAAGAAGGCGGTGCTCGCGGCCGTCATCGAGCGGGACGCCGGTCGGGCCGAACAAATCGACAAGGAGCATGTCCTCGACGAGCTGCGGGGGCTGGTCAAGACCGCCGGCGTCACCGTGGTCGATACCGTCGTCCAGGTCCGCGAGAAGCCGGATGCTTCGACCTATTTCGGCAAGGGGAAGGTCGTCGAGTTGAAGCGCAGCGTCGAGGAGCACGGCGCGGAACTCGTCATCTGCGACAACGATCTCAGCCCGGCCCAGGGCCGCAATCTGGAAGAGGAAACCGGGGCGGTCATCGTGGACCGCAGCGAGGTGATCCTCGACATCTTCGCCAGCCGGGCCCGCACCTACGAGGCCCGACTGCAAGTCGAGTTGGCGCAGCTCCTCTATTTCCGCCCGCGGCTGAAGCGGCTGTGGACCCACCTCGAGCGGATCGAAGGGGGCGTCGGCGCCGGTCGCGGCCCCGGCGAAAAGCAGCTCGAGACCGACCGCCGGTTGATCGATAAGCGCATCGCCGAGCTGAAGCGGAAGCTCGAGGGAGTCGAGCACCGCCGCGAGCGGACCGTCGCCGCCCGCCGCGGCACGCTCACCGTCTCGCTCGTGGGCTACACGAACGCCGGCAAGAGCACGCTGATGAACGCGCTCACCGGGGCGGGCGTGTACGTCGCCGACGCCCTGTTCGCCACGCTCGACACCCGCACCCGGCGGTGGAACCTCCCGCACCTCGGGGACGTGCTCTTGAGCGACACGGTCGGCTTCATCCGCAACCTGCCGCACCACCTCGTGGCCTCGTTCACGTCCACGCTGGAAGAAGCGCGGCAGGCGGAATTGCTCCTGCACGTCGTCGACGTCAGCCATCCCGAGGCGGAACGCCAGATCGCCACGGTCTACAAGGTGCTCGCGGAGATCGGCGTCGGCACCGAGAACGTGCTGCTCGTGTTCAACAAGATCGACGCGCTCGAGGGCCGCGCCCGGCTCGACATCCTGCGGGCCGCGCACTCCGACACGATCTCCGTCAGCGCGGCGACGGGGGAAGGGCTGGAGCGTCTCGCCGCCGCGGTGGCGGAACGCCTCGGGCAGGGCTACGTCCAGGCGGAGATCGAGACCGGCGTGGGGAACGGGCGGCTGTTCCACTACCTGGCGGAGCACGCCGAAGTCACCGGCACGGAATACCACGACTCGCGGGTGACCTTCTCCTGCCGCATCCCGCGGCGGTTCACCGAGCGCATCGACGGCGACGACACGACCGTCCGGATCCACGAGCCCGCGCTGTCGATCGGCCGCAACGGCCGTTAGGTTCCATGTCCGTTCCGTCATTTCTCCAATCGAGAATGACAGTGATCCGGCGCGGGAAACGGCGGGGTGGGCTTCGCCGAAGTCGCACGACTTCCAACCCGCTCGGAACTTGGTCGGAATTTTGCGAATTTCTCCGCTGCGAAGGTCCGCGACCGCTCAATCGACTCGTTGTCGCAGCCAGCGCGCCGCCGCGCTGATCGGTTGCGGATCCTCCTCGCGATCGACCATCAGGTTCGCCTCGCGCATCGTCTCGACATCGATCGCGCCGATCAGCGAGCGGAGCGCGCGGGCGACGTCGCCGCGTTCCGCCGCGCGGGGCGAGAGCAGCAGGATCGCGTCGTAGGACGGGATCGCCTGCCGCGGATCGTCGAGCACCTTCAGATCGTAGGCGGCGATGCGGCCGTCGGACGAGAAGGCCGAGAGCGCGTCCACCTGGCCATCGACGAGCGCCTCGTACATGAACGTCGAGCCGTAGCTCTTGCGCTGGTCGAACCGCAGGCCGTAGGCGTCGCGGAGCACTCGCCATTCCGGACGGCCGAAGAACTCGTAATCGCCGCCGATCTTGAGCCGCGGCGCGTGTGGCGCGAGATCGGCGATGGTCTCGATGCTGAGCCGCTCGGCCTGATCGCGGCGCATGGCGAGTGCGTAGGCGTTTTCGAAGCCCAGCGGTCCCAGGCAACGGATGCCGTGACGTTCCGCGAGCCATCCGGCGACTTCGCTCAGCACGCGCCAGGGCGGGGCCGATTCCTCGCGGCCCATGTGGTTCGCCCAGATCGTGCCGGTGTAATCGACGTAGCAGTCGACTTCGTTGTTCCGCAGTCCGTCGAAGATGACGGTCGAGCCGAGACTTTCCTTCCGCGCCGTCGCGACGCCCCGCTCGTTGAGAACGCCCGCGATCAAATCCGCCAGAATGTACTGCTCCGTGAAGGTCTTCGACCCCACGATCACCGCCGGCGGCGCCGCTTGCGGTTTCGCATCGGCGCCTTTCGGCCGATTCGCGTCGATCCTCTCGTCGATCGGCCCCGCGACCGGGTCCGCGCGCAACCCGCGGACCACCATCGGGCCGATCAGCCCGCCGACGAAAATCAGGGCGAGCGCCGCGGCGGAGACGAGCGCGAGCCCGCGACGGCGTTCCTCGGCCGCCTTCTGCAAGCCGCCGATGAACAGGTCGAGCGAGATGGCGAGCACCGCCGCCGCCGCCGAACCGAACGCCACCCACGTCCAATTCTTCGTGTGCAACCCTTGGAAGATGTAGTTCCCCAGACATTCCTGCCCGACCGGCGTGGCGAGCGTCGCGATCCCCACCGTCCACACCGTGGCGGTGCGAATACCGGCGATGATCACCGGCAGCGCGAGCGGCAGCTCGACCTTCCACAGCGACTGGAACGGGGTCATGCCGACGGCGCGGGCCGCTTCCGTCAGCGTCGGATCCACCTCCAGAATCCCGGTCACCGTGTTCCGCAGCATCGGCAACATGCTGTATAGAGTGAGCGCGATGATCGTGGGCGTCGTTCCCAGCGCCTGAATTTCGACGCCCAGCGGCTCGGCGATCGACCCGACCACCACCAGCAGGGCGACCATCAACGCCAGGAGTGCGAGACTCGGGATCGTCTGAATCACCCCCACGACGGTGAGCGCGGGATACCGCAGCGGTTTGACGCGCACCGCGAGCACGGCCAGCGGCAGGCTGATCGTCATCCCCAGGGCCAATGCGATCACCGTGATCCGCAAATGCTTCGACAGATACACCGGCAGCAGTTCGAAGGCCGACACGAGGTTTTCCGACATTTCATGCCCGTCCGAAATCACCCGTCACTCGTCTGTTGCGAAGCGTCGCCGGCGGCGAGCGCTTCGAGACGTTCCGCTTGCCGCCGAGGCGTGGCCAACATGTTCTCGACGTATTCGTGCTCGGGATGGTCGAGCATCCGCGCCGGCGTGTCGGCCTGCAACAGGCCGCCGGACTTCATCACGCCGATGCGGTCCGCCAGCAGCAGCGCCTCGGTCATGTCGTGCGTGACCATCAGCGTCGTCAGGCCGAGATCGTCGTGAATGCGGCGGAACTCGTCTTGAAGCCGATCGCGATTGAGCGGATCGAGCGCGCCGAACGGCTCGTCCATCAGCATGATCGAGGCCTCACCCGCCAGCGCCCGCGCCAGTCCCACGCGCTGGCGTTGTCCGCCGGAAAGTTGTCGCGGCAGCCGATCGCGGTACTCGCCGGGCGGGAGCTTGACGAGCTCGAGCAGCCGATCGACTTTCTCGCCGACTCGTTCGGGCTTCCACCCGAGCAGTCGCGGGACGGTCGCCACGTTGTCTCCCACGGAGAGATGCGGGAACAGGCCGATTCCCTGGAAGACGTAGCCGATTCCACGGCGAAGCTGGACGGGGTCCGTTTCGCGATTGTTCCGGCCGCCGATCAGAATGCGGCCCGAGGTCGGCTCGATGAGCCGGTTGATCATCTTCAGGAGGGTCGTCTTGCCGCAGCCCGATTCGCCCAGCAGCACGAGCAATTCGCCCTCGCGAACGTGCAGATCGACCCCGCGCACGGCCTGCACGCCGCCGGGATAGGTCTTGCGAACGTCCTCCAACCCGATCATGATGCCGGGCACTGTAACACTTCGTCCCGTGCGGTGGAAACCGCACCGTGCGATGAAGTCGGGTGCGGAATCCGGCCGCGGGAATCAACCCCGCGCCGATGACGATTTCGCGGCGGCCCCCGCGAGTGTCGCGACGCCGTGCGCTTCGCCGTACTCGAAAAAAAAGTCGAACTGGCGATTGGGCCCTAAAGAAGGCGACAGTAGTAGGTCGGGATGTCCTCAAGAACGAGACCGGTGCCCGCACCACGTCCACCTACGACGACGCCAATCAGTTGCGCTACGCTCAAACGACTTCCGGGCGAACGACATACGCTTTCGACGCCGACGGCAACCAGCGGATCGTCCAAGCGCCGAACGGCGACCGCACGACGAACGTCTGGGACTACGAGACTGGTAGGGCCGGCTTCGCCGGCCGAACGAAGGGACCGGGCCTCCACGTGCGATTCGCGAAAATGGGCTTTGGGAGTTCACCGATCGAACCCGGTACGATGCCCGCCGCGGAGAGGCTCGAATTCGCATGCCCGGCCGCGTCCGCCATTCGGCCGGCACAGCCCAATGGCACTAAGTTTGTTTCGACGGTGGCTTCAACTTGTT
>JBBDNU010000130.1:0-3628 GCA_040877365.1 Planctomycetales bacterium
CGGGACCTCGGGGCGGGGAAGGAGCGTCCGCACCCTGTGGCACGCCCGGCACGAATCGGCTTGCGCGAGCCGAAGGAGGCGTTCCGTCCGTCCTCGTGGGGCAGACATCCATGTCTGCCCGTCCCGGAGCCGCCCGCTCGAGCAGCGGCAGGCTGGAAAGCCTGCCCCACCCCGCAGGACGGATTGCCAATCCGTCCTACGGCGCGCCCGGCACGAAACGGTTGGCGCTCGCCGAAGCGGGCGTTCGACTCGATCGTTCACGAGGCCGGGCGAGCGGTTCAGGTCCCGGCCGGCGGCCGGGACCTACTTTCGCGCTGCTGATCGCGGCGGGGATCGCATCCGCATCGGCCGCCGCTTCCGCCCCACCCGAACCGCCGCCGCTCCCGCGGGCGACGCTCCCCTTCACCATTTCGAAAGAAACGACGCACATCACCGAGCCGCTCCGCCCGGACGGCACCCCCGACTACGCCGTCGCCCTGGAAGCGATCGCCAGCGCCGGCGTCACCCCGGAGAACAACGCCGCGGTGCTGTACTGGCGGGCGCTCGGGCCGAAGGAGATCGACGTCGAGCATAGGGAGCGGTTCTTCGGCAAGCTCGGCATCGACGTGCCGCCGGAGGAGGGGGATTATCTCGTCGATCTCGGCACGGTCCTCCGCGATCTGCGGCGGAAGGAGCGCGGGGTGAAAGTGCTCGATCCCGCCGCCTTCGCGGAGAAGGACCAGCGCGAACTCGACAAGCTCTACGAACGCATGGACCACATCGAGAAGTCCCCCTGGTCCGCGACGAAGGAGCCGGTCTTCGCCGAGTGGCTCCGCCGCAACGAAAAGCCGCTCGCCTTGATCGTGGAGGGAACGCGGCGACGAAAATACTATCAGCCGCTTTATTTGCCGTCGGAAAACAAAGCGGGCTCGCTCATCGAAGTGCTGCTTCCCGGCGCCCAGGTAGCCCGAGGGGCTGCGCGGCTGCTCGTGATTCGGGCGATGTCGCATCTCGGTGAAGGGAACGTCGAACAAGCCCGGTCGGACCTCCTGGCGTGCCATCGCCTCGCGCGCCACGTCGCGTCGGGAACGTTCCTGATCGAGTCGCTGGTTGGCCTTGCGATCGAAAATCAAGCCTTGGAAGGGACCGCGGCGCTGGCGCGGCACGCCGGTCTCACCGCGGAACAGGCCCACCGCTATCGGGAACGGCTCGCAGAATTGCCGCCGCTGGCTCCGGTCAGCGACGTCCTCGACCGCGGCGAGCGCTACGGGTTCCTCGACATCGTGAGTTATGCTGCGTTGGGCGGAGACGTCGGGCAGCTCATTGCCTACATCACCCTGCTTGGGATGAGCAGCCCGTCGCCCGCTTTCCGCATCCCGGAATCAGTCGAGCGGCTCGGCAGGCAGGTCGCCACGATGAGCATCGAATGGGACGTCCCGTTGAAGCGGGGGAACGAATATTTCGACCGCGTCGTCAAAGCCGCCCGCGCGCCGACCAGTTCCGAACGCCGGCGGAGATTCAAAGAGCTTGGCGACCGATTGTCCACTGACAGCCACCGCGCCAAGAACTCCGGATGGATCGCGGCCCGCGCCTACGTCTCGCCGAATCTGCGATGGACCAACAGCGAACAGGCGGCAACGCTGATGGTGGACCAGTTCGGTGCGGCCATCGGCGCGGTCTCGTTCCTCGCCGACCGCGTCGCAATGCAGGCCGACCTCACGCAGCTCGCCTTCGCCCTCGCCGCCTACCGCGCGGAGCGCGGCGAGTACCCCGCGGAATTGGCGCAGCTCGCCCCGCGGTACATTCCGGCGGTCCCGAAGGACCTGTTCAACGACCAACCGTTGAAATATCTCCGGGCCAACGACCGCTACCTGCTCTACAGCGTCGGCCCCAACGGCGAAGACGACGAAGCCCGCACCTACGACTCGGAACCCTACGGCGACGACATCGTCATCGTCTCCCCCAAACCCGCACCCTAGCCCGCAGCGCCAGCGAGGGAGAACCACCAATGCGGCCGACCATTTCCGGCAATCCCGACCTACATGAACAACCTCCCTTGCTCGCGCTGCGGGCTGGTGAGCGGGGGATGACCGGATTGGTAGGTCCATTCCGCCGGAATGGACCTTCGGGCGCGGCAGGAGCGTCCGCACCCCGCGGCACGCCCGGCACGAAACGCCCGGCGCAAGCCGAGGGAGGCGCTCGGCTCGATGGTCGCCGAAGGCCGGTGAGCAAGCCAGGTCCCGGCCGGCGGCCGGGACCTACTTTACTCGCGTTGATCGTCGTCGGGATCGCATTCGCCGCCGACAAGCCGCCCGCGGCGACGCGGGCGAAGCTCCCCTTCACCATTTCGGAGGGAACGACGCACATCACCGAGCCGCTCCGCGCGGACGGCGCCCCCGACTACGCCGCCGCCCTGGAGGCCGCTGCCCGCGAAGGCGTCACCCCCGAGAACAACGCCGCGGTGCTCTACATCAAGGCGATCGGCCCGGGCGAGCTCGCGGTCGAGTACCGCGGGCCGTTTTTTCGCAGTCTTGGGATCGAGCCCGTGCCGGACGATGGGAGCTATCTCATCGGCTACACGGCGCAGTCGAAGGCGATCGCCGATGCAGCCGATCCCGCGCCCACGGAAGCGGAGAAGGAGCGGCTCGCGAAACAGTTCGACGAACAGACGGAACGCGCCTGGTCGGCCCCCTGGTCCGCCGAGCAGCTTCCGCTCGTCGCCGCCTGGCTGGAACGAAATGAAAAGCCGCTGGAGTTGATCGTCGCCGGGACGAAGCGTCCCCGCTGCTACGTCCCGCTGTCCAGCGCGGCGAATGAAGGTCCGCTGCTGCTGATCGCGAACATCAATCCGATTTCGTTCGAATTGCGCGACGCTGCCCGGCTGCTCACCGCCCGGGCGATGCTCCGCCTCGGCGAGGGAAAAGTCGCGGCGGCCAAAGCGGACCTGCTCGCCTGCCACCGCCTCGCGCGGCACGCCGCCGAAGGGCATTTCCTCGTCGAACGAATCGTGGGGGCCGCGTTCGAGAACATCGCCTGCGAGTCCGACGCGGCATTCGCCACGAGCGGCGCTCTGTCGGCCGAACAAGCGCTCGCCTACCGGGCGGCGCTGGAGAAACTCCCTCCCTTTCCGTCGACCGATCAGCTCTTCGACCGCGGGGAGCGATTCACGTATCTCGGCGCCGTGCTCTACGTGGCGATGGATGCCCAGAAGGGGAAAACCGAAATCTATACGCAAATCACCGATCGGACATTTCCAGTCGCCGGCATCGACTGGGACATCGCGCTCCGCAGGGGAAACGAACTCTTCGATGGAATGGTCGCCGCGGGCCGCGCTCCGAAGCGGGCCGAGCGCCGGGAACTGAGTCGGAAGTCCACGGCGAAGTTCTTGGAATCTCTGGAGGACGACGCGAAGCGACCCTGGCTGGCGATCGGCCGGAAACTCCTCGCGGGACGATCGCTCCGGGAGCAAACGAGCGACGCCATCGCCAACGTCCTGTTGAGCATTCTCCTCCCTGCGCAAGGCGCGTTGTTCGACGCGCAAGACCGCGCGCAGATGCGGCTCGACCTGGCGCGGGTCGCCCTCGCGCTCGCCGCCTACCGGGCCGAGCGAGGCGGTTTCCCGCCCGAGCTCGACAAGCTCGCGCCGAAG
>JBBDNU010000131.1:0-19896 GCA_040877365.1 Planctomycetales bacterium
ACCACCAGATGTTGGGGGATACCGCACGCCTTCAACAGGCTTCGCGGAGAGCCATCAATATCCATCCCCCGCAAATCCATCACCTTCAGTTGTGTCAGGCTGATAAGTCGTGCACGTGCGCCGTCATCCAGATCGGCGTACGACAGGCCGATGCCCTGTAGTGACCGACAATCACGAATCGCATCGATGTCATAATCATGAAGGGAGACATGCTGCAAGCACAAACCTTCCAAGCGCAGCATTCCATCCAATATGGTACGTAACGAGCCCTCTTCGAGACGACCCCACCTCAATGCCAACCCCTCCAAGTCGCGCAGATTTGAAATCTCGTATGCGACCCGAGATGTGACATGCGGTTCACCTAAATACCACACCTTCAAGCCCGTGATGCGGCCGATCTCATGGTATCCTGTCGGCGAGATATTCCCACCGTAGATCTCCAGTCGGCGAATCTCGGAACGTCCATGTAGCTGGAATACATTGTCGTCGCATACCAGCGGATGGTAAACTGACAGCTCCTCGACGCTCTCCGCTCCGAAAACAATCCGAAGGTCTTCAGTCGTGATCCGTGACCCATCGTCGAGCACCTCGATAAGCCAAGGTTTATCGAGCCTGAGGCCATGCGATTCCATGAACTCCCCCAGCCACCGCGGCCCAGCCTCTTTATACAAGACTGTTGCGCCTGCTGCTTCAAGTCTGGCATAATCACGGTTTCGCGAACGCACTTGGAGTCCCCATGCCACGGGCACTAAGGCGGCCATCACAACGATCGTGAGAACCAAGCAGTTGCGAAGACTTCTACGGAACATCGGATATTCCAACGCGGACCAGCTTTCCATCACGAACTACAGCGGAAGTCCCGGGTTGCGTTCTTGGTTTTCACGGTCGAGCAGCGGAACGGAATAGCCGTGCGAGGTGGCGATTGTGTCGGCGATTCGCCGGGACTTCGCAAAGCCTCCAGTCCCGGCCACCCGACGCCCGGCGCGGGCGGCTATTCGAACGGCAGCACGCGGGCGGCCCAGCGGTGCAGGTCGAAGATGACGATCGCGCCGATCGCGAGCACGATCGCCATGATGATCACGGCGAGCCAGCCGGCCATGCGGCGGCGGGCGGTCCATTCCCCCGGGGCCAGGGCGGCCTTCCCGACGAGATCGCTCCGCGGAGCGAGCTTGCCCGTTTGCAGCGGGTCCTTTTCGAGGTTGTATTCGACGCTTGGCCGCGGATGCCCCTTCTTCGCGTCGCGGTCTCCCTCGGTCGGTCGTTGCTCGGGATGGGCCATGGGAGAAGTTGGGAGTTGGGAGTTGGGAGTTACGAACAAAAGGAGCGTTCCGGGCAGCAACCCGTCACTTGTCACTCGTAACTCTAATATTCCCGGCGTTCCCTGGATGAGGGGATGTCGAGCGCTTTGCGGTACTTGGTGACGGTGCGGCGGGCGAGGCGGACGCCGTGCTTCGCCAGCTCCTTCACGAGGTCGTCGTCGCTCAGGGGGTCCTGCTTGTCCTCGGCGTCGACGATCTCCTTGAGCTTGATGCGGACGGTGTCCCAGGCGACCTCCTCGCCGTCGTCGGTGATCGTCCCGCCGCCGAAGAAATGTTTCAAGGGGAACAGCCCGCGGGGGGACTGGATCCACTTGTCGTCCACCGCGCGGGAGACGGTGGTCACGTGGACGTGGACCACGTCGGCGATCTGCTGCATCTTCAGGGGCTGGATGTGCTCCGGCCCCTTGTCGAGGAACTGGGTCTGGTGATCGACGATCGCCTGCGCGACGCGGCGGAGCGTGTTCTGCCGCTGCTCGATCGACTCGATCAGCCACTTGGCCGATTCGATCTTCTTCTTGATGTAGTCCCGCGTCTGCGTGTCGGGGTTGTTGCGGAGCTGCTGGAGGTAGTACTGGCTGATCCGCAGGCGTGGCGTGTACTCGTCCTCGAGGCGGATCACGTATTTTCCCTCGTCGTCATGATCGACGAACAAATCCGGCGAGACCTTCTGCACTGGGCGGACCTCGAAGCCCCGGCCGGGATAGGGATCGAGCTTGTGCAATTCCTCGATGGCCGCCTTGATCGTGTCCATCGAGTAGCCGGTCTGCTTCTCGATGACGGGGAGCCGGTTCCGAGCGACGTCTTCGAGGTGGGACGAGATCAGCGTGACGAGCGCGTCGCGAAAGGGGGTTTCAGGAGCGACCTGGAGCAGCAGGCACTCCTTCACGTCGCGGGCGCCGACGCCGGTGGGCTCGAGCTTCTGGATCAGCCGCTGCGCCTCGCGGGCCTCCTCCTGGTCGAGCGGCTTGCCGAACACCTGCACGATCTCGGGGAGCGAGCTTTGCAGCCGGCCGTGCTCGTCGAGGTTCTGGATGAGGTATTCGGCGAACTCGCGGATGCGGGGGGGGCACTCGAAGAACGCGAACTGTTCGAGGAGGTACTCGTGCAGCGACTGGGGGCGGGCGGCCATGTTCGCGATCGCGTCGTGCTTGCGGTCTCCCTCTTCGTCGATGCGATTGGAGGAGACGCGCGAGCCGGCGGAGAGATTGTCCTCCGGCCACTCGGCCGACATCTCGAGCAGCCGCTCGAAATCGGCCTCGTTGTTGTGGTCGTTATCGACGACGAGCTCCGTCTGGTCGGGACTCTTGCCGTCGATTTCGGGGGGATCGAAGCCGTTCTCGAACTCCTCGGCGCCAGCCTCGGTGTCGCCGGCGGCTGTTTCGGACTCGGCGGTTTCGACTTCCAGCACGACGTTTTCGGCGAGCTCCTGGTCGATGCGTTCCTGCAGCGCCATGAGGGGCAACTGGAGGATCTCCATCGACTGGATCATCCGCGGGGCCAGCTTCATCTGCTGGCTGAGCTTCATCTGCTGCGAGATGTTCAGTTGCATGATTCGCTCGTTAGAACTTCCGGCGGCCTTCCAGCGCGTCGGCCAGCATTTCGCGATTGGCGAACTCGAGCACGCTGCCGGAAGGAATCCCCCGCGCCAAGCGGGTGATCTCCACCGGGTCGTTCTCCAGCAGGTTCGAGATGAACAGGGCGGTCCCGTCTCCCTCCAGCGTGGGGTTCAGGGCCATGACCACTTCGCGGATCCCGTCGTGGCGGACGCGGCGGACGAGGGGGTCGATCGTCAGGTCCTCCGGGCCGATTCCCTCCAACGGGGAAATCCGTCCCCCCAGCACATGATACAGCCCCCGGAACACCCCGGCGGCCTCCAAGGCCGTCACGTCCCGCGGCTGCTCGACTACGCAGACCGCCAGGCGGTCGCGGCGGGGATCGCGGCACAGGTCGCAGGTCTCCTGCTCCGTCAGGTTGAAGCATACCGCGCAACGGCGGACGGTGGCCTTGACTTCGCGAATCGCGTCGGCCAGGGCGAGCGCCTCGTCCGGCCCGACCCGCAGAATGTGATGCGTGAGCCGCTCCGCCGTCTTGCGGCCGATGCCGGGGAGGGCGGCGAACTGGTCAACCAGGTTCCCGACCGCGGGCCCGTAGGGGTGCGCCGGTTTGGGGACGTCGTTCCGTGACATGGAAGAGCTTTCAGCGATCAGCTTTCAGCAACACATTCCGCGGCGCGATGGTCACGCGACCGGGTTCGTGTTGAGGCCCATTTTTTCCAGCATGTCGCCCAGGCCGGGGATGTCCATGCCCTCGGCGAGACGGCTCATCTGTTCGGCGGCGGCCTGCTTGGCCTTGTCGAGCGCCTGGTTGACGGCCGCCGCCACCAGTTCTTCCAGCATTTCGCGGTCGCCGTTGGCGAGGGACGAGTCGATGCGGACCGCGAGGACCTTGTGATGCCCGCTCGCCTCGACGATCACCATGCCGCCGCCGGCGGAGCCTTCCACGCGGACCTTGGCCAGTTCCTCCTTGAGTTCGCCGACCTTGCCCTGAATCTGCCCGGCGTGCTTGAGCACCGAGACCAGATTTCCGATTCCCTTGAACATGAAATTCATTCCTTGCGATTCGCCGGAGCGAGGTTGGTTTCGATTTTCACGATGCGGCCGCCGAAGACGGCCTTCACCTGTTGCACGTAGGGATCGCCGGCGGCCGCCTCTTCGGGGTCATCTTCGGGAACGCGGGGCGCCGGCTCGGCGGGAGTTTCCGGCGCGGGTGCGTTCACTTGAGAACTGATCCGCACCTCCCGGCCCGTCACCTCCCGAATGATCTGCTGTAGCCGGTCGAAGATGCCGTGGTGGTCGCAGTATTGCTTGCTGAAATGATAGCCCGCGCGAAAGGATAAATCCAGATGATTTGGCCCGGAAATTGCTAACGACTCCACCATCTTGAGGTGGTCCCGCGCCATATCCTGAAATCGCGACAAGAGATAGCTCCACAGTTTCGCCTCGACCCCGGGGCGGAAATCGACCTGCACAGCCGGCTGGACCGGCCTTGCATCGCCGGCGAGGCCGGGCGGGGCCTGCTCAGCCGTTTTTTTTTCGGGCAGCTCGGCGGCGCGCGGCAAGCGACCCGGACGCTCCGAAGCGTCCGGGTCGCTGACCACGGCCGATGCGTTTCCGCCTGCCATCGCCGATTGCGGCGGCGGGGACGGACGCGCGGGTGAGACCGTCGACGGCGCGGCGCTCCCCCGTGATCCCGGCGCTGTCGCGGGGGCGACTCCGTTTCCGCTGCGCATCTGCTCGATCAGCGATTCCAGATCGGCGAGGTCTTCGAGCCGCGACAGCCGGACGAGCGCCAATTCCGCGATCGCCCGCCCGTAGGGGACGCGGGCCATCCGCAACTTGGCCTCGGCGAGGATCTCCATTCCGGCGAGGATCGTTTCGAGGCCCCAGCGACCGGCCTGCTCGGCGAGCGGGGCTCGGCTCGACTCGGACACGCTCGCCAGCGGCAGCCGCTCCGCCCCCGCGGCGATCACCATCAAGTCCCGCACGTAGTGCAGCGACTGATCCATCAGCTCGCCGAGCTGCACGCCGTCGGCCAATGCGCGGTCGAAGGCGGCCAGCACCGTATCGCTGCGGCGATCGACGACGGCGGCGAACAGCTCGATCAGCCGCTCGTCGGGCGCAGTCCCCAAGAGGCGGTGCACGTCCTCGACGGTGATCGGACTTTGCCCGAACGCCAGAAGCTGGTCGAACAGCGACTGGCTGTCGCGCATCGAGCCGGCGGCCCGGCGGGCGACGAGCTCCAGCGCGTCCGGCGCGACCTCGTAACCTTCCTGCGCGGCGATCTCGCGAAGCCGGCCGGCGATGTTGTCGGTCTGGATGGTCGAGAAGTCGAACCTTTGGCAGCGCGAGAGGATCGTGTCGGGGACTTTGCCCGGCTCGGTCGTGCAGAACACGAACTTGACGTTGGGAGGCGGCTCTTCCAGCGTCTTCAGCAGCGCGTTGAACGCCTCCTTCGTCAGCATGTGGACTTCGTCGATGATGTACAGCTTGTGCTTCGTCCGCATCGACTTGACGTTCACGTTCGCCCGCAGCGAGCGGATGTCGTCGATTCCGCGGTTCGAGGCCCCGTCGATCTCGAGCACGTCCATGTCGTGCCCGGCGGAGACGGCCCGGCAGATGTCGCACTCGTTGCAGGGGACGCCGTCGACCGCTTGCGGGCAGTTGAGCGCCTTGGCGAAAATGCGGGCGGTCGACGTCTTCCCGACGCCGCGGGCCCCGGTGAAGAGATAGGCGTGGGCGACACGGTTCGTGCGGATCGCGTTCCGCAGCGACTGGGCCACGTGCTGCTGGCCGATCACGTCCGCGAACGTCTGCGGCCGGAACCGGCGGGCGAGGACCGTGTAGTGCGGCGAGGCGGAGGCTTCCTGCATCGTGTCGTCCGTGTCGAGCGGTGTCGATCCGTGCGGCGGCAAGACCGGCGCGCCGGCGGGAACGTGGCCGGTCCAATCATCATATCAGCCGGACCGGCCGGGCCGAAAGGAATTCCGCGACAGGCGTTCTTCGAAGGACTGCGCGAATTCTCCGTTGAACCAAGGAGCCGAGGGGTTTATCCCCTCGGTGCTCTTCGGGCGACCCGGACCAGTGACGCGAGATTCCTCTGAAGCAACGCGTGTTCCCACCGAGGGGGTAAACCCCTCGGCTCATCATGTCCTTCGCGCCTTCGCGTGACCCTTTGGTTGCGGCTTCGCCGCGCTGGGCGTCTTTGCGTCTGTACGTCGAAGATGAATCCACCTCTCACCTCTCGCCCTGGCGCAATGCATCCTTTATCCTTCATGTTTCGACCTCCGAATTCCGACTTCCCGGGTTGCCGATGCCGCTCCGCCCGTTCGCCGAATCCGCGCTGCTTCTGTTCGTGCTACTCAATCCGTTTCTGATGAGCATCTACCTGTTGCCGCTCATTCAGAAGCTCGGCCCGGCGGACTTCGGCCGGGTCCTGCTGCGGGCGGCGGCGATCGCGGGAACGGTGTTCGCCCTGTTTGCATGGGCGGGGGACGCCGTCTTCCAGGACGTGCTGCAAGCGCGGTTCGCGGCGTTCCTCATCTTCGGCGGCGTGGTGTTCGTGCTGATCGCCCTGCGGATGGTGCACGAGGGAGGCGGCGCGATCGAGACGTTCCGCGGTCCGGCCAAGCACGTCGCGGGCGCGGTGGCAATGCCGTTCATGGTCGGCCCCGGAACGGTGAGCGCGAGCGTGCTGGCCGGCTCGAAACTCCCCGTTCCGGCCGCCATCCTGGCGATCGCGGTCACGCTATCGGCGGTCGTCGTCTCGCTGCTGGCGATGAAGGCGATCCACGATTGGGTGAGCGTTCGCTCGGAGCGTCTCGTCGAGCGGTACGTGGAGGTCGTGGGCCGCATTTCGGCGATCGTCATCGGCACGATCGCCGTCGAGATGCTGCTGCAAGGGGTGGACTTGTGGCTTGGCCGAGCGTGATTCCCGCTGGAGCACGGCCTTCAGGCTGCCGCCGGGCCACGATACCTTCGCGGCTCGCGATACGGATGGCAGACGAGAGAAGCCTCTCCGTGTGTGCGAGACGGAAACTCGATCAGCCTTTCGGCAGGCTGAAGCCTGGACTCCGACGTCGCGGGTGTGGCAAGAATCACTGGCGTAATCGTGAAGGTCGGGCTTATTAGCCCCGGCATTCATGCCGGGGCTCCTCGGCCGCGGGATCATCGATGCGCAAGCCCCGTTCACGGGGCTTCTCGATGTCCGAGGGGCTGAAGCCGCCGCAGCGAGAAGCCTCGTGAACGAGGCTCTGCCATTCCACACCGATTGCCACGGACCCGGCATGAATGCCGGGCCTATGAATCGGCTCTGATTGCCCGCCAGGCATTTTTGCCACGCTCCAACGCCGCGCGGGAGCGAAGTTGCTTGATTCCTCTCCGCTGCCGGTTATGCTCGACTCCGCCGTATCCGCCGCGTCCAGAGGAGCCGCACGATGCCGATTCGCCTCGTTGCCGTCCGCACGACCTTCGTCCTTTTCGCCGCGATTCATTTTTCGACGGCCGTCTCCCGCGCGACCGCGGCCGACGATGCGGATGCCAAGGTGGCGGGCGAGCGGTTCTCGATCGTGCTTCTGCCGGACACGCAGTTCTATTCGCTGAACCACCCGGAGACGTACCGCAAGCAGACCGAGTGGATCCGGGAGCAGGTGAAGCCGCGCAACATCCGCTTCGTGGTCCATCTGGGGGACATCGTCCACGAGAACACCGAGGCGGAGTGGAAACGGGCCGATGAGGCCCAGAAGGTCCTCGACGGCGTCGTCCCGTACAGCATGGTCCCCGGCAACCACGACATGGTGCTCGAAGGCCGGCGGGTCGTCCGCGACACGTCGCTTTACAACCGCTTCTTCCCCCCCTCGCGCTACAAGAACGAGAAGTGGTACGGCGGGTCGATGGCCGAGGAATCGAATGACAACAACTATTGCCTGTTCGAGGCGGCGGGGATGAAGTTCCTCGTCCTCAGCCTCGAGTTCGCCCCGCGGGACGAGGCGCTCGATTGGGCCCGCAACGTGGCCGCCAAGCACCCGGAACACCGGGTGATCGTCGCCACGCACTGTTATCTCCGCCCCGCCGGCCGCGACACGAGCTGCGCCTCGGGCTACAGTGTGGAAGGGAACAGCGGCGAGCAGATGTGGGACAAGCTGGTCCGCAGGCAGCCGAACATCTTCCTCGTCGTCAGCGGGCACTTCGCCGGAACCAACGTGCAGACCAGCGCCAACGACGACGGGGGCACGGTGATCGAGATGCTCGCGGATTACCAGAACCTCGCCAACGGCGGCAACGGCTGGCTCCGCGTCCTCACGTTCGACCCCGCACAGCAGCGGATCCATGTCGAGACCTATTCCCCGACGCTCGGCGAAGTGAATTCAAGCGAGCGGCACACTTATGAACTCGAGTGGCATCAGTCGGCCACGCCGTTGAAGAAGGCCGGCTGAGGCGGAAAGCAGGCAGGCATTCCGTCTGCTTGTCGCTTCTTCATACGGCACGTCGAACAGAGGCCAGACGTCGGAGGTCAGAGATCGGGCCGGCAACTGACGACTGACAACGAAAAATGGCCCGTGACGAATCGGACCGGGAGGATCTGCTGCGCGAGGCGACGGCGCTCGGTCGCCGCGCCGAGTTTCGGCTTCCCGGCGAACCCGACACCGTCACCGCCGGGCTGCGAAACGACGGGCGGTTGTCGATCTGGTTCGGCAGCGATCCGGCGTACCACTTCGACGCAGAGGGGAGACTGCGGCGGGCGTTCGTCGAAGGGCGGTTGTATCGCACGCAGGGGACGACGCTCGCCCGCCTCACGCGCGTCCGCATGCCCGGCGCGACCGAGATGCGCCGGCACGATCTCGATCCGGACGAGCTGGCCGACTTCATCAGGCGCATGCGCGACCGGCTCGCGCGGTTCGCCGCCGCGCTCGCCGACGGACAGGCCGCGCTGCTCCGCTCCGTTCCTGCCGACGACGATGCATTCGTGCGGGATCTCCGCGAGCGGCTCGCTGCGATCCTCGCGGCGCCCGCCGCACTCGCCCCGGCGATCCGCGGCAAGCGCTGACACGTTCAGCGAGCCTCCCACGTCAGTGGGGGGAGTTCCGAAACGCGCAGACGCCACTCGGCGGGAAGTTTCCCGCCTGCTATCGCCGCGTGACGTTCTCCACCCCCAGCCGGAAGATGACCCACAGGGCGTGGGCCGCCTCGCGCCAGTCGATCTTCGACGAGCCGTGGCGGCGCTCCTCGAACGTGATCGGGACCTCGACGAACCGGCAACCGACCCGCTTCAGCCGGCTGAGAATTTCCTCCATGAAGGCATAGCCGTGCGCGCGGACGCGGTCGAAGTCGAGCCGCTCCAGGAGCGATACGCGGTAGCAGCGGAAGCTGCCGCTGTTGTCCCGCGTGGGCAGGCCCAGCAGCAGCCTCGCGTAGAGGTTGACCCCGCGGCTCATGAAGTGCCGCTTCGGTCCCCAGCCCTCGATGCGGCCTCCCGGCACGTACCGCGAGCCGATCGCCACGTCGGCCCGGTCCATCGCCGCGAGCAGGTCGGGGATGTATCGCGGCGGATGGCTGAAGTCGGCGTCGAGATTGATGACGTAGTCGTAGCCGTGCTCGATCGCGTAGCGGAACGCGGCGACGATCGCAGAGCCGAGGCCCAGCTTCCCCTGCCGGTGCAGCACGCGGACGTGCGGATCGTTCGCGGCGAACTCGTCGGCCAGCCGGCCCGTACCGTCGGGCGAGCCGTCGTCCACGACGAGGATGTCGGCCTCGGGCGCGACGGCGCGGATCTCGGGGACGATCTGCGCCAGGTTCTCCCGCTCGTTGTACGTGCAGAGCGAGATGAGCGATCGAGGGGCGCTCATGCTACGGCGCCGGGAAGGGGAGTTCGGGCAGCGCCGGTTCGGCGGGACGCTGCGGCTCGGCCGGGGCCGGCTGCGGTCCGTTCGGCCGCGGCAGGGCAGGGGCCGGCAACGGGGGAATGGCCAGCCCCGGGTCGTCGGCCGGCTCGAGCTGCGGACCGGCGGGCGGCGGTGGCTGCGCCGCGGGCGCGGCCGCCGTCTGGTCGACCGCGGCCGGCGCGAGGAATGCCACCAGGTGTTCGCCGCCCCCTTGCAGGCGATACGCCGCCTGGAAGAACTCGGCGGCGCGGGCCTGGTCCCCGTCGAAATGGAGCAGCACGCCGAGCAGGAACAGGCGGTCGGGATCGCGGATGTCCTGCTTGGCCCACGTCGTCACGCGGTGAATCGCCGACGTTTTCGCGACGTGATTGCGGTCGGTGTACAGCTCGGTGAGGCGGATCCCCTTGCTCGGCCAGGCGGGATCGAGCTCAAGCCCCTTGCGGATCTCGGCGACCGCCTCGGCGTAACGCCCCAGGCCGACGAACGTGAACGCCAGACGAAAGCGGGGATCGGACAGGTCGTGCGCCTCTTCGATCGCCCGTTGATAACGGGCGCGGGCGTTCGCCAGGTTCTGCTCGCGGAACCACATGTCCCCGTGCGCCTGGAACCGCAAGCTGCGAAGCTGCGCTTCCGCGGTGGACGGCTGCGGGACCGGCCTGGGCTTCGACTGGACCGGATCGAGCACGAGCGGCTGCTGCCAGCGAAGGTTCTCCTCGATCAGCGCGTTGTACATCACGCTGTTGTCGAACGGGTTGGCGCCGACGAACACCGGCCGCCCCGGCAGATACATCGGCGACGGCGGCAGATAGCCGAATGACGGAGCGGCGTAGGCGACTCCCGGGTAGATCACCGTCGTCCCGAACCCGGAGTACGGCCCGACGGGAACGATTCCCGCCGCTTGATACCCGTACCCGTACCCGCCGATTGCCGGCAGGACCGAGTACGAGTAGCCGGTCGCGTAGGGGAGTTGAATGGGATAGTGGTTGCCGAACTGCGTGCCGATTCCGCCCGAAATGTGGATCGAGTTGCCTCCATACCCGTGCCACGGGCGGCCGTACTGCCGCTCGTACTGGTAGTGCGCCTGCGTGGGTCCGTACGGCGTGCCGGTCCAGCCGTAGACGCGGGGGTAGCGGATCGTGACGCCGATCGATTTGTGGTCGGCGCGGGCGGTCGCGGCGGCGAGCGCCACGGCGACGATCAGGCAGGCGGAGGGGGCGCGGCGCATCGTAGTCGTCCCTGGAAGCCGGCGGGTTCGAGACTTCCGGGATTATCGAATACGCGCCGGCCGGGGTCAACATCCGCCGCCCCATCGACAGGGCTGGCCAGTTGGTCCGCCCGCCGAGCGTGGCGGGGAGGCGGCGGGTCTGCCAGGCGGTCAAGCCATCCTACGGGTTCGCCGGTTGTAGTTGCGGGCGGTCCTCGTAGCGGCCGAAGGCGCGGTCGAACCGCAGGGGGACGCGGACGAGGAACGTGCTTCCCTTCCCGAACTCGCTTTCAAGCTGCACTTCCCCGCCGAGCAGCTTCGCCAGCTCCTTGACGATCGACAGACCGAGGCCGGTGCCGCCGTATTCGCGAGTCATCGTGTCCCGCAAGCCGGGGATCGACCGTCCCTGGCGGAACTTCTCGAAGATCGTTTCCTGGTCCTCGAGCGGGATGCCGATCCCGGTGTCCTCGACGACGAGCTCGAGCGTTCCGTCGTCGCAGCGGCCCGCCTGCACGCGAACGCGGCCCCCCTCGGGAGTGAACTTGATCGCGTTCGACAGCAGGTTGTCGAGGATCTGCTGCAGCTTTCGCCCGTCCTGCCAGAGCGTCGGCAGATCGGGATCGACGTCGTAGCTGAGGTCGATGTTCTTCTTCTGCGCGAGAGGCAGCAGCGTCGCCACCTGCCGCTCGACGAGGTCCTCCAGCGACAGCTCGACGAGCTGCACCTCCATTTTGCCGCTCTCGATCT
Organism: Planctomycetales bacterium; assembly: GCA_040877365.1. Taxonomy (GTDB): domain Bacteria; phylum Planctomycetota; class Planctomycetia; order Planctomycetales; family Planctomycetaceae; genus JBBDNT01. Next base: position 11,708 of record JBBDNU010000131.1, read on the forward strand.
TCGCCAGGTCGAGCAGGTCGTTGATGAGCAGCATCAGCGTCTTGCCGGAGGTGAGGATGTTCTCGACGAAGCGGGCCTGCTTGTCGGTCAGGTTCTCCGCCTTGGCCAGCACGTCGCTGAAGCCCAGGATGCTGTTGAGCGGCGTCCGCAGCTCGTGGCTCATCGTCGCCAGGAACTCGTCCTTGAGTTTGTTCATCTCGTACAGCCGCAGGTTGACCTGCGCCAGCTCGTCCACCTTGCCGTCCAGGTCGGTGTTCACCTCGCGGAGTTCGTCCTGCACGGTGACGAGGTGCCGGAGCATGCGGTTGAAGGCGTGGCTGAGCTCCTCGAATTCGTCGCCGGTGCGGATGTCGGCCCGCAGGTCGAGCTTCCCCCGCGCGATCTGGTCGCTCACGTCCTTCAAATGCAGCACCGGTTTGACGATCACGTACCGCACGATCGCCCACGCCGCCAGCATCGCCAGAAACGCCGTGACCAGCGCCGTCGCCAGCAGGATCGCCTTGTTGAACGTAAGCGCCTGCTCGGTGTCGGCGAGCGGCAGGGCGATCTTCACCATGCCGAGCAGCTCCCCTTCCTTCCGATCGCGGTGGCGATGGCAGATCAGGCACGAGGCCTTCGCCTGAATCGGGGCGTAGTAGCGATACTCCCCTTCGGCGGAGTCCACGTCGATGACTTCCGGCGCTCCTTGCAGAATCTGCGCCAACGCGCGGTCGTCGGCGTAGTTGACGGGACGATCGAGGACCAGGTCGTACCCGTGGAGGTCGTCGGACTGCAGATCGAGGGCCATCTTATCGATGATCGCCTTGAACGACTCCTCCCCTTCGAAATAGGTCCAGTGCCGCTTGAGCAATATCGGCGAAATGTAGCTGCGGGCGGCCGTCCGCTTCTGCGCGTAGACCAGCTTCGAGTTCTGGTGCGCATACAGCGCGAAGCTGCCGGTGATGAGCAGCAGCAGCCCCCCGCCGAACAGGAAGCGGCACTTCCGCTCCAGGCTCGTCTCGCCGAACAGGCGCTTCACCATCCGGTACGACACATGCAGGCTCCGACAGTACGGGACTCTCTATTGGACCATGTTCCTCGGCGAGGGGTAAAGGGCGAATGCGGATTCGTCCGCCGTCATTGGTCCGCTGTTCCGTCATCCCGGATGCGTGGCTGCGTTTCGCGCCGGCCATGCAGTAACGGGACCTGGGTCATTCCCTATCGCTGGCACCCCGCACAATAAAACGTCGCCCGCTGCGCCTGCACGGCGCGGCGGATCGCGCCGCGGCCGCACGTCGGGCACGGTCGGTCCGCCTGGCCGTACACGCGGTGCTCGTTCTGATAGCTCCCCGCCGCGTTCAGCGCATTGCGATAGGTGCCGTCGGAGAGGGTCGAGCCTTCGTGCCGGATCGCCGCCTCGAGCACGTCGATGACCGCCCGGTGGAGCCGGCGAATGCGCCGCGGATTCAACTCGTTCGCCGGGCGGGCGGGATGAATCCCCGCCGCGTGCAGAATCTCGGATGCATACAGGTTGCCGATTCCCGCCACGAACTTCTGGTCCAGCAGCGCGACCTTGATGGGGCGCGCCGTCGCCGCGCAGCGCTCCCGCCACTCCGCCTCCGTCATCCGCAGCGCATCGGTCCCCAGGCGGCCGTTTCCCAGCGCGGCGGCGAGTTCCTCCGCGTCGTACAGCCGCACCGTCCCCAATCCCCGGCGGTCCCAGAACCAGACCGCCGGAAATTCCCCCGCGTCGGCGAATTCCCACGCCAGCCGCAGATGCCCGCGGTCCGGCGGGTCGGCGAGGAGCATCAATCCGGTCATGCGGGGCTCGACGACGAAGCAATCCCCGGAAGCGAGTTCCAGCACGATCCGCTTCGCCACCCGCCGCACCGCCGAAATCCGCTGCCCGGCGGAGCGGCGCCGCACCGCCCGCCAGTCCGGCTCGATGAGAAGCGGCCGGCAGGGACAGCGGCACTTGCGGACCCCGGCGAGCGTCCGCCCCTCGACGTGCGGCCGAATCCCGCGGACCATCGTCTCGACTTCAGGCAACTCGGGCATGGGGGCGACTGGTTGAGAGTTGAGAGTCGAGAGTCGAGAGTCGAGAGTCGAGTCGAGACCGGAACCCCGCACAGGCGAAGCCTTGCGGACGTTTCATGCTACGAGCGCTCCGCGTTTCGCACCACGCGCGAATTCCCTCGGTGAACTCTGTACTACAAAGACTTCAGAGTTTTGTTTCTCGCGCAAATTTTTCGACCACGGATTTCCACTGATGGGCACTGATGAAGAAGGGATATCCGTGCTCATCCGCGATATCCGTGGTGGAATGGACTTCGATTGGTTCCGCGTCCGGCCAGTCGGTTTCATCTCCGCGTCCTCGGCGCTCTCTGCGGTTCAAGATGTCACCGAAAGTCGTCCGAATGATCCGAACCGCGGAGTGCGCGGAGGGCGCAGAGGACGGTGCGTTGGCTGCCATACTACAACGAAGTTGAGATTGGTTCCGGCTCCGCCGGGCTGGGTACTCGGTGGCCGAAAACTGGGTCAGCAGCGTTCGCCTTCGCGCGTCTTTGCGTCTTCGCGTTGTTGCGTGGAACCGACTCCGCCCGTCGATTGCGGTTTCGCCGGACCGGTCGACCTGACTCTTTTAGCGGCTGTGCGCATCGTCTGGCCGGCGGTTGCCGCGAAGGGCGGTTGGACGCGGATTTCCGAAAATCTGCTTGACGCGGCCCCTTCGAGCGACGATGGTAGATGGCTGACGGGCCCCGATTCCCACCGCGCCGGCGCGCCCACTCCGTTGCGAGGACCGAACCATGACCTCCGCTCCGCGTTCTTCTTATCCGATCCGCAGGACCGGTTCCACCGCCACGGCCGCCCTCGCCACGATCGCCGGCTTCGCCGTCATCCTCGGCACGATCGGCTGGCTGGCGACGCGGGGCGATGCGTCCCGCACGCCATCGCCGATCGCCGCGACGAGCCGAGCGGAGGCCCCGCGGCCGTCATCGGCGACGATCGCGGTCGTCCGGCCGGCGCTGCCGCTCGCCAGCACTGCGGAGGAAATCGTCGACGAGGATCCCGAAATCGCCGCGCCGGCCGCGGAATCGATCGCAACCGCGCGCGCCGCCGCGCCGGCGCAGCCCCAACCGGCCGCTCCCGCCGCCAGTCTTCGCGACCGGGTCGCCGGGCATCTGGCGGTCGGAGAGTTCGGCCCCGCCCTCGAATTGGCGCATGGCGCGGGCGACGCCGCCGAGCGCGCGATGCTGCTGGGAATGATCGCCCAAGCGCAGTCGGACGCGGGTGAATTCCAGTCGGCCTTGGCCGCGATCCGCAGGATGCCGCTTCCCGCGCCGCAGCTCGCCCCGCGGGGCGAGCCAGCGCTCAGCGGCGGAGGCGCCGGCGGGGCGGATTTCGGACCGCTCATCGACCTGATCCAGCAGCAGACAACGGGACCGTGGTTCGACATCGACGGTGTCGGCGGCACCATCAGCGAATACGCCACCGGCGTCCGCGTCGATCCCAACGGCCACCTGCACCGCCTCACCCGCCAGGAGCAGACGGACCGCCTGCGGTCGCTCGGCGTCCAGGCCCGCCGCGCCGACCTCAACGAAGACATGGACCGCCCCAGCGGGTTGCGGCTCGTCTCGCTGAGCCGGCTGGAGCGCGAAGTCGAGCGCCGACTCGCCGCCGGACAGCCGGTCGTCGAGACGATGCGGCACCTCGCCGGACTCTCCCGCATCGAATACGTGTTCCTGTACCCCGAGCAGAACGAGATCGTCGTCGGCGGTCCGGCCGAAGGCTGGCGGTTCGACGAGCAGGGGACGCCGGTCGGTCTGACGACCGGAAAGCCCACGATGCAGCTCGACGACCTCGTCACGGTGCTCCGCATCTTCGCTCCTGAAGGTGAGAAGCTCTTCATCTGCGCCATCGTTCCCCGCAAGGACAACATGCAGCAGGTGCAGGAGTTCGTCGCCCAGTCGCAGGCCCGCGGCCCGCTCGCGCAAGGCGGCGTCTCCCGCTTCGCCAAGCGGATCGAGCAGCTCATGGGAGCGCAGGACGTGGAGTTCACCGGCGTCCCCGTCGATTCCCGCGTCGCCCACGTGATCCTCGAGGCCGACTACCGCATGAAGCTCATCGGCATCGGCAAGCTCGACGGCGGGCCGAAAATCAAGAGCTTTTTCGAACTGCTTTCCGGCGCCGAGGCGAAGAACCCCCCGCCGACCAACGCCATGAGGTGGTGGCTCACCATGAAGTACGACGCCATCCGCCATAGCGCCGACCGCGACGTGTTCGCCGTCGAAGGGTCTTCCGTTCTCTGCCGTTCCGAGGACGAGATCGTCACCGCTCAGGGAGACCGCGTACACACCGGCCAGTCCGCCGGGACGAACCGCGCCTTCGCGGCCAACTTCACGCAACATTACGCCGACCTGGCACAGCGCGATCCCGTCTTCGCCGACCTGCAGAACGTCTTCGACCTGTCGCTGGTGGCGGCCCTCATTCAGGAAGAGCGGCTGCACGAGCGGGCCGGTTGGGACCTCGGCTGCTTCTCCCCCAAGGGCGCTTATCAGCCCGCAGTGTACGCCGTGCCGAAGACGGTCGATTCGGTCGTGAATCACCGCGTCTACAATGGGAAGGACATCGTGGTGCAGGCCGCAGGGGGCGTGCGCGGCGACCTGCTGGCCGTCGTCCACGACAAGGATCTGATCCACGCGGCCCCGCAGCTCGACCGCCTGACGACGAAGGCCGAGGCGCCCCAGATTCCCGCCGGCCGATGGTGGTGGGACGCCCCCGTTCCTCCGGCGAAATAGCCCGCACGGCGATCAACAACCGCTCGACTTCCGCGCCCCGGCTTCCCGATGGAAGCCGGGGCGTTTTCGGATCCGCGGCTCGGCCCGGTAGGACGGACTTCAGTCCGTACAGCCCGGAAGGTGTGGCGGACTGCGGACTGAGGTCCGCACTCCGGATCGTGGGCACACAGCCCACGCTCGACTCAGCGGCGGGCGGTTTGCCGGGCACGCTTCCGACCCCGCGCCCGCTGCGGGGATCCGAGGGCTCTCCGCGGATCCACCCCGTCTCGCCGATTTTTCTTGACGTCGGTCGTGCTCCGACGGCATGATGGCGGCGAGAGCGACGACGCGCCGCCGCGACAGGACCAGTACCTCGACGAGTGAAACCGCTGCCATGACCGCACACCCGGAACAGAACGAGGACTTCGATGCCTCCCGCGGATCGGAGAAGCAGTCCTTCCCGACCGGCAGCGGTCGCGACGATCCGCCGCAGCCGACGGCCGAGGAGTTGAACATCGAGGAGCGGCTTCGGCAGTTCGAAGAACTGTCTTCGAGCGACGACGGCGAATGGCAGCAGAAAATGCCGTTTCACATCGGTTGGCCGACCTTCCTGCTGACGCTGGCCGGCTTCGCGGTCCTCTGGGGAGGATACGAGGATTGGGTGCTGGCCTCGAAGTCCAAAACGGAGCCGGATCGATTGACGGTCGCGGAACTCATGGCAGGCGGGCAACGCGACAACCTGCACGTCTCGCTGCGCGATCACCAGCTCGTGCTCGAGAATGCCGTGGTCAAGACCACCACGGTCGTGGGGCAGCAGGTTGGAGGATGGAGCCATGTCTGGACTCCGGTGCATTCCGTCGACGACTCCGGGGAGCTCCTTCAGCCGGCGCCGGGCGGCTGGCACGTCGTGGCGTCGATCGGGGCGACGAATGAGGAAGAACTGTTGGAGGTCGCCTTCCGCGACGAGTTGCGAGGAACTCTCGTCAACGACGTCACATCGCTCGAAAAGAGAGAGAAAGAACTGCTGCAGCAGGGGATGCCGGGCGTGGATTTCGACAAGTGCTGGATTCTCAGCGTGGACCAGACGCCCCCTTCCTCCACCAGTTACCTCGGCTTTCTGGGCGGGGGTTTCGCACTCGTCGCCGCGGGCCTGTTCTTTGCGCGGGGCCGCGGAAAATGGTTCTTCTGAAGGGCAACGCCGTCAGCGTTCGCCGAAAGAGCCGGATACGCGAGTCACACGATCAGCGACGACAGGCAACCCAGGCCAATCAGCGATAGCGAGATCGTCCACCGGTCGCCACTGCGAAGCGGGCAGTGAGGCGGTGCGAATGCGCCGACAATCAGCGTCTCGAGTCCAAGCGCGATCGCCCCCAATCCCATCGCCGCCGGAACTCCTCCGAACGCGACCGACAGCGTGATGGAGATGACGGCGAACAGGCAGAACGCGAGAACCAAGTCTCCCCGGTTCGCTCGCACCAATCCCCGCGCCCATAGCAACAGGACTGCGATGATGCCGAAGACGTAGGCGCCGATCGCCAGCTTCCACCACATCGCCGCTACACCAATTCCGCGATCGACTTGCCCTCTTCGAGCAGATAGACCGGGCGGCCGGCCTGGTTGACGTATTGCAGGCCGGCATCGATCCCCAGCACGTGGAAGATCGTCGCCATCAGATCCTGCGGCGTGATCGGCGTCGTCGCGGGGACGTCCGCCTTGGGGGCCGATTCCCCCACCGTCTGCCCCATCTTCAACCCGCCGCCGGCGAGCGCCAGCGTACTCAACGGGGCCCAGTGGTCGCGGCCCGCGCTGCCATTGATCTTCGGCGTGCGGCCGAACTCGCCGGTCACCACGAGCAGGATCCGGTCCTGCAAGCCGCGGGCGCACACGTCCTCGACGAACGTCGCCATCGCGTGGTCCAGCTCGGGACCGCGGCGGGTCAGTCCCTGCTCGATCCGGCCGTGCATGTCCCAACCGCCATAACTGACGGTGACGAACCCGCAGCCCGCCTCGCACAGTCGCCGCGCCGTGAGCAGGTTCTGCCCGAGGCCGCGGCCGTAGCGCTCCACGACCTTCGGATCTTCCTTGCGCAGATCGAACGCCTCCGGTGCGTTCCCCAGCACGAGGTCGAACGCCTGCCGCTCGAAGGCGTCGAGGCCGTCCATCAGCCCCGTGGCGTCGGCGTCGCGGCGGAAGCGGTCGACGTTCGTCAGCAGGCTGCGTCGATCGGAGACGCGCTCTTCGGCGCTCGCCAGCTCCATGTTGCGGCGGGCGGGGCCGTTCGTCTCGAACGGCGCGTAGGCGGTCCCCAGGAACGCGGGACCGTCCGAGCCGATGCCTCCCATGCGGACGTAAGTCGGCATCCCGCTGACGGGATGGTTCGCCCCGCGGTGCATCGCGAGGATGGAGCCGATCGAGGGGCGCGACGGCAGGCCGCCGTTGTCGATGTTGCGGTTGTTGTAGCCGGTCATCACCCAGTGCGTGCCGCCGCCGTGCCCGCTGTTCTGGTGAGAGAAGGAGCGGACGAAGGCGAAGCGGTCGGCGACCTGCGCGGTCTTGACGAACTGCCCGCCGAGCGTGACGCCGGGGAGTTTCGTCTTCACGTCGCCGGTCACGCTGCGGTATTCGACCGGCGCGGTCATCTTGGGGTCGAACGTCTCGATGTGCGTCGGCCCGCCGCCCAGCCACAGCCAGACGACCGCGGTGTCCTTGACCGGCCGCCCTTCCCGCGCCGCCGTCGCCCGGCCGGCGAGCAGCCCCGGCAGCGACAGGCCGGTGGTCCCCAACGCGCCGATCTTGAGAAAGTCCCTCCGGCTGTGCCCGTCGCAATCCCTTCGCCGCCGGCTTCCGTTGAGCGTCCACATGGCCATTCTCCGTGGTGTGCAAGAGGGGCCGAACAAACACTCGCGTCGAAACTCGCCGAGTCCTTCCACCGCAGACGGTACACCTCGCGCGGCGGATCGTCAATACGACATATCGGAACTCGCTGATGTTGTTGGAAAGTTTTGCTGGTTGACGCTCGGCGTCCGGTCGATATGATGGAACCGGGAACGGTCACCAGCCGTTTCTGTACCCGACCGGGGGCGATCGGCTTCGACTGGGTCGCAGAAGGTCGAGGTGGCGTGCCGTGGTTGATCAGTTGGCCACGTAAAAAACTGATCAAAAACTCATCTGCCGAAAAGCAGTACGCAATGGTTGCGTAACACACGCAGCCCCGGCTCAGGAATCCCCGTCCGAGGAGTCCGCAGGCCGGTCACAAATTCGGACTGGCGCCAGGTCAACGACCACTACGCCCGGCGCGAGACACGTGGTGGACTGGCCGCGGCCGGGCCTTGTTCGTCGAGCCTGACCGCGGCGAGATCAATCGACGGAATACGCACGTAGAAGCCGAGACCGACGGATCACAGGACGCGGGTTCGATTCCCGCCGCCTCCA
>JBBDNU010000132.1:0-19892 GCA_040877365.1 Planctomycetales bacterium
CGGCGCCGCGACCGCGCCGCTGGCCGGTTCGGACTTTTTCAACGGGCTGCTAGGGTCACAAGTACATTGTCTCGATCCAGCTCGGAATCTCGTACCGAATTCGAAAGCACCGCCGCAGCCCGAAAACACCGTGTTTTGTAGCTGAATTGCCCATCGGGCTCCAAAAGCTACCCACAGATTCTGGTGAGGAGGCACTATTTCTTGGGTTTTGCACCGGAGGCGTGATTTCGCGGAGCGCATCGCAGAGCCTGGAAAACGCATACTTGGAGAGTCCCCCTTTCGAAGCAGACCCAACCGGTGCCGAGGTCCAGCCGGTCGATCGTCACGCGCGAGTCATCGTTCACGGGGCTCCTGGTCATGGATGGCAGCCTCAGACACTCGCGCATCGGGCGCGGAGTCCTGTCAGGAAAGATTCGCGGCGCGCCCGGTTGCAGTAGCCATCATATCGACCATGCAGGAGTGGTAACATTCACGCCCTCCATTCGATCGTCGAATCGATCCAAGACGCGGAACCACCTAAATTTCTGGCCTCGATGTGGCAAGATACTCGGTAGCCGAATAGCTATCGGATCATTGGGGGTTCCGTCACCTTGGTGACGAATGCAGGTTCCCACCGTGTCCGCGCCTCTCGGTCAGCCGCGTGTCCGACTCACGGCCTGCCGCGCGGTGCAAGTCCGGTTGGATTGCGGTCTCAAATCCCCGCGAATCACTCGTCGGCGGGCGTGGTTCGCCACCGAGTCCCGCCCGGCGGATCCGCCGAGGGCGGACGACCGGTCAGCGTCTCGCTGCGCCGGCGAATTTCCTCGATGCTCACCGGGACATTCTCGATTTGCCCGCATCGACTGCATCGGTCGACGATGACCACCACTGCATCGTTCGTGAGCGACAAGTCGAGTTCGCAATATCAGGCGTCCGTCGTGCGGCATCGGCAAGATGCTTCCCGTGCCTCGCGGAGTTCATGGGCCAAATTCTCCAAGTCCGCGCCCGGATCGAGCGACCGGTTGCCGGCCCCGTGACGTGCGGCGACCGATTCGACGTTTCCTGGCGCTCGCTTGAGGGTGCGCCGCTCTTTGTACGTCCGCTCGACTTCCCGTTTCTTGCGAACGATCTCCGCCTGCGTCCACAACACCCGCAGCAGGATTCCCCAGTTCGAGCGATCCTCGGGTTCGTTCAAAATCTCGACGATGGCGGGCTTGATCACGTCGAACTGCTCGAACAGCATCGCCAGCGGAAGACCGCCCAGTTCATCCCGCTTCCAGAAAAACGCCTTGAAGAGCGCCTGCTCCCGGGGATCGAGAGGACGCGGGAGGCCGCGGGCGAGATCCGCCATCACCAGGTGGAGCCCGTCCCCCACATACACGAACGCATCGAAGATGGTCCCGAGAAGCACTTGACGCACTTCGTCGCGCGGAATCCGCCCTCCGTGTTTGACTTGCTTCGATATCCGGTGGACGATATCGGCATGTCCGTCGAAGAACCTGCGATCGAACGCCTCCGAATCGTCGTCGAGATGATCCTCGACCGCACGCAGGAAGCGCTCCACGACCCGGTCCCGGGTCGTCGCATCGATCTCCACGGTTGCAGGACCTAGGTCGAACAGCGCGATGCGCAACAGGTTTCTCGCCTCCTCCTTGGAAATCGACTCGACGTCGAATGGATTGCTGCGTGCGGCTTCCAACAAGCCATAAGCGATCCAGTCCTGTGGAGTCGAGTCGCTCTTGCCATTCGCCATCGCGACACGCTGCCCAGCCGAGACGACGTCGCCCACCGACCAGCGGTGCCCTCGCCCATTCGAATCCTGTCCGATATCGTCGGGCAGGACGTCGCGCTCCGTGCCGTCGCATTGCTGCGCCTTGCCGACGAACAAGTCTTCGGGCCGCTTGATGGGTCGCACCAGGCGCTCTCGGACCCGCGCCGCCTTCTGGTGGACGAGCCGCATCAGGCCGTAAGTTGAACGGTGCGGCGACGAGAGTCCCTCCCGTTCGTCGAGGATGGCGTGGCCCGCCAGTGCGGCCTTCACGAAGAATTCCGCCGTCAGGCAGCCGACGGCGGGTCGCCGTACGCCGGTGCGGTCTCGTTGAAACTCGAATCGAAGCTCGAAACCGGACTCGGAATCGGGCAGTTCGAGTTCCTCCGCGATGTCCGGGCCGGGTCGCCAGACCACGACCTCGCGCGTGACCAGCACCGGTTCCTCGACACCGGGAAGCCGGAGCGTCTCACTGATTTCGGCTTCGAGCGTGGTCGTACCCCAGGATCCCGAACGATTCATGCGCGAGCCTCCTTGCTGTTCCTGTCGAATGAAGGTGTGGAAGAGCGATTTCCCTGAACGTGTCGCCGGTCGCAGGCGGACGTCGGAATTCTACGTCCGAGTGGCATCACGGACATCCATCGGTTTTCCCCACGATCGGCGAATGTCCGGTTTTCCAGAGTGAGGTGAAGGGCGAGACGGTCCAGCACGGTCGCGACCGATTGGACTCGCTTTCAGCCCGCCGCGACGCATCGAGTCGTCGCGGACGATTCACCGTTCTCTGGAGTTCACCGATGGCCAAGTCCAATAGTCTGCCCGATCACGTCCTCCGCGTGTGCACGTACACTGAGTTGCGACAATACGCCCTCGCGTTCGCCGACGCCTGCCTCAACTTGTTGCTTCTGTTCGGCGCAGCCGGACTCGGGAAGAGTCGTTGCCTCCGGGAAGCGGTTGGGGAACAGGTGTCCTGGATCGACGGAAACGGCACCCCCTTCGGGATTTACATGGAGGCCTACAAGCACCGCGACCAGCCGCTCGTCCTCGACGACGTCGACGGACTGCATCGCGACCATCGTGGGGTTCGGTTGCTGAAAACCCTCTGCCAGTCCGAGCCGTCGAAACGGTTGTGCTGGATGACGGCCGCTGCGGAACTCGAGAAACGGGGCATTCCCCGACAGTTCGACACCACGAGCCGCGTGGCGATCATCGCGAACCGCTGGGAGACCTTGAATGCCGACGTCGCTGCCCTGCAGGACCGCGGACACGTGCTGCACTTCGAACCGTCCGCCGGCGAGGTTCACCGCCATTGCGCAGAATGGTTTTGGAATCAGGAGATTTTCGATTTCGTAGGCCGGCATCTGCACCTGATGGCCTCTCCGTCACTGCGGACCTACGGCCTGGCGTGGGAATTGATGCATGCCGGCTTGCCTTGGCGACCATCCGTCCTGAGTCGATGTCTGACCGGGCCGGCGCTGGAAGTCGCCAAGCTGAAGGCCGATCCGAGCTTCGAGGCGGAGGAAGCCCGCGTCCGCGCGTTCGTCGAGGCGGGCCATGGCTGCCGGGCCACCTATTTCAATCATGCCCGCAAGCTCCAGCCGCCCGCGGATATCCCGGCCATCAAGCTCCTGCACACCAAGCCGCCCGAGCCGGCGCCCCAGTCGCCGCTCGACCTGCTGACGCTGCTCCGGCAGCGGCATGGGGATCTCGGGGCGGGTTAGACTTTTGGATTTCCAGCCGCGAGGACCGCCAGTCGCGACGGTTACGACGCGCCTTAATGCTCATCGCTCCCCGATCGCCCCGCGGCGAAATCGTCCGGTTTTCCCGGACGGGGTAGAGCCGGGCGGAATTTCGACGATGCGTCGAACTGGTCCGGCCGTCCCCTGAGAACGCCGACCGGCGTTCCGGAACCGGAGCAACATGGATGGCTGGCAAGGATGTAGGCCTCCAGCTGACCGCCGACGAGATCGCGGCGGCCTTCGCCGATCCCGCGTGGGCGAAGAAGTTTCCGCCGGTCCTGACTCTGGACGAAGCTGCAGAACTTCTGCGAGTCCCGAAAGCGACTCTGTACGACTGGCGCTCGAGAGGGATGTTGACGAAGTGCTCGCGCAAGGTGGGCAAACACGTACGGGTTTTTCGCGACAGGTTAATCACCAAGGTCTTCAATGAGGGACTCTAATCGATGGACGACAGCAACAAGTACGAGTCGATCGGCGAGATCGTCAGCATCTTCCGCCGTGGCGCGAAATGGTATGCCAACTTCCAGCTCGGCGGCAAGCAGCGTCGGAAATCGCTCAAGACGGCGAGCAAGAAGGAGGCCCGCCGCCGGGCGCTGCTCCTCGAAGCCGAGATCCTCGAGGGCCGCTACCAGCATCTCGCCCAGCCGCCGACGATTCGCAAAGTCATCGACGCCTACCTCAAGTACGCGCGAACCGAAGGGCGAACGAAGCGGACCGTCGAAAAGTACGAGCACGTGTTCGAGCTGGCGCGCTCCGTGGCCGAGGAACTCGGGAAGACGAACATCCTGCAGATCGATCAGCAGTTCATCGACGAGTACCGTCATCGGCGCGTGGCTGCCGGCCGGAGGCCGAAAACCGTCTACAACGAGACGATGCTGATCCGGCAACTGGTCAACTTCGCGCTGACGCGGAAGATGATCGGCACCGACCCGCTGGCGGGGATCAAGCTCAAAGAACCGAAGCCGCGTCCCCAGCCGTGCTGGTCGCCGGAAGAGGTCGCGCAAATTCTGGCGACGGCGAAGGAGCCGCAGCGGTCGGCGTTCGTGATCCTGGCCGAGACCGGAATGCGGATCGGCGAGTTGCAATGGCTCACCTGGGGCGACGTGGATTTCGAGCGCAACCTGCTGCACGTGCGCGAGAAAGATGGTTGGAAGCCGAAGACCGGCGACCAGCGGGCGGTGCCGATGAGTCCCGCGCTCCGCACGGCGCTGGAGCGGCTTCCCCGGCGGGGGCCGTGGGTCGTCACGGCGGCCGCGTCGGCGAAGTACGCCGACGGCGACGGCCAGATTTCCGAGCGGAGGCTGCTGCGGTCGCTGAAGCGCGTCCTGACCAAACTCGGCCTGAAGGGGCACCTGCACACGTTTCGGCACAGCTTCATTTCCCGGGCGCTCCTGGCGGGGATCCCGGAGGCGGTGGTCCGCGAATGGGTCGGCCACGTCGACCGCGACATCCTGAAGCTTTATACGCACGTCGCCAACCGCGATTCGCAGTCCGCGATGCGGCGGCTCGCCCAGGCGACCGATTCCGAAAACGGCGAGAACGGAAAGGAGGTGCCGCGGAAAAACGAGCCAGCGGATGAGAGCGAGTAGTTCGCCGTCGGCCCCGCCGGCGGTTTTCCAATCAGCGCATTTTCAGCACAGCTCACGGAGACCGAATCATGCAAACGACGAAAAGCAAAAGCCGCCACCGGGTTACGGCGACGGCTTCATGGAGTAACGGAGAGGGGGGGATTCGAACCCCCGGTGGACTTGCGCCCACTCCGGTTTTCAAGACCGGTGCATTCGGCCGCTCTGCCACCTCTCCGGATAGGGAAAATCAAGGGTTTCCTGCGATCTCGGCGAGCCGTTGCCGGCTCTCTGACTCCCGCGTTTACTCCCGGCAGGCGATTGGGGGTAGAACGAGCGGCATCTGCCCGGTGGTGCGGACGGATGCCTGGAACACTTTATCTTTCGGGGTGGAGCCGCCCGTGGCCAAGTCTAGCCGGAACCGGGCTTCGAAGAAAGCTGAAAGGCCGCCCAAGCCGTATGCCGAATTCCCGCTGTTCACGCATCCGCTCGGATCCTGAGTGAAGAAGATCAACGGGAGGATCCACCGTTTTGGGAGGTGGGGCCGGATCGTCGCGGCCAAACAACCCCGTTTCCCGTCATGACCGTTACCGTTCCTGCCGATAACACGGAAATGGGCCTGCCGACGCGCAGCGGCGGTTCGGGTCCGCGGATGCGCCCGCACGCGCCGCGGATCGAGATCCAGGTCGCGCGACCAGGGGGGAATCAGGGATGACGTCCGCCACGCACCGACTGGCGCTGTTCGCCGCCGTCGCCTCCGCCGCGTTTGCCGGCGGGACCGGTTGCCGTTCCTTCTCTCACTCCGGCAAGATCTCTTCAGCGGAATGCGGCGGCGAAGGCGGCGTGGCGGAAGCGACGGCCGGCCGGCCGGCTGACGGTGCGCACGGCTGCCGGAACGGCTGTCCCGACGGCAATTGCCCGAACGGCGGCTGCCCCCACGGCGAGCCTCCCAAGCGGTGGAGCGACGAATGGTACGCCCTGCGGGCGTGCGACCCGGTGAGCGCCCGGCAGGTCGAGCACTGCGGAAAGCAGTGGCCTCCTTACCCGCGTCCCTGCGGCGAGAAGCCCGAGTTCTCGCACATCTACCACGCCGCCCACTACTGGCCCTATCCCTACGTTTGCGACGATCGCGCCTACGTCCGCTCGGTCCTCGCGCTGCAGGAGCAGAACGGCTGGACGGAGGCGACCACCCTGTACGAGTACCACTTCGACGCCGACACGCAGCAGGTCAATCAACCCGGCCGGCTCCATCTGCGGTGGATCCTGCAGAACCCGCGCCCCGAGTACCGGCTGATCTACGTGCAGACCGCGGACACGCCCGACGTCACGCAGGCGCGGCTGGACTCGGCCCGCGCGGCGGCGATCGAGCTGGCCGGCGAGGCGAACCTCCCGCCGATCATGCCCCGCGTAACCGACCCGCTCGGCCGGCCGGCGCGGGAGATCGACCTGATCCAGCGGGCGATCTTCGACACCGTGCCTCAGCCGCGAATCCAGTACAACGCGCTGCCCAGCGGCGCGGGCGGCGGCGGGACTTGATGATGCGTGGTGCAAACTGCCGGCTGGCATTACTGCTCTTGGAATGCGGAGCGGGAGGGCAAGCTGGCAGCGTGCCCCACGTTAGGAATCAACAAAGTCCCTCCCGCGCTTGCGCCGCGGGCTATGATTGATTGGGCCAGGAGTCGCACGGGACGGAAAATCGAGGCAACTTCGGCATGATCGACTGGAGCCCGCCGGGACCGTCTTCCAATCCGCTTCCCGAGAGCTTCCCCCCGCATGCCGGCGGGAGCGCTCCCGCGGGGACCGCGCGCGGGGCAGGGGCCGATTTGTTCGACGACCTGTTCGGCTCGGGAGAGTACGCGGCCGGCGCGCCCCACCCGATCCCCGCCCCCCGTCCGGCCGCCGGACGGACCGCTCCCGTTCCGCCCCCCTGCGCGCCGCAGACGCTCGAAGACAGCGGACTGTCGGTGATGCAGATTGCCAACCTGCTCCTCAAGCAACTCTACCTGCAAGGGAACCTGCTGGGGATTCAGCTCGCGCGGCACGCGCGGCTGCCGTTCCGCATCGTCGACGAGCCGCTGCGGCTGCTCAAGGACGAGAAGTGCATCGAGGTCGCGTCGGGGGAGTTGATCGGTCCGGCGTCGTACCGGTTTCAACTCACGGAACAAGGCCGCCGCCGCGCCCACGACGCCTTCGAGCAATGCCGCTACGTCGGCCCGGCACCGGTCTCGCTGCAGGCCTACGTCGAGCAGTGCGTGTTGCAGACGGTCGCGGGGACGACGTGCAGTCCGGACAAGCTCCGGGCCGCCTTCAATGAGATCATCGTGCCTCCCGATCTGCTCGACGAGTTGGGCCCCGCCGTGTGCAGCGGGAAGTCGATCTTCGTGTACGGCCCGCCGGGGAACGGCAAGTCGATGGTCGCCAAGGGACTGGGAAAGTTCCTGAACCAGAACGGCGGCGAGATCTACGTCCCCTACGCGATCCAGACCGAGGGGGCGATCATCACCGTGTTCGACCCCACGCTGCACCAGACGACCGACCAACACGAGGCCGATTCCCTGCGCCCCGATCCGGGCGGCCTCGACCTGGAGCGCTCCCGCAAGCCGCACGAGCCGGACCTCCGCTGGCGGCGGATCCGCCGCCCGGTCGTGATGACCGGCGGCGAGCTGACCCTCGACATGCTCGACCTGCGCTACAACCGCAGCAGCAACTTCTACACCGCCCCGCTGCACATCAAGGCCAACGGCGGCGTGTTCCTGATCGACGACTTCGGCCGGCAAATCGTCAGCCCCCGCGACCTCCTCAACCGCTGGATCCTCCCGCTCGAAGACCGCATCGACTACATGACGCTCGCGACCGGCAAGAAATTCGCCGTGCCGTTCGAGCAGCTCATCGTGTTCTCGACGAACCTCGACCCCCGCGAACTGGTCGACGAGGCGTTCCTCCGCCGGATCCGCCACAAGATCCGCATCGGTTCGCCGTCGCGGGAGCTGTTCACGGAGATTTTCGAGCGGTGCTGCCTGGAGCGGCGGATCCCATTCAGCCAGGCCGCCGTGGATTACCTGTATTCGCGCTATTACGATCAGGGCAAACCCCCCAGATCGAGCGACCCGCGAGATTTACTGGAGATCGCGCAGTCCGTGTGCCGATTCCGAAACGAACAGGTCCTGCTCACGCCGGACCTGATCGCGGAAGCCGCCGAGCGGTTCTTCTGCCAGCTTTGACGGGGGGCCACACACGGAGGTGCGGCATGTCTTTCGCCCGGCGGTTGCGGAGCGCCCTGTGGGGCGCGGTCTGTCTCGCGCTCGCCGCCACTGGCTGCGCAAAGAACTCCGGGACGCTCTTTCCCGGCGACGCATTCGGGCGGCGCCAGCCGTCGCCGCGCCACCGCGAGCAGGCGGAGTATTCCCGCAAGGTGTTGACCAATCCCGGAAGGACGCACCTCGCCTACGCCCGCCTCCAAGAGGGCTACGGGAACCTCGAGGAGGCCCGCGGCTCGTACGACATCGCGCTCCGCGAGGATCCGCGCTCGACCGATGCGATGCTCGGCCTGGCCCGCATCGATCAGCTCTCCGGCCGCACGGCCGAAGCCGAGCAAGGCTACCTCAAGCTGCTTCGCAACCGCCCGAAAGATCCGGCCGTGCTCGATGCGGTCGTCGAGTTCTACGCCGCGCAGGAGAAGTGGGACGACGCGATCCGTTATCTGCACGAGGCGACGCTCGCCGCTCCGCACGAGCCGGCCTACCGCCATCGCCTGGCGGTCGCCTACGCCCGCTCGGGGAACATCGAGGCCGCGCGGCCGCACTTCGCCCGCACTGCCGGCGACGCCGAAGCGCACTACAACATCGGCCACATTCTGTTCGAGCAGGGGGACCTCGACGGCGCCGAGCGCGAGTTCCGCCAGGCGGTCGTGATGAAGCCGCAGCTTCGGCAAGCCCAGCAGATGCTGGACGAGGTCGTCCGCGAGCGGGAAGAGCGGCTGATGTTCGCCGGGCACTCCGGACTTCCCCGCTAACGGGCGGTTTCGGACAGTACTTCACTTCCAAGTTCGCGAGGGCGCGTCATGCCCGCGCAGTGCCTGCCCCCAGCGACGGCGGGGGCGGGCATCCAGCGGCCGACGGGCTGGATTCCCGCCTGCGCGGGAATGACGGAGTCGCGTTCTTGGAAGTGCTGTCGGTGGTCGTCACTCCGTGGTCGACGATTTGCGGTGGTCGAAGATTCGCGCAAGGTGCGATGCTCCGCAGCCTTTGTAGTAGACTGTGCCCGCGCGTGAGAACCGCGTCGTCGGCCGCTACAATCGCCGGGTATGGCGACGTGTCCCATCGGCACCGACGTGTCCCGCGCCGCGGCGGTGTTGCGCGCAGGCGGGCTGGTCGCCTTCGCCACCGAGACGGTTTACGGCCTGGGCGCGAACGCGCTCGACCCGCTCGCCGTCGCCCGCGTGTTCGACGTGAAGGGCCGCCCGCGGTTCGACCCGCTGATCGTCCATGTCGCTTCGGCCGATGCGCTCGGGCCGCTCGTCGCCGAGTTCCCCCGCCGCGCCCGCGAACTGGCCGCGCGGTTCTGGCCGGGGCCGCTGACGCTCGTCCTGCCCAAGACCGATCGCGTCCCGGATCTCGTCACCGCGGGGCTGCCGACGGTCGCGGTGCGCATTCCCGATCATCCGCTGGCGCTCGAATTGCTGCGCGCCGCCGAGGTCCCCGTGGCGGCCCCGAGCGCGAACCGGTTCGGCCGCATCAGCCCCACTCGGGCCGAGCACGTCGCGGAACAGTTGGGAGACCGCATCGACTACATTCTCGACGGCGGCCCGTGTCGCGTCGGAGTCGAATCGACGGTGCTCGCGGTCCCCACGCGGCGGGTGGCACGCCCTGACCAGCGGGAAAGACCGACTCGAACCGACGAGACGGCCGTCGCGGACTCGGAGCGTCCAACTCTGTTGCGTCCCGGCGGGGTGACGGTCGAGGAGATCGAAGCGGTCATCGGACCGATTGCCGCGCCATCGTGGGAATTCTCCGCTGAAGGGGAAGCGGCCGCGTCGCCGGGAATGCTGTCGCGACACTATGCGCCGCGCACGCCGCTCGCGATTCGCGGGGCGGCGACCGCGTCGCCGAACGAGTCGCCGGGCGCTCGGATCGGTCTGCTGGCATTCCGGCCGCCAGTTTCGACGGCCGGCTTCGCCGCAGTCGAAGTGCTCTCCCCGACGGGGGACCTCCGCGAGGCGGCCGCCGAGTTCTTCGCCGCGGTGCGGCGTCTCGACGCGCTCGGTCTGGACCGGATCGTCGCCGAATCGTTCCCGCCCGAAGGGCTGGGCCGGGCGCTCAACGACCGCCTGCGCCGCGCGGCGAAGTGACCCCGCCCGCCGGGGCGGGACCGCGGCGTGTTCCGCTGGCGGGGGTCCTGTTCCACTTGCGGCCGAATCTCGTCGCGATTAGGATATTCGGATAACCGAATAACGTGATGGAGGAACGGGACATGGCGGCGCCGATCGAAACGCAGGCGGCGGCCGAACTGCTCAAGGCCTTCTCGCATCCCACGCGGCTGGCGATCCTCCAGGAGCTCGCCGCCGGCCCCAAGTGCGTGACCGACATGGAGGAGCTGCTGCCGGCCCGGCAGGCGAACATCTCGCAGCACCTGGCCGTGCTCCGCTACGCCCGGCTGGTGGACTACGCCCAGGACGGCGCTCTGCGGTGCTACTACCTCTGCCGGCCCAGGCTCGTGCAAGACCTGCTGGGGCTGGTGGATCGCGACGAGCCGCTCGTCAAGCGCACGCCCGAGGAGATCCGGGCCGACAAGGAGCGGCTGGCCCGGGCGCTGGAGCGCGCGTCGCGGCCGAAGTCCGGCAAACGCGGTCGTCGCGCAAAGGTGTCCCGATGAGCCGCCGCATCTATCTCGATTTCAACGCGACTACGCCGCTCGCCCCGGAGGCCGCGGCGGCGATGCGGCCGTTTCTGGTCGAGCCGTACGGCAACCCCTCGAGCCCGCACTGGGCCGGCATTCCGGCGCGGGACGCGGTCGAGACGGCCCGCTCGCAGGTGGCGGGGCTGCTCTGTTGCGATGCGACGGAGATCGTCTTCACCTCGGGGGGGACCGAGGCGAACAACCATGCGATCAAGGGGGCTGTGTTCGCGCAGCCCAAGCACAGTGGCGGCGAGCGACCCCACGTCATCACCAGCCGCATCGAACATCCCGCCGTGCTGGAGCCGTGCCGGTTCCTGGAGCGGCTGGGGGCCGAGGTCACGCGGCTGCCGGTCGATCGTCACGGGCTGGTCGATCCCGACGCGGTGCGGCGGGCGATCCGGCCCGGCACGGTGCTCGTGTCGATCATGCACGCCAACAACGAGGTGGGAACGGTCCAGCCGGTCGAGGAGATCGCCCGCATCGCGCGGGAGCGGGACGTCTTGTGCCACACGGACGCGGCGCAGACCGTGGGGAAAGTCCCGGTCGACGTCGAGTCGCTGGGCGTGGATTTATTGTCGGTCGCCGGCCACAAGCTGTATGGGCCGAAAGGGGTCGGGGCGTTGTTCGTCCGGGAGGGAGTCGAATTGGAGCCGCTGCTGCATGGGGCCGCTCACGAGGCGGGTCGCCGGGCGGGGACCGAGAACGTCCTGGAAATCGTCGGGCTGGGGGCCGCCTGCGACGCGGCCCGGCGGTGGATCGAGGACACGAGCATCGCCCGCCTGCGGGACCATTTTCAGGGCGCGCTTCAGGAACGGCTTGGCGCGCAGGTGGTGCTCAACGGGCATCCCGAGCGGCGCTTGCCGAACACGCTGTCCGTCGGCTTCCGCGGCCGGATCGGCGGCGACCTTCTCGCCGCGCTGCCGCAGGTCGCGGCTTCGACCGGCTCCGCCTGTCACGCCGGCAGCCTGCACGTCAGCCCCGTGCTGGAGGCGATGGGCGTTGCCGAGGAGGTCGCGTTGGGGACGGTCCGCTTCAGCCTCGGCCGCACGACCACGCGCGAGGAAGTCGAGGCGGTGGTCCGCTGCGTCGTTACCCGATTGGCGATCGGAAGCAGTGGTGATCAGCAATGATTGGCGTTCCCTCGCACATGAGTCCCACGTGATCGTAGCCCGCAGCGCAAGCAAGGGAGAATCGCCCTCGCGGCTTCGTCGCGCAACGTAATCGGCCGTTGCGACGACGCTCCCTCGCTCGCGCGTCGGGCCACGGTGAAGTCTTCGGAAACCCTAACGAAGGAGCAGTCGATGAAGCTCAGGTTCGAGAGTGCGTGCTTCGTGGTCGTCGTCGCGTGTGCGGCGGTTGTCCCTGCGTTCGCGGCCGAGCAGACGAAGGATTCGCTGGCGACGGTCAAGCAGAAGGTCGAAGCGAAGGAGGCGGTGCTCGTCGACGTCCGCGAGAAGTCGGAGTGGAACGCCGGGCACGTCGCCGGCGCCGTGTTCCTCCCGCTCAGCGAGCTGCAGGGAGGGATCGATGCGCAGAAGCTCGCCGAGCGGCTGCCCAAGGGCAAGATCCTCTACACGCACTGCGTCGTCGGGAAGCGGTCGGTGACGGCGGGGAACATCCTCGAAAAGAAAGGCTACGACGTGCGGCCGCTCAAGGCGGGATACAAGGAGCTTCTCAAGGCGGGTTTCCAGGCGGAGGAGTGATGCCGGCTGCGCACGAAACCACGGTCCGCGTGGCGTGCTTTGCGGGCGTGCTGCTGGCGATGGCCCTCGCCGAGCTGCTTGCCCCGCGGCGCAAGCTGGCGCTGCGCCGGCCGTGGCGGTGGTCGAGCAACCTGGCGCTGGTCGCGATCAACGCGGCCCTCACGCGGATCGTCATGCCGGTGACGGCGGTCGGGGCCGCCGCCTTCGCGGACGCGCGCGGCTGGGGCCTGCTGCACTTGGTCGAACTGCCGGAATCGCTGGAGATCCTGCTGGCCGTGATCGTCCTCGATCTGGTGATCTATCTCCAGCACGTGATGTTTCACGCGGTCCCGGCGCTGTGGCGGCTGCACATGGTGCACCACGCCGATCTGGACTTCGACGTCACGACCGGGCTGCGGTTCCACACGCTGGAGATCTTCCTGTCGGCGCTGATCAAGCTCGCCGCGGTGCTGGCGCTCGGGCCGCCGGCGCTCGCCGTATTGGCCTTCGAGGTGCTGCTCAATGCGACGTCGATGTTCAATCACGGCAACGTCCGCCTGCCGCAGCGGCTGGACCGCCTGCTGCGGCTGATCGTGGTCACGCCCGACATGCACCGCGTACACCATTCCGCGGTCTCGCGCGAGACCAACAGCAACTTCGGGTTCAACCTGCCGTGGTGGGACTTCCTGCTGGGAACGTACCGTGCGCAGCCGCGGGCCGGGCACGAGGGAATGACTATCGGGCTGACGTCGCCCCGCGACGAGCGCGAAGTGGACCGGTTGCCCGGCATGTGGCTGCTTCCGTTTCGGCGCCCGAGCGGCGACGGCTCGCTCATGGCGGGCCCCAGCAGTGCGGACTCGAGTCCGCACTACGCTCCCGTCCCGCCTCAGACCGATTCCGGCGGCAGCACCTGCGTCACGGCGATGCGGCCGGAGAAACAGACGTCGACGTCGGTCCCTTCCGCCCGCGGGCGGTCGCGGTAGCGGCCGGAGTAGCGGTACAGGTCGCCGTCCAGCTCGAACTGCACCGGCAGGTGCCCGTGCTCGAGCGGGGCCTCGACGATCTCCGCCGGGCCGGCGTAAGGCTCGACGTCGGGGAAGTTCACGTTCCAGAAGCCCCCTTTCCGCGGCGGCCGGTCGAGCAGCCGCTCGAGCACGCGGCGGGCGTCGGCGACGGTGCTCGTCCAGTCGGTCCGCGGACGTTCGCCCCGGCGGTCGCGGTACTGCGAGAGGGCGATGCCGGGCTTTCCCATCCACGCCGCCTCGCGGACGGCGGCGACCGTGCCGGACATGAACACGTCGACGCCCAAGTTCCCGCCGTCGTTCACGCCGGAGATTACCCAGTCGGCGTCGGGGGCGAGGTGCAACAGACCGATCCGCGTGCAGTCGGCGGGGGTGCCGTCCACCGCATAACGGTCCTCGCCGCGGGTGGTCGCGCGGAGCGGGCGGTGGGCGCTGACCTGATGGCTGCACCCGGAAAGCGCCTCGAGCGGGGCGACGACCACGATCTCACCGAACTCGCGGGCCGCCTCCGCGAGCGCGGCCAGTCCGGGGGCGTCGATGCCGTCGTCGTTGGTCAGGAGGAAGCGCATCAGGGGCGAACGCGGTCTTTCGTCGCTTGGGACGCCTCGAACCGCGCGAGGATCTCCGAAGTCGTGCCGGCGGCGATGACGTCGAGGACCTCTTCATAGGCTCGAATCATGCGGGTATCATATTCGACCCTTGGTTCGGCTCGCAATCACACTACGCGCTCATTTCCGCTTGATCGAGCCTTTGGGTGGTAATATAACTCAACACCGAGCTGGCGGATGATGCCATTCGGATTCGTTACCTGGGATTTGGACGACGATCCAAACGGCAATGCATGGCATTGCTTGGACCATGGTGTGACGAAGGAAGAGGTGGAGGAGGTATTGGAGAACGCGACCGATGCCGACGTCAGCCGATCTTCCGGCCGCCCGGTCGTGTTCGGAGACACGAGCACCGGCCGCCATTTGATGGTCGTGTTCGACGAGATCGACGTGGACACGGTGTACCCGATGACGGCCTATGAAGTCCCGAGGAGAAGAACATGAAACGCATTACGCGGAAGCAACCGGTTTCTCCCGAAGAGGCCGCACGATACGATCGGATTCGCGAGCAGGTGGCCGCGGACCTGCCGGAGTTGATCGAGCGGCACCATGCGCGAACGGCAACGCTCGACCAACTGCACGATCTGCTCGCGCAACTGCGAGCGGCGCGAGAAGAAAGAGGGTTGAGCTTGTCCGACTTGACGGACCTCACCGGAATGGACCGCTCCGCCCTCTCCAAGTTGGAAACCGGACAGCGCGCCAATCCCACCGTGGAGACCCTCGTCCGTTACGCCGAGGCCGTGGGAAAGCGGCTCGTCGTGTCGTTGGCGGATGTCAACAAATAGTTCGCCACGCAGGCAAGCATGACCACCATTCCCTTCATGCGTCGCTTCCGTCGGCCGCGGGTGCGGCGGCGGACTGCGCCGGGGGCGGCCCCGGGAGTCATCCGGCCGGATCCGCAAGCGCCCCCGCCCGTGATCCGCCTGCTGGGGTACGGCGCGGGCGAGATCGAGGAGGTCGACGTCCCGCACGTCGCGGAGCTGTCCCGGCACCTCGGGAAGCACGCCGTCACGTGGATCAACGTCGACGGACTGGGAGACGCGGAGACGATCGCCCACATCGGCCGGCTGTTCGACCTGCACCCGCTGGCGCTCGAAGACGTGGTCAACGTGCACCAGCGGCCGAAGGTCGAAGAGTACGGCGACTACCTGTTCATCGTCGTGCGGATCGTCGAGGACCCGCAATACGCCCGCACCGAGCAGATCAGCATCTTCCTGGGGAAGGACTTCGTCGTCACGTTTCAGGAGCGCGTGGGGGATTGCTGGAACCCGGTGCGGGAGCGGCTGCGGACCCGCCGCGGCCGGATTCGCCAGCTCGGGCCGGACTACCTCGTCTACACGCTGATCGACGCCGCCGTGGACGCCTATTTCCCGGTGGCCGAGGAGTACGGCGACCGCCTGGACGCGATCGAGGAGGATCTCTCGCACGGCCACGCGCCGCAGTCGTTTTCGTCGATCCAGCACATCCGCTCGGACCTGCTCGTGCTGCGGCGGGCGATGGCCCCGCTGCGGGAGGCGGTCAATCAGCTTGTCCGCGATCCGCATGCGCTCGTCACCGGCGACACGCGGATCTACCTCCGCGACTGCTACGACCACACGATCCAGATCCTCGACCTGCTCCAGACCTACCGCGAAGTCTGTTCGGACCTGCGGGAGTTCTATTTCGCCATGGTCTCGCAGCGGACCAACGAGATCATGCGCGTGCTGACGGTGATCGCCACGCTCTTCATGCCGCTGTCGTTCATCGCCGCCGTGTACGGCATGAACTTCGACCGCGTCGCGTCGTGGTGGAACATGCCCGAGCTGGGCTGGCGGTTCGGCTATCCCGCCGCCCTGTGCCTGATGGCCGCCGTGGCCGTCGGCCAGCTGACGTTCTTCCGCCGGAAAGGCTGGCTCGGGTCGCGAAAACGAAGACGACGCCATGGGACAGCCGGTTCGCCGGGAACGGCGCGATACGATTCCCGCTGACGCTCTTCCCTCTTCCATCCTCGATCCTTACCCTTCGCGTGCGCAACATCCGCCTCACCCTCGCTTACGACGGGACCGCATACGTCGGCTGGCAGGTGCAGCCGAACGGGGTCAGCGTGCAGTCGCTCGTCGAGCGGGCGATCCACCGGCTGACGGGGGCGGAGGCGCGGGTGCTCGCCGCGGGACGGACCGATTCCGGCGTGCATGCGCTCGGGCAGGTGGCGAACTTCCACACGGCCTCGACGATCCCCGTCGAGAAGTTCCTCACCGGGTTGCAGCGGTTCCTGCCGGAGGACGTGATCGTCCGCGACGTCCGCGAGGCGCCGGCCGAGTTCCATGCCACCTACGCCGCGAAGCGGAAGCGGTATCGCTACGTGATCCACAACGGCCGCATCGCCGACCCGTTCATCCGCCGCTACGCGTGGCAGTACCGGGGGACGCTCGACGCGGCCGCGATGCACGCCGCGGCACAGGCATTGGTCGGGACGCACGACTTCCGGTCGTTCGAGTCGCAATGGCCGAACAAGGCGACGAGCGTGCGGACGGTGATGGAGGCGACCGTCCGCCGCGCCGCGCAATGGTGCATCTGGTCAAGAACGGGACAGGAGCATTTTCCTCTCCCGGAATCGCACGCGGCCGAGACGAGCTCCGTGAAAAGTGGATCTGTCCCCTTTTCGAACGAGTTCGTGTGCTTCGACATCGTCGCCGACGGGTTCCTGTACAACATGGTCCGCGCGATCCTGGGGACGCTCGTCGAGGTCGGCCGCGGAAAATGGACCGCCGACGATGTGCGGCGGATCCTCCACAGCGGCGACCGCGATCAGGCGGGGGACACCGCCCCGGCTTGCGGGCTGTATCTCGTCAGCGTCGATTACGAGTGAGATTTGGCCTTGGCGGATTTCCGGGACGCTCCCTATACTCCCGCCTCGTTCCGAACGCCGCCCGCGGGCGGCGCCGCTGCGGTCTGCGGGCAGGGATGCCGGCAGATGGGAACCGGGAACCGCATGGAGGCACGCGTGGACACGATCCTGATCGCCGGGCTGGAGACGATCGCCGGGGCCAATCTCGCGGCGCACTTCGCCGACCGCTGCCGTGTTCACGGGATCTCCTCCGACGATCGCGTGGGGATCGCCGGAGTCGAGTGTTCCGCCGGCGCGGCCGTCGATCTCGAGGCGGCCCGCCGGCGACTGGCGGTCGTGCGGCCCGACTGGCTCATCTACTGCGGGCCGGCGGCCGCCTCGGCCTGGTCCGGCGAGGCCGCTCTCGCCGACCTGACAGCGGCAAGGCCGGTCGCGCGGAGCTGGGCCCGCGCCGCGGCGGAGCGGGGTTGCCGGTTCGCCCTCATCTCCTCCGACGCCGTCTTCAGCGGGCCGTGGATGTTTCACGAAGAGGACGGCGCGAGCTTCTGCCCCAGCGAAGAGGCGGACGCGATCCGGGCGATCGAGAAGGAGGCCCGCGAGTTCTGCCCCTCCGCGCTCGTCGTCCGCACGAACGCGTTCGGCTGGTCTCCCGATCCGGCCGGCTGCGGCTGGCTCGAACGCACCGTGGCGAAGCTCGAAGCCGGAGACGATCCGGGATTCGGCGGCGGCGTTGCGCACGCCACGCCCATCGCCGCGGCGCACCTGGCGGAGATCGTCGAGCGGGCGTGCGTCGAGGAACTGGTGGGAACTTTCCACGTCGCGGGGGCGGAACGCGTCAGCCCAGCCCGTTTTGCGCGTTGTCTCGCGGAGGCCTTCGACCTCGCCGGGCCGTGCGTGGCGACGGGGCGCGTGGTCGATGACCGGCCGGTCGGTTACGGGCTCGGCGAGACGTCGCTCCAGACCCGCAAGATCCGCAAAGCGCTGTGCGTGGCGATGCCCACGCTGGCCGAAGGACTCGCCCGGCTTCGCGAGGAGCGCGACGGCGGCCGGGCGGACGCGCTGCGGGGGGCGGCGCTCCTGCACGAGCGGGTGGCGTGACGCGCCGGGGATCGACGGGCGGATCGATTGCGGCGCGCTGCGCTCCGCAGCCTGCGCGTTTTGATGCTCGCTGCTTCGTGAGCGGCGATGCCGTCATTCCCGCGAAGGCGGTAATCCAGTGCCCTCGCCCTCCGTGCATCTTCCCGCATTGCTTGAAAGTCGAAAACATCGCAACATCAAAAACTTGCGCGTCGCGGCTGACCGGATTGCGGCCAAGCGGGGTGGGTGATTCGCGGGGCGCGGGATCCGTGAAATTCCCGGAGGGCGGTGGGCGTTCCTCCCGGTCCAGCGGCTCGCTGGCGCGGGATAGGATCGGGCTATTCCCGCCGACGATGCGTGCAGGCGGCGGCTCAGCATCCGGATCCTGGAGGAGCGAGCGATGAAGAAACTGGCAACTATTCTGGCACTCGTGACGATTTTCGCCGCCGGCTGCGGCAAGGAAAGCCAACCGGGCGGGCCGGGGGCCACCAACGGCGCGGCCACCAATGGCGCGGCGACCGACGGCGCCGCCAAAGACCGCACCGCCGACAAGGAGCGCACCTTCACCATCACCGTCCCCGGCACGACGGTCGACATCGACCAGGGAGAGCAGGATGAAGTGACGATCAAGTTGAATCGCGGGAGCGAGTTCAAGGAGACGGTCAACGTGGCCTTCGACGCCCCCGCGGGCGTGACGATTTCCCCTGCGACGGCGGAACTCAAGCAGGGGGAGAACGAAGTGAAGATCACGCTGACGGCGACGAACTCGGCCACCGTCGGAAAGCACCGCGTCACGGTCAAGGCGACGCCGCAGACCGGCCCAGCGGTCGCGGAGCCCTTCGACCTCGAGGTGAACGCGCGAGACGACGACGAAGACGCACCGCGAACGGAGCCGGTGGTTCCGTAGGACAGCAGTGACCGCAGCCCGCCGAGGGCTTTACGCCCCCCGCTCGCCCGTGCCGAGGCGGGCGGCGGTCAGCGTGTTCTCCAGCAGCATCGCGATCGTCATCGGGCCGACCCCCTTCGGGACCGGCGTGATGGCCGAGGCGATCGGGGCGACGGCGGCGAAATCGACGTCCCCCACGAGCGTGCCGTCCGGCAGGCGGTTGATCCCGACGTCGATCACGACCGCTCCTGGCTTCACCATCTCCGCCGTCACGAACCGCGGCGAGCCGATCGCCGCGATCAGAATGTCCGCCGTGCGCGTGATGGCGGCGAGGTCGCGGGTCCGGCTGTGGCAGACGGTGACCGTCGCGTCGGCCCCGCGGCCTCGTTGCATCAGCATCAGGGCCATCGGCTTCCCGACGATCTCGCTGCGGCCGAGAACCACCGCGTGCGCGCCGTCGGTCCGCGTGCCGCTCTCCACGAGCAGGTGCTGAATCCCGTGCGGCGTGCAGGGGAGAAACCGCGGGCGGCCCTGCACGATCAACCCCACGTTTTCGGGGTGAAACGCATCGACGTCCTTCCGCGGCGAGACCGCGTCGAGCACCGCCTGC
Source organism: Planctomycetales bacterium (assembly GCA_040877365.1). Classification (GTDB taxonomy): domain Bacteria; phylum Planctomycetota; class Planctomycetia; order Planctomycetales; family Planctomycetaceae; genus JBBDNT01. Next base: position 19,656 of record JBBDNU010000132.1, read on the forward strand.
TCCTCGATCTGCGCCGGAAGCGGCAATTGCACGAGGATCCCGTGCACGTCCGCCGCGGCGTTCAGCTCGGCGATCAGTTCGAGCAGCCGGGCCTGCGACGTGTCGGCGGGAAGGCGGTGCAATGTGCTCTTCAGGCCCGCTTGAGCGCAGGCGCGCTCCTTGTTGCGGACGTAGACGGCGCTCGCGGGATCGTCGCCGATCAGCACCGCCGCCAGGTGCGGCGTGACGCCGGTCCGC